>VERQ01000014.1 GCA_018882565.1 Candidatus Fonsibacter sp. | reverse complement strand
CATTAATAACATCCATTAACGCACTAATGGGTGTTTTAGGATTAAGAGAAACACCCGCTTTTTTTCCTAAAGATTTAATGGTGCCAACAGCTCTTTTTAAATTATTTGTTGCTTCAGGGTGAATGGTAATAATATCAGAACCTGCATCAGCAAATGCTTTAATATATTTTTCAACAGGAGAGATCATCAAATGAACATCGAATGGAAGTTTTGTACATTTTCTAATCATCTTAATAATAGGAGGTCCCATGGTAATATTTTGAACAAAGTGGCCGTCCATAACGTCAACGTGAATTAAATCTGCACCAGCTTGTTCTAAACTTTTAATTTCATCGCCTAAAATACTAAAATCAGCTGATAGAATAGATGGTGATATTTTTATATTTTGTGCCACAGCACACAATTAAATGAATTTAAGAAATTTAAAACGTTTTTTTATAATTATTTTTTAAACAAACTTAAGAAGACTTGAGTAAATTCACTCTCCAATGGAAAAGAAAGCATTCCCATCACTGAATAGCCTAGAGCCCAAGGCATAAAATAAAATCTGAACATATAAAAAAACCAAGCAACATAAAGTGGCACTAAAGGTGCTATGATAAAACTTGGAGTTATAACGCCAAAGGGTTTAATAATTGGATTTGTAAGTTTCACGAACATTTTCATAAAAAAGAAATTAGAGTCTTCTCTTTGAAAAATATTCATCGCTGTTCTGCCAATAAGCGTCCACATAATCATTCCCGTTATATAATCAAGAATAAGAACCCAAACTGGCATAATTTAGAAAATTTTTTTTAGAAAGTTCAAGGGGCGAATAAATCGCCCCTTGAGAAAAAGTTTTATTAAGCCCCTCTTAGGACAGTTTTGCCTGAAGCGATTCTCACTTCATCAACCATGTCCATAACGGCTTTTGACTCTGGTTTTGTAATCAAACTTACTGTAACCATGGCAATCAAGCTAACTAAAGCTCCAGGAATACCAAATCGTAAGTTGTCTACAAATATCCAGTGAATGTCTTTCCAAGGTGTTGCACCCATGAAGAACGTTATGTCCTTATTCGGAACGCCAACCCAAACTAGGTAAGCAGTTCCAGCGATAAGACCACAAAGCATTCCAGCGATTGCACCAGTTCGTGTTGCTCTCTTCCACCATACACCAAGTACAAGTGGGAAGAACAATCCAGACATTGCAAAGTCAAACGCCCACGCAACGGCTCCTAAGATACCTGTAAGTCTGAATGATGCCATGATGGCAGCAAGAGACCCAAGGACAACTAAAAGAACACGAGCAACAATTAATCTTTGCTTCACAGAAGCTTTTGGATCAATCATTTTGTAGTAAACGTCGTGAGAGATTGCATTAGCCATAGCAAGAATTAGACCATCCGCAGTTGACATCGCAGCTGCTAATCCACCTGCAGCAACAAGTCCAGAGATCACGTATGGAAGACCTGCTATTTCAGGGGTTGCAAGAACAACCACGTCTTCATTCATGAACCATTCGCTTAATTGCAGAATGCCATCATTGTTAAAGTCTACAATCTTCACCTGACCAACTGCCACCCAGTTTTTCACCCACTCGATTGCCATTACATCAGAAATTTTCTTTCCAATAATAGCTGTAGGCAAATTAGGATCCATCAAGCTGATTTTAGACACTGTTGCTAACATTGGCGCCGATAAATAAAGCAATCCAATGAAAAATAGTGACCAACCAACAGATCTTCTAGCTGAAGTTACAGTAGGAGTTGTGAAGTACCTCATTAAAATGTGAGGTAAAGACGCTGTGCCGACCATCATACAAATTGCAAGAGAAATATATCTCCAAGCAACTTCGTGACCCGCAGGAACTGCTGAGTGACCGCTTACAATGTATTTAAGCGATGTAGCATTTCCAAGAGCATCACTTGGTATTTTGGCAGCATCCATGACATCTTTAGTATGCTTCGTTAGTCCATATTGTTGTTCAAGTGCGGCAAGCCTTGTTACCTCATCTCCTAACATCACATGTGGGAATACTCCGAAATTGTATTTCCAAGATATCCAGAAAATAGGAATCAAGTAAGCTATAATTAACACGATATACTGTGCAACTTGCGACCATGTAACAGATCTCATTCCACCAAGCATAGAGCAAAGCAGAATAGTAATTAAACCTGTCCAACAACCAAATTCAAATGACACTGGGAAAGCTGGTGTACTTAAAGCTTTCTGTGCAATGCTTCCAGTTGCTGTGATTTGTGCAGTCACGTAAGTAAATGATGCAATTAATAGAATTAATACCGCGCAGAATCGTGCAAGGTTTCCACCGTATCTAGCTCCAATAAAATCTGGAACTGTGTAACATCCAAATTTTCTAAGATATGGAGCAAGAAGAGTTGATACTAACACGTATCCACCAGTCCAACCAATTAGGAATGCCATGTAGGTATATCCACCAAAGTAGATTCCACCTGCCATTGCAACGAAAGACGCACCTGACATCCAGTCAGCTGCAGTTGCCATTCCGTTAAATACTGTTGGAACTTTTTTTCCTGCTAAGTAGTATTCATCAACATCAGTCGTTCTTGAGATCCAACCAATCAACGCATAGATTAAAATTGTGAAACCCACAAACGCTAGTCCGATGTTTCTTCCAGACAGACCCATTTTCTCAGCGATACCCATCAATATGATGAACAGCAAGAAACCTCCGGTGTACGTACCGTAGATTTTAGGTAAATCTTGGATAAATTGTTTTGAAGTTTTAGCCATTGTTAATCTTCCTCCCTGTCTTCATCAGAGAAACCAAATTCTCTGTCAATTTTTTCTTGTCGGTTATTTGACCAGAAGATTAATATGATAAACGCCAGCATCGAGCCTTGCGCTGTCATATAATATCCTAATTTATAACCTAAGAAGCTTGCAGTGTTTAAATCTGCTGCAAACATGAAGACTACTGTTGAGAAAAAGAACCAGATTGCTAAGGTTATAAACATCAAACCTTTAGTTTTCTGCCAATGGGCTTCTTGTTTAGGTGTAGCCATTGTTTCCCCCTTTGTTTATTTGATTTAACAGTAGTTGAGTTGTATTTATTAGTAAAGATGAAATTTTTCAAAAAAATCAACATTTCCACACAATTTGATCAAAAAAATACGGTCAAACAAGTTATAGGTGTATTTAAAAATTTTTTAATAAATCCTGTAAAAAAAATATTTTTAGGGCAAAAAAAAATTACAAATTTTGACGATCTTAAGGATTTTATAAGTAATAAATCTGCCTACGTATCTCAGTTTACGCTTTATGGGTATTTAAGAACGAGAATGGGAGGAATTAATTTTTATAAATCATTAGATGATTTGCCCTTTCAAAAATCGGTAAATATTGCAAGGTGGAATATTTATTTAGTTTCAGTTCAAGATTTATTGTTATTTACGTTTTCCTACATCTACAACAAACAAGATAGAAATATTATTACAAGTGCAAATTCATTTTTTGTAAAAATTTTAGAAGAACAGGAGCCCTTTGGTCTTGAGGTAGAATTGAAAAATAAATCTATCCATGAGTTTGATGAAAGAATTAAAAAAGTAAATTGGCACATGTGTTACAAACAAAGACCATTCGAGAAAAGTTGTGAGGCTCTTTTTTCTTGGGCGCCCATCGCTGATCAGCTTAAAGATTTAGATAAAGAGATTGTAATTAATTCAATGGATGTTCAGTGGCAAAATATTATGATTGATTTTGTAAAACTTCTTCAACCTCTTAATACAAATGTCAGATAAATTTAAAAAATACGCAGAGCAATCTTTAAAAGAAGCCGCGGATAGAAAAAAAAATAAAATTACTATTAAAAAAAAAGAAATTAATGGTCCAAAAGGATTAGAACCCACTCGTTATGGAGACTGGGAGACCAAAGGCATAACTTACGACTTTTAGATTATTTATTTAATCTGTTATCAATTAAACTTTGCACCACCGTTGGATCTGCAAGCGTTGAAGTGTCACCAAGATTTTCAAATTGATTTTCAGCAACTTTTCGAAGAATTCTTCTCATAATTTTGCCAGATCTTGTTTTTGGCAAACCTGGCGTGTAATGAATAAGATCAGGTGTTGCAAGAGGTCCAATAATTTTTCTAACCAAATCTTTTAATTCTTTTGTTAAAGTATCAGATCCTGTTTCACCAACTTTTAAAGTTACATAGCAGTATAAGCCCTGTCCTTTAATATCGTGTGGGTAGCCAACAACTGCAGCTTCAGCAACTTTTGGATGGGCAACGAATGCGCTCTCTATTTCAGCGGTTCCAAGATTGTGACCTGATACAATAATGACATCGTCTACTCGACCTGTAATCCAATAGTATCCATCTTCATCTCTTTTACATCCATCACCTGTAAAATATTTACCGTCATGTTGTGAAAAATAAGTATCAATAAATCTTTGATGATCTCCATAGACCGTTCGCATCTGTCCAGGCCAAGAGTCCGACATACATAGTCTACCTTCGCAAGCACCGCTTAATTCATTCCCTTTTTCATCAACAACAGCAGGCTTTATTCCATAGAATGGTTTTGTTGCTGATCCTGGTTTTAGATCTATAGCACCAGGCTGAGGTGATATTAAAATTCCACCTGTTTCTGTTTGCCACCAAGTATCAACAATTGGACAACGAGAGTCGCCCACAACTTTATGATACCAAATCCAAGCCTCAGGATTAATTGGTTCACCAACAGAACCCAAAAGTTTAAGTGATTTTCTACTTGTTTTTTTAACCATCGCATCACCTTCACGCATTAAAGCCCTAAGAGCGGTTGGGGCCGTATAGAAAATATTTACTTTATGTTTATCAATCACCTGCCAAAAACGACTTGCATCAGGATAACTCGGAACTCCTTCAAATACTAAAGTTGTTGCTCCGTTTGATAATGGACCATAAACAATATAACTGTGGCCCGTCACCCAACCAATATCTGCGGTACACCAATAAATATCTCCATCTTTATAATCAAAAATATATTGGTGAGTCATTGAAGCATAAACTAAGTAGCCACCTGTTGTATGCAAAGCTCCTTTTGGTTTTCCAGTAGATCCAGATGTATAAAGAATAAACAAGGGATCTTCCGCATTCATTTCTTCAGGCTTGCATACTGTAGACATTTTAGAAGTTAGCTCATGATACCAAACATCACGTTTTGTATCGAAAGGTACGTTGCCCCCAGTTCTTTTAAGAACAATACATTTTTTAACATTTGGACATTTTTTCAATGCTTCATCAATATTTTTTTTTAAAGGAATAACTTTTTGACCTCTCAGCCCTTCATCAGCTGTAATTACAAATTCTGATTTGCAATCTAAAATTCTGTTAACAATAGAGTCAGGAGAAAAACCACCAAATACTACAGAGTGAATTGCTCCAATTCGAGTACAAGCAAGCATTGCGTAAACTCCCTCTGGAACCATTGGCATGTAAATCGTAACTCGATCGCCCTTTTTAACTCCAATTTCTTTTAATCCATTTGCAAGTTTGCAAACCTCATCACTTAATTCTTGATAGGTAATATTTTTAGATTCTTTTGGATCATCTCCTTCAAAAATAATTGCAGTTTGTTTTGCTCTTTTTGGAAGATGTCTATCAATACAATTGTAGGAAACGTTTGTGGTCCCGTCATAGAACCATTTAATAGAAACTTTTTTTGTACTGTAAATTACGTCTTTAACTTTTGTGTAGGGCTTAAACCAATGAATTCTCTTTCCCTCATCTGCCCAAAATTTTTCATTATTATTTATAGATTCTTTGTACTTAGCTTCGTATGATGAATGATTAACGTAAGAATTTTTTGCCCAATCCGCAGGTACCTTGAAAAGTTTGTCGTCCATCAATCCCCCTTAATCTCTTTTTATTTATTAAATTCTACCCATCTTACATATAATTTTCCAGCTTTTAGAATCTATTGGCATTACTGATAATCTGCTCTGTTTGATAAGAGGTAAGTGACAAATTTCCTTATTTTCTTTTATATTAGCAAGTGAAACTGGATTTGCTAAATCTTTATAATAAGCAACTTTTATGGCCACAAACTTTTTTTCTTTATCAGTTGGATCAATAAAAGCAGATTTAATAACTTTAACTATTCCAATAATTTTTTTATCCTCATTAGAATGATAAAAAAAACAAAGATCGCCTGACTTCATTTGTTTTAGATAATTTGCAGCTTGGTAATTTCTAACTCCATCCCAAACGGTTCCTTTGGAACCTGATTTTTTTTGATCGTTAAACGACCATACTGAGGGTTCTGATTTTACTAGCCAGTAGTTCATATAAATTTTTTTGTATTTTTAAGGGGTGTCCGTGTCAAAACAAAGCCAAACTTATCTATATAAATCAATGATTTTTTAAAACGAACAATTCAAAATTAGTATTTCACTCCAGCTCCTTTTAAAAAAGGTGCATCAGGATCTAAAGGCCATCTTGGTTTTGCAAGAACCTCAAGATTATCTTCCATTCCTTTTTTAAATCTTTCAATTCCAGCCCAAGCAATCATGGCTCCGTTGTCACTACAAAGTTCAATGGGTGGGAAGAAATTTTCAAAGCCCATTTCTTTGCTTAAGTTATCTAAATTATTTCTAATGCTTTTATTTGATGCAACACCGCCAGATATTACAAAAACTTTTTTATCATTTTTGTATTTAGAAATAAATTCAATCATAGCTGATTTACACTTAACATATAGAATCTCATTAATTGTTTTTTGAAAAGAGGCCGCAAGATTTTCCTTATCTTTTTCAGTTTTTATTTTTGATGATAATTGTAAAATTGCTGTTTTCAATCCTGCAAAAGATAAATTACATCCTGGATGATTTAATATTGGTTTAGGTAAGACATAAGTTTTTTCATTTCCTTTTTTTGCAAGCTTTTCAATTTTTGCCCCACCTGGAAATTCAAGACCAATCATTTTTGCTGTTTTGTCAAAAGTTTCTCCAAGGGCATCATCAATGGTTGTTCCAATTCTTTTATATTTTCCAACTCCTTCAACAATTAAAAATTGAGTATGTCCTCCAGAAACTAAAAGTAGAAGATAAGGAAAATTTATCTTATTAAAAATTCTTGCTGTAAGAGCGTGACCTTCTAAATGGTTTATTGCAAGAAATGGTTTTTTTAAAATTCCTGCAATACTTTTTCCAGCACTTAAGCCAACCATTAAACAGACTAAAAGACCAGGACCTGCCGTTGCTGCAACGCCATCTAATTCTTCAAATTTACATTTACTATCGTCTATGGCTTTTTTTATTATAATATCAATTTTTTCAGCATGAGATCTTGCGGCGTTTTCTGGTACCACTCCTCCAAATTTTAAATGCTCATCAACTTGGCTGGAGACCACGTTTGATAATATTTTGACATTTTCTTCAGCATCTTCTCTTACAATTGATGCAGCAGTTTCGTCGCAACTAGTCTCGATTCCAAGGAATGTTAAATCTTTTTTCATAGATGTATTGAGTGTGATCACCTGTCGCTATAAAAAGTAGCGATAATATACAGCAAAATGTTATTAAATCAGCAAAATGTTAAGAAATAGAAAAATTATTATTGGCACAAGAGGAAGCAGATTATCACTCGCTCAAACAGAACATTTCAGAGATAAACTATTACTTGCTTATCCCGACGTTCAAGAAGATCAGCTTATTATTAAAATTATAAAAACATCGGGCGATAAATTTAAGACAGAAAATTTAGGCATGATGGGTGGCAAGGGACTTTTTGTTAAAGAACTAGAAGAGTGTTTGCTTGAAAAATCAATTGATGTTGCAGTCCATTCTCTTAAAGATGTGCCAACGTTTTCATCAAATAAACTATCACTAGCTTGTTATTTAAAAAGAACAGATGAACGAGATGCATTCTTATCTCCAATTGCAAATTCATTTGCAAACTTAAAACCAGGTTCTACCGTTGGCACTTCATCTGTTAGAAGATTTTCACAATTAAAAAGATTAAGAGATGATTTAAAAATTGTTCCATTGAGAGGTAACGTGGATACTAGAATAAATAAAATGAAAGAAGGTCTTGTTGATTCTATAGTTCTTGCAGCGGCCGGTTTAAAAAGATTAGGATTTCATTCAGAAGTAAAAGAATATTTTGAAAAAGATGTGGTTATTCCGTCAGCAGGACAAGGAATTGTAACGGCACAGTGTAGAGCCGAAGATTCTGAAGTTAAAGAAATTTTAAAGACAGTTAATGATAATGAAACGCAAATTTTAGCAGAAGCAGAACGTTCTTTGCTGGAAGTATTGAATGGTGCTTGTGATACGCCTGTTGGAGCAAATGCCGTTATTAATGATGAAGGAGAGTTATTTTTGCAGGCAGAATTATTATCTTTAGATGGGAAAAAATCTTTTAGAGCACACAAAACTGGCATTGTAGAAAAAGCAAAAAGCATAGGCATTGATGTAGCTGAAGAGATTTTATCTAAGGCTGGAGAAAATTTTATTATTTCGGAGACAAAACTTGCACATACTATTCACAAAAAGTCAGAATAGTTCTGAAATTTTAGTTAATAAATTTATTTCAAAAGGGCACAAGGTAACTAATTTTTCAATATTTAAAATAAAGCCAATACCAACTATTGATATTAACTTTAAAAATTTTAGTTCAGTTATATTTACAAGCTCGAATGCAATCCAGAATTTAAAAAAAAATGATAATATAAATCATCTTAAGTGTTTTTGTGTAGGTGAGCAAACCGCTGATGCTGCAAAAAAAAATGGTTTTTTAAATATACAAATTGCAGGTGGAAATTATTCCGAACTTCGTGATCTTATTTTTAAAGCTTGTGACAAAACTAAAGAAAAATTTATTTATATTCGAGGAGAATTTATCTCTAATGATTTAGAAAAAGATTTTAAAGAAAAAGGTTATGATCTAGAAAGCGTTGTTAATTACACAACCGAACCCAATTCCAACATTGATCCAAAATTAATTGAAGATCTAAAAAATAAGCTAGTTAATGTTATTTTTGTTTATTCAAAGAGGGCTGCAGATCAATTATTAAAGATAATTTTAAATTATAAAATTGAAAATGATCTAGATAATTGCAGTCTGAATTGTATTAGCATTAACGTTGCAAATACTTTAAAAAGATTGAAGTGGAAAAAAATTAAAATTTTTTTACCAGGTGAAGAAGAATTATCATTGTTATAAAAGGATTTTTTAGTGATTATAGACGGAAAAAAATTTGCTCAAAAGTTAAGAAATAAGATTAAAAAAGAAATTCAATCTATTAAAAATAAAACGCAATTAACACCGGGCCTAACTGTTATTCTTGTAGGCAATCATACCCCGAGCGAAATTTATGTTAGAAATAAAGAACTGTCCGCAAAAGAAGTTGGTATTAGTTCTAAAGTTTTAAGATTTAAAAGTTCTATCTCAGAGACTAAATTGATTTCAGTTATTCATAAATTGAATAGAGATAAAAAAGTTCATGGAATATTAGTGCAGTTACCTTTGCCTAATCATATTAGTGGTCATAAAATTATTGAAGAGATAGATCCAAAAAAAGATGTGGACGGTTTTCATGCAATCAATGTTGGAAATTTATCTTCCGGAAAAGATGCTTTAGTTCCTTGTACTCCACTTGGATGTTATTTAATGATTAAAAGTGTTAGAAAAAATTTAGCAGGACTTAACGCGCTTATCATTGGTAGATCTAATTTAAATGGTAAGCCCATGGCTCAATTATTATTAAAAGAAGATTGCACAGTTACTATTGGGCATTCTAAAACGAAAAATCTAAAAGAATTATGTAAAAAGGCAGACATTGTTGTTGCTGCGGTAGGTAGAGCAAATTTAGTTAAAGGTGACTGGGTAAAAAAAGGAGCAATTGTAATTGATGTGGGCATTAACAGAGTTGAAAAGAAAAATGGTTATAAAATAGTAGGGGATGTTGAATTTAAATCTGTAGTTAAAAAAGCAAAAGCTATCACACCGGTACCAGGAGGTGTTGGTCCTGTAACAATTGCTTGTCTTTTAAGTAATACTTTAAAAGCTTTTAAGAATATTAATTAATTATTTTCTAAGTAATCGAGCGTTCTTTTTAATAAAGTTTTCTACTCTTTTTTTATTAAAAGTTTTGTTTTCCTCAAAAGAAACATTTCTCATTGAGTAAATACTTTTATTAGAAATTCTTGAAACAATACTTACGTTTCCTTTATAAATTTTTAACTTAACAGTTCCTTGAACTCGAGATCTTTTTTGATCAATAATTTTTTGCAATCTTAATCTTTCTTTTGAGTACCAAAATCCATTGTAAATTAATTCTGCAAATCTAGACATCACAGCATCTTTTTTATGCGCAGTTTCTTTATCCAAAGTAAGCGATTCTATAGCTCTATGGGCGAATAAAAGAATAGTTCCGCCAGGCGTTTCATAAACACCACGAGATTTTATTCCAATAAATCTATTCTCAACAAGGTCTACTCTGCCCACTCCATTCTTGCCGCCAATATTATTTAAAAGAGAAAGCAATTTACTTGGAGAACATTTTTTATTGTTAATACTAATTGGATCGCCATTTTTAAAACCAATAGTCACATAAGATGGTTTATTTGGAGCTTTCTCAGGAGAAACTGTTCTTTGAAAAATAAATTCAGGAGCCTGTTTTGATGGATCTTCTAAAATTTTTCCTTCAGTTGATGTGTGAAATAAATTGTCGTCCACAGAAAATGGTGGAGCTCCTTTTTTATCACTTGGCACAGGAATATTATTTTTTTTAGCATATTTAATTAGATCGCTTCTTGATGCAAAATCCCAGTCACGCCATGGAGCGATGATTTTAATTTTTGGATTAAAATAGTAATAAGCCAATTCAAATCTCACCTGATCATTACCTTTTCCTGTTGATCCATGTGATACGGCATCTGCTTTAAATTTTTTAGCAATTTGAATTTGACGTTTTGCAATAAGAGGTCGAGCGATAGAAGTGCCAAGTAAATAAATACCTTCATATAAAGCATTTCCTCTAATCATTGGAAAAATATAATCTTTTACAAAAACATCTTTTAGATCTTCAATAACAATATTTTTAACACCAAGATTTGTCGCATTTCTAATTATTTTTTTTCTATCTATTTCTTGCCCAAGATCTGCAGTATAGGCAATAATTTCTGCATGATAGTTTTCTTGTAACCAACGTAAAATGACAGAAGTATCAAGACCTCCAGAATAAGCTAAAACAATTTTTTTAACTTTTTTTTTCATTCTTAAATGAAATTACATTTCTTTTTAGCAGCCTCATAGGCGTCACTAAACCCACTTAATGAAAAAGTGTCGATAGTTTTAGAACCCTTAGCTGAGGTTGCGCTAATTTTTGCTTGAGAAGATTTTCTCATCAATTCTATCATCGCAACTTCTTCCTCATATTTTGTAAGCCAAGCAAAATTATCTTCAGTTTCAAATTTGAATTCTTTTTTATCAATAGCAACATTTACTTTAGAAGATGCTTTATAATTATAACCGCTTGTAACGCTTATCTCGTTTTGTATTTTGTCATTAGGCCTAAAACTTACAAACATTCTAGATTCTGCTCTATTAAGATTTTTTGGATCAGAAGCCACAGGACTTGATACGGCATAACAAACTTGTTGACCGTTAATATTAGTATTCTGAGCGGTCCAGTTTTTATATTGTCCATCCAGTTTAATTTGGGCAAATATTTTTTGTTCAAAAGACAAAAGACAAATTATAGAAAAAAATAAAACTCTTATGGACATGGGTTTGAATATATTAATTGAACATTATTAATGTCTTTTATTACATCATTAGTTAGTGACAGATCAATACTATCAATATTTTTCTTTAACTGCTCCATTGATGTTGCGCCAATAATCGTTGAAGTTACAAATTTTTGAATAATACAAAATTGAATTGCCATTTGCGCAGGATCAATATTATGTTTCTTTGCAACTTCATAATAAGCTTTAACTGCAGGCTCTGTATTTTGTGTTCTGTATCTATCAAATCTATTTCCCCACAAAACTTCTCTAGATCCAGCTGGTTTTTTGCCACCTAAATATTTTCCAGTTAAATGTCCACCGCCCAAAGGAGAGTATGCAAGTAATCCAATTTTTTCTCTAATAGAAATTTCTGAAAGACCAACTTCATAACTTCTATTAATAAGACTGTATGCATTCTGAATTGTTATAGGCTTTGGAATATTATGTTTTTCAGCGAGTTTTATATATTGGCTCGTACCCCAAGCAGTTTCATTAGAAAGTCCATAATATTTTATTTTTCCAGCCTTTATTAAAGAAGCCATTGCTTCCATTGTTTCAAGAATAGGAACCACATCATCAGTTTCTGTGTGTTCATATTCAAGTCCACTAAACACATTTAAAGGTCTATCAGGCCAGTGCAGTTGATAAATATCAACGTAATCAATTTGTAAATTTTTTAAACTATTGTCGATTGCAGTATTTATTTGTTTTTTATTTAGTCGAGTTTCATTTTCACCAGGTCTAATCCAATTCATTCCAGATCTTCCAGTTACTTTATCTGCAATAATAATTTGATCTCTTTTTTTTGTTTTTTTTAACCAATTTGCGATAATTCTACTTGTTGCACCGCACGTCTCTTTTGTTGGCGGTATTGAATACAATTCAGCGGTATCAAAAAAATTAATTCCTTTTGAAACGGCATAGTCCATTTGTTCAAAACCATCCTGCTCGGTATTTTGCATGGAACCCCAGGTCATTGTGCCAAGACAAATTTGGCTAACGTTTAAATCGGTATTTGGTATTTTATTAAACTTCATATTTTATTTCTAAAAAGACAATGGAATAGCCTTTTTTTAAGCTTCTTGAAATGAACATATTTTAATATTATGTATTGGGTCAAACAAACATATAGGTAAAAAAAGAATGAACTTAAAGTATGGTCAAACAAGAGCTACGACACGTGCAGAATCAGGTGCCATAGATCAGGGCCTTAGATCCTACATGTTGAAGATCTACAATTACATGGCAACAGGTATTCTGGTGACAGGTTTTGTAGCGTTATTTTTATTTAAATATTCGGTAGTTACAAATGAAGCTGGTTCAATTACTGGCCTAACTAATTTAGGTAATGCAATTTATAATTCTCCATTAATGTGGGTAATCGCTTTTGCTCCATTGGGTATCGTATTATGGATGAGTTTTGGACTTGCAAAAATGAGTGCATCAAAAGCTCAAACATTGTTTTGGGTGTTCGCAGGATTAATGGGTGCATCACTTTCTTCAATATTCATGGTTTATGTTGGAGCTAGTATTGCTCGAGTATTTTTTATTACCGCAGCAACTTTTGCTACGATGAGCCTTTATGGTTACACAACTAAATCTGATCTGACTAAACTTGGATCATTTTTAATGATGGGTTTAATTGGAATCATCATTGCTTCAATCGTAAATATTTTTCTTAAATCTACACAACTAGAATTTATCGTTTCATTACTTGGGGTTATAATTTTTGTTGGTCTGACTGCTTATGACACGCAAAAAATTAAAGACATGTATTTTGATGGCGGAGATTCAGAGACAATGGCTAAAAAATCTATTATGGGTGCTTTAACTCTTTATTTAGATTTCATTAACCTTTTTGTAATGTTGTTAAGATTCTTCGGACAAAGAAGAGACTAATTAATCAATTCTATTTTATAGCCCCGAATAATTCGGGGCTATAACATTAATGAACCAATCTCACCTACTTAATCCTGATTGGTCAAAAATCCCTCCTGCTAAAAAAAACGTATCCTTAGAACATTTAAATAACTTTTTAATTCCAGATATAAAACTTCTAAGCACTAGCGGAAATCAAGTAAACTTATCAAAGTTAGTTGGACTTAGTATTATGTATGTTTATCCGATGACTGGTCAACCCAATGTAGCGTTGCCTAAAGGTTGGGATGAAATACCGGGTGCTAGAGGATGTACCCCTCAATCATGTAGCTTTAGAGATAATTTTTTAGAATTAAAAAAATTAAATATTAAAAATATCTTTGGAATTTCAAGTCAAACAACCGAATATCAGAGGGAAATGGTCAAAAGATTAAATCTTCCATACCCTGTTTTATCAGATGAAAAACTTAAATTTACAAATTTTCTTAAACTTCCAACTTTTAAGGTAGAAAATATGAACTTAATTGAAAGAGTAACATTAATTTTAGAAAACAATAAAATTATAAAATATTTTTATCCAGTTTTCCCACCTGATCAGAATGTCAACGATGTTATATATTGGTTAAAAAAAAGATAAATATTTTATCAATTAACCTAAAATAAAATCTCCAATTCCTGTAAATAAATAACAACCAAAGAAGAAAATTATAAAAACTAACGTCCAGTAACAATTAACTAATCTATCTCTAAAAATTTTTTTATTCATTATTTCTAAAGACTCTTTTGGTTCCCAAATTGATTTTTTAATTTTTCTAATATCATAACTATATTTCCAAAAATCTTTAGCAACTTGATCTTTATCTCCTGTTTCAAATTTTTTTAGATAATTTGAAACAAAAATTAATAAATAAATTGAAATAGTTAAAACTAAAATTGGCCAAAATGCTTTTGTTCCTAAAATAAAAAGTAAAATTATTGCTCCAGTTACAATAATAAATGGATTTTTCATCTAATCATTTTTCTAATGATTAAAAAAATTGAAACTAAAATTAGTGGTAGAAAAATAGCGCCTATATAACCATACTCATCTAGGACCCAATTCAAAAGAAAAAGAAAACAGGCTATGCCAGCTAAAACAGATAATAAATAAGTAATAAAATTTTTTGTCATATCATTACTATAATTTAATTAGAGTATAATTTCATCAAATTTTAAATTACTTTTAATTTAAGTTTAGTTTAATTTTTAGAGCATTTTTTGGAACAATATTTAACGAAATCCCAATTTTTTTCCCATTTTTTTCTCCACAGAAATTCTCTGTTACAATTGATACAAATCTTCTTTGGTAATTGATCTTTTTTTTTCAAGTTACTTTATAACTTTTAAATATTTAGCAGAATGTTTTTTGGAAATAATTTTTAGTATGGAGCTTAAGTTATCAGAACTTTTAATTATTAAACCACTCGCATCTTTTAATTGATATTTATTTTTATCTTTTGGATTAAGTTTTTTTAATATTTGAAAAAGAGGATTTTCTGTTGCTTTCCTATAGATCTCAAAACTAATCATAGTTTTGCTCATATAAATTCCATAATCTTTCCATTCCCCAACAGAGACCATTGTGCCGTAAAGATTTAGGATTTCTTGAAGTTCTTTTTTATTAAAAAAGTTTTCCTTATTAAGATTGTTATTCTTAATCAAATGAAGTTTCATTAATCAATCCTGTGTTTTTGAATAAGAGATACTTGCATAATTGTGAATATCAAAGTTATTGGTAGCAGTCCAAAAACTTTAAATTGAACCCAAAATTCTTCGCTTTGTGTTCTCCAAACAAGCTCATTGAGTAATGCTAAAAAAATAAAAAAATATATCCAACGTTTATTTAAAATATTCCAACCTTCATCTGAAATTTTAATTGATCCATCAAATAATTTTTTTAGCAAAGGTTGCTTTAAAAATATTTGTCCGTACAAAAGAACAAGTGCAAAAATTATATTTATAATTGTAGGCTTCATATAAAAAAATATTTTATTATCAAAAAAAATTGTAAGACCTCCAAACAAAGTAACAACAATTGCGCCTAATATTGGTATTGTTGGAATTTTTTTATCTATTTGGTAAACAAAAAATACCGATATTATAGTTGCAATAATTAAAGGAAGTATTGCATAACTCATTCCATGTTTTTTATAGAAATAAAAAAAGATTAATAACGGACCTATATCTAAGAAAAACTTTATGAGACCTTTGTTCATTAAATTTTTAATAATTATTTTTACAATTATTTTAAACTTTAATTTGTCTTTAGCAAAAGAATTTAAATATGATGTTCGCGCTTATAATTTAAATGTTATGGATATTAATTTTAATATTGATGATGAAGTGAATAATAAAATTACTTTTAGTGCCGAAAGTGTAGGCATTGTTGGTTTTTTTGTAAAAGTCTTTGCAAAATCTAAAGTTGAATTTAATGATAAAAGTAAAAATACTTGGAAGTACGAGTATCGTTACGATAAGCCATCGAGTAACAAATATAGAGTAAATAAAATCAATTTTTCTAAAGAAAAAGTTCTTAATTTTGAAACAGATCCACCTCGAAATGAAGATTTAACTAAAAAAGTTCCGTACAATAAAGAAGACTATTTTGGCGTGATTGATCCAATCTTTGCAGTAAAAAAATTATTCTTACTTGATAAAAAAAATCTCGATTGTGATAAAAAAATCAAGGTTTTTGATGGCAATACTTTTTTTTACTTAGTGATGAAGAAAGAAAAGGAGCAAATAGATTTTGATTCTGTTTTTTCTAATTATAAAGGAACATTACAAAAATGTATTTTAACTTATCAACCAATATCTGGACACATTCCAGGAGATCCAAATACTCCTGAGCAGTTTAAAGTAGATCTTTATTTTGGAATTGTTGGGGATAACTATTTTCCAATTTATGCGACAACTAAAGGAAAAAAAGGAATTAGACTTAAGATGTATCTAGACACAATTCAGTGATCTATTGAATTTTTTATAAGAATCACTACTTTAAATTTGAATGTTAGAAAAAAAATTAAACAAAGCCAAATTCTCAATCGGAGAAGTGGTGAGACATCGTTTGTTTGATTTTAGAGGTGTTATTTACGACGTAGATTTTCAATTTAATAATTCAGAAGAGTGGTATCAATCAATTCCAAAAGCAGCACGTCCTAGAAAAGATCAGCCCTTTTATCATTTATTAGCTGAGAATGATGAGATCACTTATGAGGCTTATGTTTCAGAACAAAATTTAGTTGGTGATGATCCAAATGAGCCTGTGAGACATCCTTTGGTTAATGAAATATTTAGAGGAAAAAGAGGAAATCTTTACATTAAACCATCAAATTAGTCATAATTCTTACTGCCTTAATTAAAACAATTTTAACGCAAAAGTTCGACAGATTATTTTATTAAATTCCAGTTAATACCTAACTGAGTTATTTTTGATCCCCAATCTCCCTTATCTCAGTTAGGTAAACTTCTAATCTTCCCAAACTTGTAGTAAAAAAATCTAACTTAAATGTTTGGAATATTTAAACCGAGAACTTTTTTTAACTTAGCAAACACCAGTATTTTTTGGCTAAAGATAGTTTTGGTTTTCGCGCTTATTGTTGGCTTAATTTTAGCGTTAGTTCTTTCTCCAATTGATTATCTGCAAAAAGATACGGTAAGAATTATGTATGTTCATGTACCGTCTTCTTGGATTTCTTTATTTATTTTTTTAATTATTGGAACTTCATCATTTATAAGTTTAATTTTTAAACTTAGAGTTTTCTCAGTTTATGCAAAAAGTTTAGCACCTATAGGATTAGTTTTTTCTTTAATCTCTGTTGTTACAGGATCATTGTGGGGTTACCCGACATGGGGAACTTTTTGGAGTTGGGATGGTAGATTAACTTCAATGTTTGTTTTGGTGTTAACTTATATTCTATATGTTTCTTTGTGGTCGTTTATAAAAAATTATAATTCTGCAGAAAAAATTACCAATATTGTCGGCATAGTAGGATTAATAAATATTCCTATTATTAAATTTTCAGTAGAATGGTGGAATACTCTTCATCAACCAGCAAGCATTACGCTAACTGCCGCACCCACCATACATAGCTCAATGTTGGCGCCGTTGCTTATTATGTTTTTTAGTTTTTGTATTTTATCGCTAATTATTTTCTTGATTAGATATAAATATGAAATTATAAATTTTAGAGTTAATAAAAAATGATCTTAGAATTTTTAAATATGGGCGGCTATGGTTTGTATATATGGTTGTCATATGCATTTGCTGCTTTATCTTTAATTTCTCTTTATTACGTTTCAGTTAAAAAATTGAATTCTATTAAAAATATCGAACATCTTTATCGTTCTGAAAAAGTTAAAGAAGTTTCAGCTTCAGCCCAAGTTAGTAAATTTTAGTTTAATATCTAATTTAGTCTCGATATCTTCTTAAAAAATTTGTTTAAATACGATTATGATTTTTAGTAAATCTACAAAAAAAAGATTAAAAATTTTTTCTTTAATAGCAATTGTTGCGTCGGTAATATTTTTTTTTATCTATAATAATTTACAAAAGAATGTGGTGTATTTCTACGCACCTCAAGAAATAAAGAATTTAACAAATATACCGTCTAATAAGATTAGAATTGGGGGTTTAGTTAAAGAAGGCTCAATAAAGAAAAATAATAATACTTATGTTTTTATTATTACTGATTACAAAAATGAAATTTTTGTTGAGTACAATGGGTTGCTACCTAATTTATTTATCGAAGGAAAAAGTACAGTTGCAGAAGGCGTTCTAAAAGATAAAAAATATTTTATTGCGAGCACGATTCTGGCAAAGCATGATGAAAATTATATGCCTCCAGAAGTTGCTAATAGTTTGAAAAAAGATAAATTAAATAAATAATCATGGCTGGTTATATAGGTAATTTAGCTTTATTTTTTACTTTAATATTTAACGGTTTCTTAATTTTCTCATTAATTAAAGGGATAAGAAATAATTTTAAGAATACAAAAACAATTAATTTTTTTAATAATAGTATCTTTTTTTTATTATTAATTTCATTTTTAACTTTAATATATTGTTTTATTGTTTCCGATTTTTCTAATGTAGCCGTTTATCAAAATTCTCATACTACTAAGCCTTTAATCTATAAAATATCAGGAGCGTGGGGCAACCACGAAGGCAGCATGGTATTATTTATTTTAATATTATCACTATTTTCATTCGTATTTGCTAGAACCAAAGTTAGTGAAAAATTAAAATTCTATACACTTTTTTTTCAAGCAATATTAATCTTAATTTTTTTAATTTTTTTAATTTTAACCTCAAATCCTTTTGATCAGATAGATCCAAAACCATCACAAGGTCTTGGTTTAAATCCTATTTTACAGGATCCGTTACTTGCGATCCATCCGCCATTTTTATATTTTGGTTATGTTGGTTTTTCTTTAGTTTTTAGTTTTGCACTTGCAGGATTAGTGACTAATAATTTTGATAAATCATGGAG
>VERQ01000064.1 GCA_018882565.1 Candidatus Fonsibacter sp. | reverse complement strand
ATTGTTGCTCATCTAAATTATCAAAGGCTAACAGAGCTTTTTTTATTTTAAATAAATCTTTATCGTTTTTTTCTATATTAGACTTAATTGCGTAATCTAAAATTGAAATTTGTTCATTTTTATTTTCTTTTGATAGCTCAAGTAATTTTGAAATTGCTAATACTTTATATAAATTAATCTTAGAATCTTTTAAAATTTCTAATCTTTTTTTAGCATCATCAATTTTTTTATCATTAATTAGGCTTAAAATTACTACATATTCTTGCGTGTATTTTTTTGCTCTATTTTCAAAAATAATATTTTTACTCACTATAAAAATTATTGTTAAAAAAAATAAAGAAAGAATAATAATAATTATAAATTTATATTTTTTAAAAAAATTTATAAATCTATCTTGTTTTAAATCATCTTCTATTTCCTTAAAAATTTGATTCATGAAATTTGATACATATTTTTAATATTTGGAAAATTATCATTTTTTAAATCTTTTACAAATTTTTTTATACAAATCTCAGTTCTTTCCTTGAAATTATCATACATTTTAACAAACTTTGGAGGCTTTTCTGAAAATCCTAGCAGATCTTCGGTGACCAAGATTTGTCCATCACATTTATTTGATGCGCCTATTCCTATCGTTGGAATGTTAATATTTTGATTAATTTTGTCCGCTAAGTCTTTAATGACACATTCCACTACTACTGAAAAAGCGCCTGCTTTTTCTACAAAAATTGAATCTTTGATAATTTGATTAAAACTTAAAGAATCTTTTCCTTTTACTCTATAGTCTGATTTTTTTCTTACACTTTGTGGCAACAATCCTACGTGTCCCATAACTGGAATGTTATTGTTAACTAAATATTTAATGGTTTGATAAACCTTAACTCCGCCTTCAACTTTAACTGCATCACAATTTGTCTCTTTAATTATTTTTTTTGCATTCTTCAAAGCTAACTTTGGATTTTTTTCATAAGTACCAATTGGCATATCTACAACTAATAAACTTTTACTAACCCCTCTTCTTACTGCTTTTCCATGCATAATCATCATGTCTAAAGTAACATCTCTTGTAGATTTCAACCCGTGCAATACCATACCTAATGAATCTCCAACTAAAATTATATCGCAATATTTATCTAAAATTTCAGCCATAGGGGTTGTGTAAGCTGTAAGACAGACTAATGGTTTTTTAAATTTTTTAAATTTAATATTATTTATTGTTAATTTCTTTTTCACAAATGTTACTCCCATTCAATTGTAGCAGGCGGTTTTGAAGTAATATCATAAACAACTCTATTGACGCCTTTTACATTGTTAATAATTTTATTAGAAATTTCAGCTAAATCTTTATTTTTGAAGTTATAAAAATCTGCTGTCATTCCATCTTGTGAAGTTACTGCTCTTAATGAGCAAACAAATTCATATGTCTTAGAATCACCCATTACACCAACTGTTTTAATTGGTAAAAGAACTGTGAACGCTTGCCAAATTTTATTATAAAGATTTCTTTTTTTTAACTCATTAATAAAAATGATGTCTGCATTTTGTAAAATTTTAACTTTAGTCTTATCAACCTTACCTGGAATTCTAATTGCTAGTCCAGGGCCAGGGAAAGGATGTCTAAAAATTATTTCTTTAGATAATTTAAGACTAAGACCTATTTTTCTGACCTCATCTTTAAATAACTCTCTAAACGGTTCTACTAATTTAAATTTCATTTTTTTTGGCAATCCCCCAACATTATGATGTGATTTAATAACTGAAGAGGGTCCGCCATGGTGACTTTGACTTTCAATAACATCTGGGTACAAAGTTCCTTGAGCTAAATATTTAATTTTTTTAAATTTTTTAGATTCTCTTTCAAAAATCTTTATAAAAATTTTACCAATAATTTTTCTCTTAGTTTCAGGATCAGTGACATTTTTTAATGCATTTAAGAAAATAGAAGATGCATCTACATAATTTAATTTTACTTTATAATTTTTTTTAAAAACATTAATTACTTCTAATGCTTCATTTTTTCTCAACAATCCTGTGTTTATGAAAAAACAATGCAATTTTTTTCCAATGGCCTTATACAACAAAGCGGCTAAAACACTACTATCAACGCCTCCAGACAATGCGCATAAAATATTCTCATTACCAACTTCAGATTTAATATTTTTAATTAAATAATTTATTTGATTTTTTGAATTCCAATTCTTTTTTAATTTACAAATATTAAATAAAAAATTCTTAAATAAAATATTTCCATTAGCAGTATGAACCACTTCGGGATGAAATTGGACCCCAAATATTTTTTTAGTTAACTTTTGTATAATTGTATATTTATAATCGGAACTTGAAGCTACTCCTTGAAATCCTCTAGGTATTTTTATTACTACATCAGTATGGTTCATCCATACTTGTGTTTTTTTATCTTTATTAAAAAAATTTTTTGTTAAAATTGATGGTTTGTTGCTAAAAATATCACATCTTCCAAATTCGCTCTTTTTATAATTTTTAACTACACCTCCAAATTCTTTTGCTAACAATTGATGTCCATAGCAGATACCAAGGATAGGTTTGTTAAAATTTAATATTTGTTTTGGAATTCCTAAGTACGAAGTTTTGGTTATTGATAAAGGACCACCTGATAAAATAATTCCTTTTAGATTATAATTATTTTTTAGGTCTTTAGTTTTGTAGCAGCTAATAATTTCGCAATAAACGCCAAGTTCTCTAATTCTACGGGCAATAAGTTGAGTAGTTTGAGATCCAAAATCTATTATGACTATTTTATCTGTATAAGAAATATCACTCATTACTTCTTATCGATTATGATCAATTTAGATAAATCATTCTTCTTGGAACATAATTCCTTGCATACTTTTGAAAAAACTAGATTACTTTCTTGAGCTTTCTTAAAGTCACCCTCTTCAATATTTAGTAAAATTTTTAAATATAAAGCCTCTTCATTTTTTGGATTTAAAACTAAAACTGTATCTAAATAATTTTTTTGTTGATTATTATCTTTATTAATCGCGGATATTTTTGACAAATGTAAATATGATTTCTCATTTTTGGTATTAAATACAATATCTTTTTCAAAATAATATTTTGCTTCTTTGTAATCGTTTTGATTAAAGAACTTTATACCTTGATTAAAATAATCATTATTTGCTGCATAACTTTTTAGAGCCAAAGAGCAAAGAAATATTGATAAAAAATATTTAAAATATTTTTTCATAATTAACTTTCAAACGGATAATTAGGTGACTGCTTTGTAATTTGTATATCGTGTACATGACTTTCTTTTAATCCTGAATTTGTAATTTTAACAAATTTTGCTTTTTTCTTTAATTCTAAAATATTTTTAGCTCCAACATAACCCATTGATGCTTTTAATCCTCCAATAAGTTGATGAATAACTGCTCTTACAGGCCCTTTATAAGGAACTCTTCCTTCAATTCCCTCTGGAACTAGTTTTAGTGAATCGTTAATTTCTTGTTGAAAATATCTATCAGCGGATCCTCTCGACATTGCTCCTATAGAGCCCATCCCTCTATAAGATTTATAGCTTCTGCCTTGGTAATAAAAAACATCTCCTGGACTTTCTTCTGTTCCTGCAAATAATGATCCGATCATTACAGCATCTGCTCCTGCTCCTATGGCTTTGGCAACGTCACCGGAATATCTTATTCCACCATCTGCTATAATTTTAATTTTTTTATTTTTTATTGATTTTGCAACATTGTATATTGCCGTAAATTGAGGAACCCCTACTCCAGCAACAATTCTTGTTGTGCAAATTGATCCTGGTCCTATCCCCACTTTTACTGCGTCAGCTCCATAATCAACTAATGCTTTTGCTCCATCTGCTGTAGCTATATTTCCAGCTATTATTGTTGTCTTAATATTTTTTTTAATTTTTTCTAATGTTTTTAAAACAGAAACTGAATGTCCGTGCGCTGTATCTAAAACAATTACATCTACTCCTGCTTCTGCTAGTTGTTCTGCTCTTTGAAAACTTTCTGGTCCGGTTCCAACCGCCGCAGCAACTATCAATGATCCCTTTTTATCTTTAGCTGCTTCTGGATAGATTTGAGATTTCTGAATATCTTTTACAGTAATCAAACCTTTGCATTTAAAATTATTGTCTACAATAATTAATTTTTCTATTTTGTTTTTAATTAATATTTTTTTTGCTTCTGTTAATGATGTTCCAACTTTTGCTGTAACTAATTCTTTAGTCATTAAATCTTTAACTTTAATTTTTTTATCTGTTACAAATCTAACGTCTCGATTAGTTAAAATTCCAACTAGTTTCTGATTTTTGTTAACAACTAAGATTCCTGATATTTTGTGATTTTTCATTAACTCCGTTGCTTCAAACAACGAAGCTTCAGCATCAATCGTAATAGGATCAATAACCATTCCGGATTCAAATCTTTTAACTAATTTAATTTGGTTGGCTTGATCGTCTATGCTCATATGTTTATGAATACATGCCATTCCGCCTGATTGAGCCATAGCT
>VERQ01000013.1 GCA_018882565.1 Candidatus Fonsibacter sp. | reverse complement strand
GAAGATGGTAAATCTAAAAAAAAATTAATTACTGATAAAATACAAATTAGTAATAAAAAAAAAAAATTGTTAATATCAAAATATTTTTTTAAATTATAATTCATACATTAAAAATTTAGTAATTTTTTAATAAAAATTAATTTAGGCATACTTAAGATTATTTTTATGTCTTGAATAAAATTGCTGCTATTAGATAAAAAATTAACAATATCTTTTGTGTTATTTTTTTTAAAAAGTCTTAAAAATATTTTGTACATATTTCCTTTTTCCTCGAGCAAAACTTTAATAAAAATTCTATCTAAAAAATTATATTTAGATTTTATTTGATTGTTAGTGATAATTTGATTTTTAATTAACTTTTGTACTAATTCTTTTGTAAATTTTTGAATATTTAAGAATGTATATCCGGTACTTTTTCTAGTAAGGTTTGCCGCTGTTCCAATTTTTATAACTTTTTTATATTTATTATTTTGTTGAAAATGAAACATCGGGATCGACCCCATTTCGCTATAGCCAAGAGTGTATTCTTTCTTATAATTTAAATTTTTTTGAACATATTCATTAATCTCAGATATATATTGCTCTTTTGTAAAGTTTTGTTGATCTGATATCCAAGTTGTTTCAATAAATATTTGTTTGTCACCAAGAGGCAAAGTGTAAAAAAAATGCGTCCAATTACCTTGATTGCAATTAAAGTCCATAAGAGTAGGATTTTTACTTAAATTTATACTTTCTTTAAAATTTACTTCGCAACCATAAAAGTGCTGATAAATTTTAGCATCATTCGTGTTATTATTTTTTAATGAGCTATCAAAAACTAAATTTGCCTTAAATATCTCATTTTTACATTTGATTGTTATTTGACCATCTTCTTCACTAATTTCATCGACGCTATGGTCTAAAAAAAATTTAATATTTTTATTATCGGCCACATTTTTTAATATTTTATCATAAAATTTTTCACTATTTACTGACTGATAAGTAAAATCTTTACAGTCCAAAGCTATTTCTTCATTGCCTTTAATTATTACTTTGTCCCACTGATTTAAAAGGCAATCAGAAAATGAATGGTCAAAAACATTCCAATACGACCAAATTTTATCTTTGGTAAATTGCTTTCTTTTATCAAAAATTGCACAGGTTTTATTTTTTAGAATATTACTTTTATTCATTTCGTATAAAAGAGATAAACCAGAGCAGCCTGCTCCTATAATAATAAAATCGTAGTTATTCATTAATAATTGTAAATTTAATATTTAAAATTAAAGATAAAAAATGTTTTTAAAGTAATAAATAATTTTTCAAAAAAACCAACATATATTCTAGAATTAAAATATTTATTCAAATTACTATTAATAATTTTTATCCCAATTCTTTGATATAATGAGCTTGCAAGAAATATTGGATATCTAATTGTCCAAGGTAAGTATTTTATTCCATTATTACCACTTTTATAAAATTTTTCAGATATAATAATAATTTTATTAATGGCAGAAAATAATTCATTTCGATCAAAATTATCGTTAACTATATCTTTCGCATTAATATTTTTTTTTAAAAAGGTTTGAGGTAAGTAAATTCTTCCTAATTTTGCATCAGCAACCACATCTCTTGCAATATTGGTTAATTGCATAGCTATACCAAGATCTATCGCATGCTTAATTGCTTTAGGATGGGTTGTACTAAATATGTAGGCCATCATTGCTCCCACAGTACCCGCTACATAATATGAATATTCTATAATTTCTTTTTCGGATTTAATTTTTACAATTTTTGTATCTAATTTTACGCCGTAAAATAAATCATTAACAAATTTATTAGGAATATTATATTTTATTTTAATTTTTTTAAATTTATTAATAATTATATTTTTAGATTTTATATTTGAATAATCTTTTATAAATTTACCAATTTTATTTTTTGAGTTTTTATTTTCATCAACAAGATTATCTGCAATTCTGCAAAATGCATAAAGAATTGCGCAATCAGCAAATACATCTTTTTTTAAAAACTTACCGGCCCAATAAAATGATTTTCCGTAATACTTAATATAAAATTCTAATTTCATAGAATCTTAGGCACAATCTTATCTAAAATTTTAGCAGAAGATAAAACTCCAGGGATTCCAGCTCCAGGATGTGTTCCGGCGCCAACAAAGAATAACCCTTTGTATATTTCAGATTTATTATGAAATCTAAAGTAAGCAGACTGTGAAAATAATGGCTGAATTGAAAATCCTGATCCATGAAGTGTTCTTAACTCTTCTTGAAAGTAGTCTGGTGTGACGTAGAAATCATTTTCTATATATTCTTCAATATTAGGCAATATAGTTGAGCTTAACTTTTTTATTATTATTTTTTTAAATCTCTCTGCTTCTTCATTCCATTTTATTTTAGATAAGTTATTTGGCACTGGTACCAATACATAAAAACAATCTTTATCTTTTGGAGCCATTGTATGATCTGTTGCTGTTGGCCTATGAAGATAATAACTTATATCGTCAGTTAATACTTTTTCTTCAAAAATTTTATTTAATAAATCTTTATAAGAATTACCAAAATAAATTGTGTGATGCTGAACATCGTTATATTTCTTTTTGGATCCAAAATAGTAAACAAATAATCCCATTGAATAATTCATTCTTTTTATTTTTTTTTCAAATAAAAATGTATTTTGTTTTTCATCTAATAAATATTTATAAACGAATGGCGGATCTGCATTACAAACAACAATTTCTGCATTAATTGTTTTATTGCTTTTAGTTGTAACTCCAGAAATCTTTTTTTTGTCTGTTATTATTTTGATTACTTCATCATTTTTAATAATTTTAACTCCAATTTCGTTCATTAGTTTTTCCAGCGCTGTTATAATTTTTCCTGTTCCGGCTAAGGCATAATGAACTCCCCATTTTTTTTCTAAAAATAAAATTAATGCATATATTGAAGTTGTAGAAAATGGATTTCCACCAACTAAAAGAGGATGGACACTAAAAATTTTTCTTAATTTCTCGTTTTTTAAAAATTTAGATACAAATTTATATACAGAAAGATAACTTTTAAGCATCAGTAAAGCAGGTACCTGTTTCAACATGAAAAAAAAATTAGAGAATGGCTTATCCGCCAATTCTAAATAACCTTTGTTAAATATTTTCTCTGAAAATTTTAATAATTTCTCAAATCCAATAATGTCATTAGAGTTTACTTTCGATATTTCTGATAAATTGACCTTATGATCGTCGGTATAATTAAATTTAGATAAATCACTGAATATAAATTGGTACCAAGTTTTTAATGGCACAATTTTTACATAATCATTAATATTTTTTTTAAAAAGTGAAAATAGTTCCTCAATAAGATAGGGTGCCGTTATTACGGTTGGACCGGCGTCAAATGTATATCCATTTTTATAAAATGTTCTTGCTCTACCCCCTAAATCAGAATTTTTTTCAATTAAGGTGACATCATAATTCATGGCCTTCAATCTAATTGCTGATGCGATCCCCCCAAAACCTGAACCTATAATTATAGCTTTTTTATTCATTGACTTAGTGCTTCCTTAATATTTCTATTTTAACGCTAATTATAACTGTAAAAAGTTGTTATAATCATTGATTTAATTAATTTTATTTATCTTTTAAAAAATACCAAATTACTTTAACTTTGGCCTCACTTAAATAAACAAACAGGGGATTTAATGAAAACAACTCTTCTACAATCTAGTGATATTACTGGAATTACATTCTGGTTAATATCAATGGCCTTGTTAGCTAGTACGTTTTTCTTTTTCATAGAAAGAAATTCAGTAAAAGCTTCTTGGAGAACGTCAATGACTTTATCAGGTCTAGTTACAGGTATTGCATTTGTGCATTACATGTACATGAGAGAAGTCTGGGTAAGCACAGGTACATCACCAACGGTATTTAGATATATTGACTGGTTACTAACAGTTCCTTTATTAATGATTGAATTTTACTTTATACTTTCAGCCGTTAAAAAAGTTTCTTCAGGAATTTTTTGGAGATTATTTCTGGGAACATTAGTTATGTTAATAGGTGGATATCTTGGCGAAGCTGGATATATGAATATTAACGCTGGATTTATTATCGGTATGGCCGGATGGATCTTCATTTTATACGAAGTTTTCTCAGGCGAAGCTGGTAGAGAAGCAGCAAGACTGTCAGGTGCAGCAAAAGATTGTTTTGAATTCTGTAAATGGATCGTAACAATCGGTTGGTCAGTATACCCATTAGGATATCTTTTTGGATATATGACAGGTTCTGCAAATGAGGTTACTTTAAACCTTGTTTACAACTTGGCAGACTTTATAAACAAAATATTATTTGGTTTAGTTATTTACAAAACTGCAGCAAGCTTAACGCCTGCTGGAAGTAAGTAATAATAATTAACTAATTTTTAAAAAGGCCCTCAAGATTTTCTTGGGGGCCTTTTTTATTTAGTGTAATAAAATTCTTATTCAAAAGTAAGTTGCCATCTTTATAAGCAATTCCATTTTTAAAATCTTTTTTTAAGAAATAAGCACCATCTAAATCTAAAAAATCACAATATTTTGCAAGCGATAGTGCGGGGATAATCGACAATGATGAACTGACCATACAGCCTAATAATATTTTTTTATTTTTTCTTTTTAAAAATTTAATAATTTCAAGACTTTTGCTTAAGCCACCAAATTTATCTAATTTGAGATTTATTACTTGGTAATATTTTAAAATTTTATTTTTATTTTTAATATGAAAAGATTCATCAGCACAAAATAATATTTTTGTTTTGATATTTTTAAGCTTATAGTCCAATCCATATTTTAATGGTTGTTCTATAATAATTACATTTAGCTTTTCTAAATCTTTAATAATTTTTTTTAAAAGTATAAAATTTAATCCTTCGTTAGCATCAATTATTATTTTTGATTTAGGGCACTTTTTATTTATAAATTTTATAGTCTTTAAAATATTATTTTTATTAACTTTTACTTTAATAAAATTAACATTTTTAAATTTATAAATTATTTTCCCAAGCTTTTTTGCGTTGAATATTGGAATGGTAATTGAGGTTTGATATTTCTTTTTTAATAAATCCTTATTATTTTTTTTAATATTAAGATGCTTAAAAGCTAATTCTAGCGCTGTTCTTAATGATAAATATTTAATTTTCGAGAGGCTATTTTGTCTAATTAATCGTGTAATTTCATATTCATTATTTTTCAAATATGAAAATATTTTTTCTTGAGTTTCGTTATATCTTTTGTATGGAACACATTCTGCAAAACCACTTCTATCATTTTCTGTAAGTTTTATTATTATTGTTTTTATAAATTTTTTGTTTTCCCTTGATATTCTAAAAGAATCTTTTAAAAAAAATTTTTTTTTAACAAATTGTAATTTTAAAAACATAAATTCACTGTTATATGATCTAAGGTTTTTAATTTAATGCCAAAAATTACTTATATAGAACATAACGGAAAAGAACATCAAATAGAAATGCCTATTGGTTATTCAATAATGGAAGGTGCTATAAAAAATTCTATTCCCGGAATTGATGCTGATTGTGGCGGCTCTTGTGCTTGTGCAACTTGTCATGTTTATGTAGATGAAAAATTTTTAAATAAAATTCCAAAAGCCCAAGAGTCAGAGCAAGATATGATTGATTTTGTTCAAGATGCGAACAAGTCGAGCAGATTAAGTTGTCAGATTATTATTACAAATGATCTTGATGGTATAGTAGTTAGGATGCCAAAAAAACAAAGTTAATATGATAATTAAAACAGATGCAGTAATTGTTGGCGCAGGACCTGTTGGCTTATTTTCTGTATTTGAACTTGGCATTTTAGGTCTTAGCGCTCATGTTATTGATAATTTAGATAAAATTGGCGGGCAGTGCATAGAACTTTATCCTGACAAACCTATTTATGACATTCCTGGAGTTCCAGATTGCACAGGAGAAGATTTAATTAAAAATTTATCTGAACAAATAAAACCGTTTAAACCAGAGTTTCATCTTAATCAAAGAGTTAACGAATTAAAAAAAAGTAATAAATTATGGCAAGTTATTACTAGTGAGAATAAAATTTTCGAAACACCTAATATAATCATAGCTGGTGGAGTTGGGTCCTTTGAACCTAGAAAAGTAGATATTAAAAATATTGAAAAATTTGAAGGAAAAGGTTTTTACTATTCTGTTAAAGATAAATCGAAATTCAAAGATCAAATAGTTGCAGTATTTGGAGGGGGGGATTCTGCTCTAGATTGGACTTTAGAATTATCAAATATTGTAAAAAAAGTTTATTTAGTTCACAGAAGAGACGACTTTAAGGGCGCGCCGCATACATTAAATAAAATTAAAGAAATTGCAAAATCAGGAAAAATTGAAATTAAAACTTTTTATCAACTTAAAGGAATTAACGGAGATAAAAAATTAGAAAATATCGAGATACAAAAAAATAATGATCCAATGGAAATTTTAAAAATAGATTCTGTAATTGCTTTTTTTGGACTTAAGATGGAACTTGGACCAATTGCAAACTGGGGATTAAATTTAGAGGAGAAATCAATTTTAGTTAATACAAAAAATTTTCAAACTAATGAGGAGGGTATTTTTGCTATTGGTGATATTTGCACTTATCCTGGAAAGCTTAAGTTAATTCTATCTGGTTTTCATGAAGGTGCTTTAGCAGCCCGAGAATGCTTTGCTAGAGCAAGACCAAATGAAAACTTTGTTTTTCAATATACGACCTCATCCACGCAGATACATAAACGCTTAGGGATTAAGTAGATCTTTTTTAAGAAGAGTTCTTTTGGTGAAGAAAGAAAAGAGTAAAAATAATTAATACATTAAATACAGCAAACGGTAATACGAATAATAAAAACATATTTTTAAAGAAATAAAATATCAACGTCACATATATTAAAAATATCATAGACAATCTAATAGCGACCTCTTTTCTAAATACAGACATGATTAGGAAAGAGTGTCTAATAAGTTTTAAAAAACTCATTTTAGTAGGACCGTGGTATCTAACCCCTCTTATTGAGGGTATATGTGTTTTATTTTTTATAAATTTTGCAATAGTTCCAGAAAAACTTACAAAAATATTTTTATTAGAAGCTATTAGATTTAGATCTTGTTTAGGAATGCACATAAAATTTCCAAATTTTATTGAATAACCAGTTAGAATTAGGGTTAAAATTTTATGTAAACGATAACAGAATTTAAAAAATATACTCTCAGATCGTTTAATACGATTTGCTGTTATAGTTGATGACGGAAGATCAATAGACTTTAATATTAACTCCTTTACTTCTTCTGGCCTGTCTTCTCCATCTCCATCCATCACGATCAGGTAATCAAAATCTTTTTTTTTGTTTAAATAATTAATTCCGTTGGCAATACTTTTGCCATGACCAATATTTTTGGCATTTTTAATTATTTCTATATCTGCAAATGAATTGAATTCTATTTTTTTATTTAATATTTCAGTGGAGCAGTCGTCAACTATTAAAATTTTAATGTGAGCAAGATTATCAATTTTTAAAGTATGAATGTTATTTAAAAGACTTAAAACAGATTCCCAGTCATTAAAAACAGGAATTAAAATTTTATATGTTTTCATTTATTTAAAAAATAAAACATACATCATGATTGTCTATTTTTTTATACACAATATTTTTAACATTTATGTTTTTTCGATTACATAAAGTTGGGCCAATATCTTTTGCAATAATAACTGCAGGATTTTTATAAAAATTATTATTTTCTTCCAAAAAAACTTTGGGCCTATTACTTAACTGATAAGACAAATTTCCAGCATACCATTCCGAGAAACCAACATTCGAAATTTTTTCTTTAGAAATAGTTTTCCATTCTTTTTCAATTTGTAACGCGATTTTTTTTCCTTCATAACCTGTTCTGCTATCTTTATATATTGACCTTAATGAATATAGCGTTGGTGATATGACCAAAAATATTATTAAAATAATATAAAATTTTTTTAGTTTTTTTAAATTTATTTGGTCTTGATATAAAAATATAAAAAAAACTCCAATTAAAGAATAAAATGGAATCATCCACATTGTTCTTATTCTGGAACCGCTGATTATTGAAGTTATTAAGATTAAAAAGAATGGAAGTATAAAAGAAAATATTAAAAAAATAAATTTTTCATTATTAAAAGGTAATTTGATTTTTATTTTTTTTATTAAAAAATAACCTAGCAAAAGAAATGGCAATGAGATTGCAATTTGACTTGCTAAGAATTTTATAGGATTAAGTAAATGATTATAGATATTAAATTCATTTAATCCTCCACGTTTAACAGCGTAATAAATGGTAGTAAAATCATTTTGGATTAACCACTGAAAATGAGGAAGCGTTATTAAAAAAAAAGTTAATAGTGCATATAAAGAATTAAAATTAATTTTTTTCTTAATAAGAAAAATAAAAACTAAATAAAAAAATAGAGATATTAATAAATAGGCAAAGATATATTTTGTTAAAAAACCAAGAGCAGAGAAGACACCTAAAAAAATCCAGTCAGTAATTTTATTTTTTCTTATAGATTTAAAAAAAAAATATACCGTTCCTATCCACAACGGTATTTGACAGATATTTACGTTAAATTGAGGAGTCTCAAATGTGAAAAAAGCAATACCTTCTATTGTTAGAACAGATAAAAGAATTTGATAATTTTTTTTTAAAAAAAATGAAGACAGTTTCCATAAAAAAATAAAAGAAATAACAATAAATACTTGGCTTAATAAATAATAAATCCAATCCTTGTTTCCAAAAATTTTAAAAAGCAGACCCGGAATCCAGGCGCTTAAAGGTGGATGCTTATTGTAGCCTAAGTCAAAATTTTGTCCCCATGCCAATGCCTCAATTACATCTAAGGGTAAATTTTTATTAGAAAAATAGGGTACGATGGTCCAAATAATTAAATGGTAAAGACATATTAGATAAAAAATTTTTTTTTCTTTACCAGGTTGTATCATTAATGATGATTTAATTGATTCAATGCAACTTGACACTATAAAAAAGCCTCTTATATTCCCCCATCCTAATGGCTACAAAGTTACCAAAAAATTACACGCCCAGTGCTAAAGAAAAGTACATGTGCGCAAAACATAAAGAGTATTTCAGAAGAGTTTTGGAAGAATGGAAGAAAGAGTTAGCTCTTCAAAACGATAAAATACTTTTTAATGAATTAGATGATAACGACACATCCGCTGATGTTGTTGATCAGGCAACTTCACAAACAGGTAAAGCTATTGAAATGAGAACAGTAAACAGAAATAAAAAACTTATATCTAAGATAGATAAGGCTGTTAAAAAAATTAAAGATGATACTTACGGTTACTGTGAAGAAACGGGTGAAGAAATTGGTTTAAAAAGATTAATAGCTAGACCAATAGCTACCTTGACTGTTGAAGCTCAAGAACGACACGAGAGAGAAGAAAAAATTTTTGCTGATAGTTAAGAAACTAAAGGAATTTTTTCTCCTAAATTTTCAGGATCATAACCTTTTATAACGGCAGGTCTTTTAGAAATTTCTTCGTACCATCTAGATAAATTCTTATATTTTTTTATTCCAATCCCATGCCATTCATGACGACATAACCATGGAAATGTTGCGATATCAGCAATTGTATATTCATCACATGCTAAATATTTATTTTTACTAAGTTGTATGTCTAAATATTCATAAATTTTCTTTGCTAGATCTAAAAATCTATTTTCAGCATACTCGCTTTTGCCTTTGTTAAATTTATAAAAATAATGAAGCTGACCTAACATAGGTCCAACGAAACTTACTTGAACCATTAACCATTCGTTAATATTTTTCTCATATTTTTGAGGATAAAATTTAAAATTATTTTTTTTAGCTAGAAAAATTAATATAGCTCCAGATTCAAAAACGGTTTCCTGATTATCAATTATAACTGGAATTTTGTTTAAAGGACTAATCTTTAAAAAACTTTCTGAGAATTGTTCATTTTTTGTAATATCAATTCTTGTTAATTTGTATTTTAACTCTAACTCTTCTAATAGAATAGAAATTTTTCTACCATTAGGTGTTGGGTAATAGAATAACTCAATCATATAAGCTATTTGTTTTATTTAAATAGTTTATATAAGTACATATGAAAAAAATTTTGTATTTTTACAGTGTTGCCTCACCATTTGCTTATCTTGGAAATAATAGATTGATAGAAATTTCAAAGAAATATTCTGTAGAAATAATTGAAAAACCAATCGATTTAGTTGGAAAAGTTTTTGTCGCTACAGGAGGCGTACCTGTGCCGCAGAGACATATTTCAAGACAAAATTACAGGTTATTAGAACTAAAAAGATGGGGAGAATTTCTAAATATAAAAATTAATCAAAAACCAAAATTTTTTCCACCTAAAGACCCTCATACACCGGCATTATTTTGTTTAGCAAGTATTGATATGGGAATAAAAATGCATTTTGGTTTTAAAGTATTAGAGCAATTGTGGGCACAAGAAAATGACATTTCTAATTTAGAAACATTAAAGTTAATAGCAAATGATTTGAAAATTAATTTTGAAGATTTAAGCAAATTAGCAATGTCAGATAAAATTAAAAAAATTTACGAAACCAATACTCAAGAAGCTATTAATATGAATATATTTGGAGTTCCAACTTATATTTATAATAATGAAATGTTTTGGGGTCAGGACAGACTAGAGTTATTAGAGTATTCTTTAAAAAAAAATTAAATTCTTTTTTGATGAAAGTAAGTTTAATTAATAAACTTAATAAATTAAAAAATTCTTTTTTTATAAAAGAAGATTTAAATAAAAATTTTAAAAATATTTACATTAAAATTGCAGAATTAATTTTTTTAAAAAAAACTTTTTTAAGAAAACCTTTAATTATTGGTTTAGCTGGAGGACAAGGATCAGGAAAAACAACATTTGCTCAATTTTTAAAATTAATATTAGAGAACAGATACAATTTAAGAACAGTCACAGTTTCCATTGATGATATTTACAAAACTAAGAAAGATAGAATAAAAATATCAAACAAAATAAATAAATTATTTCTAACAAGAGGAGTTCCTGGAACTCATGATGTTAATTTTTTAACTAGATTTTTTAAAGTACTTAAAAATAACAAATTTAATAAATCTTATTTAATTCCAAAATTTGATAAATCCATAGACGATAGATTGCCAAAAAATAAATGGCATTATGTAGAAAAAAACATAGATATATTTATATTAGAAGGATGGTGCGTAGGAGCAAGACCTGAAGAAAACAATCAAAGCTTAAAAAAACCTATTAATAAATTAGAAGCTTTGGAAGATAAAAATTGTAAATGGAGATTTATGGTTAATGAACAATTAAAGAATGATTATAAAGAGTTATTTTCATTTATTGATTTAATGATTTATTTAAAAGTACCAAATTTCAATAAAGTTCTAACCTGGAGAGGTCTACAAGAGAAAAAGTTGGCTTATTCTAGAAAAAATATATCTAAGAATAAAAATAAAATAATGTCAGAGAGTGAAATTAAAAGATTTATAATGTTTTATGAAAGAATAACTAAAAAGATGCTCATAGATATGCCTAAATTTGCTGATATAATTGTACCTATTAGTTCAAATCATCAACCTAAAAAAATTATACTAAATTAGATGAGTTTTTTTAAAAAATTTTATTTTTTGATTTTTTTTATAAGCACGAGTGCTTATGCTGTTGAGAATATTAATAAATCTTTAATAGCGGCCTACTTAACTAATCCAAAGCTTAACGCTGAAAGAGAAAGAACCAAAGCTGTTGATGAAAATTTAGTTCAAGCTTTTAGCGCGTTTAAACCAACCGTTACTATCTCTGCTTATAAAAGCGATTCAGATAGTTCTAAAATAACAACTTCAACTGGCTCTTCCTCTCCCTCTACAAATGCTCAAACAACTGCCAAATCAATTACTGTTGAACAAAAGATATTTAATTTTGATGATATGTATAATTATCAAAAGGAAAAAAATTCTGTAGAAATAGCTAGATATACTTTAAAAAAAGTAGAACAAGATGTTCTCCTTGAAGCAGTAGAGGCTTACACGGGCACGCTTCTTGCTCAAAAGAAAGTTATTTTTAGCAAAGAAAATTTAGATTTGTCTGAAAAACAAGTTGAATTAGACAAAAGTAGATTAGAGCGTGGAATAATTACAATTTCTGATTTAGCGCAGTCAGAAAGTTCACTAGCAGCAGCACAATCTAATTTATTAAATGCAGAAAATGAACTACTGATTACTAAAAAAAATTTTAAAAATGTCATAGGATATGATCCTGTAGATTTGGAAGAAATAAATAATTTAAATTTAACTTTACCTAAATCCTTAGAAGAAACTTCATTATTTGCACAAAAAGAAAATCCTATTTTAAAAATTTCTGAGTTTTCTCTTAAAAAAGCTGAAGATGAACATAAAATTGCTATTGCTGAACTTTCTCCAACTTTTAGTTTGTCATTAGAAATTACCGATTACGATGGCTACAGTTCAAGTATAGACAAAACAAAACAATCAGTTGCAAAAGCTCAAGCTTCAATTCCTCTTTATCAAGGAGGAAAACAAACGTCGTTAATTATACAAAAGAGATCTTTGTTAGATAGTGCTGAACTAGATCTACAAACTTCTAAAAACATTGTAGATAGAGATTCTTATTCAGCTTGGTCTAATTTTAAACTTGCCATAAGTAATTTTGAATTGACAAAGTTAAGAGTAAAAGCATCAGAAATTGCTTATGAAGGCATCATTCAAGAATACGAAGCTGGATCAAGATCAACATTAGATGTTATAACATCAAGATCTACGTTACTTGAATCGAGAGTAAATAATGCAATTTCTGATAAGGACAGAATTGTTTCTCAATTTAAACTTCTATCCTCAGTAGGCAATCTCACAGCAAAAAATTTAGCTCTAGAGACAAAACTTTATGATCCTAATGATTATCCAAACAAAAGCTGGATAAGACATATTTTTTAGCAAAATATACATATATTTCAATAACTTATTAATATAATTGAAAAAAAGAACAAAATGTGTACATTTGTTTTATTGAGTCGTTAGACAATAAAATAAATTAAAAAGGAATAAAATGACTAAAAATACTCTCAAAGTTGTAAATACTGAAAAGACAGAAGATAAAAAAGAAAAACAAAAAGCATTAGACGCCGCGATAAGTCAAATAGATCAAAATTACGGAAAAGGTTCTGTAATGAGACTGGGGCAGTCTAGAGTTCTTGATATAGAATCTATATCAACAGGATCACTAGGATTAGACCTTGCTCTTGGAATTGGAGGTCTTCCAAAAAGTAGAATTGTAGAAATTTATGGACCAGAGTCATCAGGAAAAACTACTTTATCATTACAGGTTATTGCTGAAGCACAAAAAAAAGGTGGTATTTGTGCGTTCATTGATGCTGAGCACGCTCTTGACCCTGTTTATGCAAAAAAATTAGGCGTTAACACAACTGAATTATTAATTTCTCAACCAGATACAGGCGAACAAGCGCTAGAGATTGCAGATACTTTGGTTAGATCAGGATCTATTTCTGTTCTAGTTGTAGACTCTGTAGCTGCTTTAACACCAAGAGCAGAACTAGAAGGAGAGATGGGAGATCATCACATGGGCTTACAAGCTAGATTAATGAGTCAGGCCCTAAGAAAGTTAACAGGTTCAGTTTCCAAGACAAACACTATGATAATTTTTATTAACCAAATAAGAATGAAAATAGGAGTTATGTTTGGTAGTCCAGAAACAACTGCTGGAGGAAACGCTCTTAAATTTTACTCATCTGTAAGATTAGATATTAGAAGAATAGGAGCAATTAAAGATAAAGAAGAGATAATTGGTAACCAAACACGAGTTAAGGTTGTAAAAAATAAAGTTGCACCTCCATTTAAAGTGATTGAGTTTGATATAATGTATGGAGAAGGCATTAGTAAAATGGGAGAAATTGTTGATTTAGCAGCTAAGGCAAATATTATAGAAAAAGCTGGTGCATGGTACTCCTACAAAGGTGAAAAAATAGGACAAGGCAGAGATAATGTTAAACAATACCTTAAGCTAAATCCAAAGATTGCAGCTGAGATTGAAATGGCTGTTAGAGCAAATGCCAAACTGATATCAGAAAAATTAAGCGATCATTCAGACAATATTCCTGAAGAAAAAGAAGATAATAAAGAAGATAAATAAGCTTATTAAATTTTAAACTTAAATATTCTTAATACGTTAATTAAAGGCGCTTTTAAAAAGGCGCCTTTAGCATTCTAGACATATATATAAAAAGTTGTATCTATAAGTAGATGGGTACAAAAACACTTACTGAATGCAGAAGTACTTTTAAGAATTTTTTTTCAAAAAATTCTCACCAAGTCGTAGATTCCAGTCCTTTAGTTCCTCAAAACGATCCTACATTAATGTTTACTAATTCAGGAATGGTTCAATTTAAAAATGTTTTTACAGGTTTAGAAAAACTTCCTTTTAAAAGAGCAACAACTTCTCAAAAATGCGTTAGAGCTGGAGGAAAACATAATGATTTAGAAAACGTAGGCTACACACCACGACATCATACTTTTTTTGAGATGCTTGGAAATTTTTCATTTGGAGATTATTTTAAAGAATCTGCAATTAAATTTGCGTGGGAATTAATCACTAAAGACTATGGAATATCAAAGGAAAAGCTAACAGTAACAGTTTTTCACGAAGATGATGAGGCATTTAATTTATGGAAAAAAATTGCAGGTTTCCATGACAGTCGAATTATAAGAATTAAAACTAACGATAATTTTTGGTCAATGGGAGATACAGGTCCTTGCGGTCCTTGCTCTGAAATTTTTTACGATCATGGAGATCATCTTAAAGGTGGACCGCCGGGATCTGCTGACCAAGATGGAAATAGATTTGTAGAAATTTGGAATCTTGTATTTATGCAATTTGAACAAATTTCAAAAGACAAAAGAGTTAGTTTACCTAAACCTTCCGTAGATACGGGTATGGGGTTAGAGAGGATATCTGCAGTACTGCAAGGCACTCATGATAACTATCAAATAGATTTATTTAAAAATATAATAAAGTCAGCAGAAAATTTTATTAATATAAAAGTTTCAGAAAAAAATTTACCAAGCTTTAGAGTTATTGCTGATCACTTAAGAGCAACAGCATTTTTAATTGCAGATGGAGTTCTCCCTTCTAATGAAGGAAGAGGATATGTTCTAAGAAGAATAATGCGAAGAGCTATGCGTCACGCCTATACTTTGGGATCAGATCTACCAGTTCTTTATAAAGTTCTTCCAACTCTTGTCTCAGAAATGAGTTCTGAATATCCAGAACTTAAAAGAGCGGATTCTTTAATTTCTGAAAATTTAAAATTAGAAGAAGAAAGATTTTCTTTAATGCTTAAAAATGGAATGAAAATATTAAATACAGAAATTAGCAATGTAAAAAATAATATTCTTTCAGGAGAATTAGCTTTTAAATTATATGACACATATGGATTTCCTATAGATCTTACTCAGGATTTTTTAAAAGATAAAAAGATATCAGTAGATGAAAATCAGTTTAATGCTCTAATGTTAGAAAGTAAAAAAATTGCAAGAGCATCATGGAAAGGCTCCGGTTCTGATCAGACTTCAAAAATATGGTTTGAACTTAAAGAAAAGTACGGTCCTACAGAATTCTTAGGTTATAATTCGGAGTCTTCGCAAGGAGTTATTTTATCAATTGTTAGTCTTGATAAGGAAATTGAGAGTTCAAATAAAAATTCAGAGTTAGCTCTTATTTTAAATCAAACTACATTCTATGGTGAATCTGGAGGGCAAGTAGGTGACAAAGGCTTTATTTCTAATAATAATTTTAAATTCGAAGTGACAGATACCAAAAAAATGTTCGGTGATTTTTACATTCATTATGGAAAACTTATTTCAGGGGAAATCAAAAAAGGCGATCAGGCCGATCTTAAGATAGATTCAATTAAAAGACAGAATATCAGGGCCTATCACTCCGCAACACATTTGCTTCATGAATCGTTAAGGAGAACTCTCGGAAAACATGTTTCTCAAAAAGGTTCTTATGTCGGTCCAGACAGATTAAGATTTGATTTTAGTCACAACAAACCTATTAACGATGAAGAAATGATCAAGATTAACGATTGTGTTAATAAAATCATTGAACAAAAATCAGACGTTCAAACAAGACTTATGACTCCAAAAGCTGCGGTAGCCGAAGGAGCTTTAGCATTGTTTGGTGAAAAGTATGGAGAAGAAGTAAGAGTTTTAACAATGGGCAAAGATGGAAATAAAGCTTTTTCCATAGAATTATGTGGGGGAACACATGTTAAAAATACATCGGAAATAGGAAAATTTTCAGTTGTAAGTCAATCCCCTGTTGCAGCAGGAGTAAGAAGAGTTGAGGCTTTAAGGGATATTCAGTTAACAGAATATTTAAAAAATAAAGCAAATGAACAAGATGAAATTAATCAAAGTAAAATATCCCAAATTAGTGAATTAGAAAAAAAAATAAAAGACCTAGGAGGAGATATTAAAGAAGTTAAAGAAGAAGACTTTACATTAAGAACAGTTGTCTTAAAAAAAATTCTAGAAGATTTAGAAGTTAAAAATATACTATTAGATAAAAGTAAAAATATAGTCAAAGATATTAATCACAACAAAATTAGTATCAGATTTCAAAAATTATTAGATTATCCGGTAAAAAGAATTCAAAATTTTATTGAAGAGCAAAAAAAACAATTAAATAAAAAAATTATTATTTTATACTCAGTAAATGAGGGAAAAGTTACAGTGGCAGTTGGATTGACAAATGATTTAATTAACGAATATGATGCCTCAAAATTAGCTAAGGAAATTGGAGTAATTTTAGGTGGAAAAGGTGGAGGGGGAAGAAAAGATTTTGCCCAAGCTAGTGGCGGTTCAGACAGTTCGAAAATCGAGAGTTCTTTTGAAGAAATTTTAAAAAAAATTAATTAATTTAGTTCTTTTTTAAGATTAGAATTTATAGTTTCTAAAAATTCTGTTGTGGTTTGATATTTTGCATCTTTATTAATGAGAATAGCAAGGTCTTTTGTCATATATCCTTTTTCTACGCTCGCAACACAAACTTTTTCTAAAGTATTAGAAAATTTTATTAATTCGTCATTACCATCTAATTTTCCTCTATGCGCTAGTCCTCTTGTCCATGCAAAAATAGAAGCTATAGGATTAGTAGATGTTTGTTTTCCTTTTTGATGTTCTCTATAATGTCTAGTTACAGTTCCATGAGCAGCCTCAGCCTCAACAGTTTTTCCATCAGGCGTCATTAATACGCTGGTCATTAAACCTAACGATCCAAAACCTTGAGCAACGGTATCTGATTGAACATCACCATCATAATTTTTACACGCCCAAACATATTTTCCGCTCCATTTCATAGCGCATGCAACCATGTCATCTATTAATCTGTGTTCATATGTGATTCCAATTTCATTAAATTTTGATTTAAATTCTTTTTCATAAACTTCTTGGAATAGATCTTTAAATCTTCCATCATAAGCTTTTAGAATTGTATTTTTTGTAGACAAATAAACTGGCCATTTTCTTAAAATTCCATAATTCATACATGCTCTTGCAAAATCTCTTATTGAGTCATCTAAGTTGTACATAGCAAGCGCAACACCTGGGCTTGTAAAATTAAAAACTTCATGTTCGATTGTTTGTTTATTATCTTCTGACACCCATTGAATTTTAAGCTTACCTTTTCCCGGCACTCTAAAATCTGTTGCTTTGTATTGATCTCCGAAAGAATGTCTTCCAATCACTATAGGATCTGTCCAAGAAGGAACTAATTTTGGAATATTCTTACAAATAATAGGTTCTCTAAATATAGTTCCTCCTAATATATTTCTGATAGTTCCGTTTGGAGACTTCCACATTTTTTTAAGATTAAATTCTTTTACTCTTTCTTCATCAGGCGTGATTGTTGCGCACTTAACACCAACACCATACTTCTTAATTGCATTAGCAGAATCAATTGTTATCTGATCGTCAGTTTTATCTCTGCTTTCCATGCCTAAATCAAAATACTTAAGGTCTATATCTAAATAAGGAAGTATTAGTTTTTGTTTAATAAAATCCCAAATAATCCTTGTCATTTCATCGCCATCAAGCTCAACAACTGGATTTTTTACTTTAATTTTTGACATAGTTTTTTTTGATATTAATAAAAAATATTTTTATATAGTATGTTTCTAACTAATTAAATAATTATGTTAGATATAATTTTTCCACCATTACACAGAGAAGGCTATAGAATGCTAGTAATAGCAGTAATAATTACTATGCTATTAATTTTAATTAATAAAATTTTAGGAGTAATTGGTTTTGTTTTAACAATTTGGGTTTATTATTTTTTTAGAGATCCAGAAAGATATCCTATTAACGACGATAGTTTTTTAGTTAGTCCAGCTGACGGAGTTATAAGCTTAATAGCAAATGTTAGAGGTCCAATAGAACTTAATATGGAAAATAAAGAATATCAAAGAGTGAGCGTCTTTATGAATGTTTTTAATTGCCATGTTAACAGAGTTCCAGTTACCGGAAAAATAGATGAAATATTTTATAAACCAGGAAAATTTATTGATGCATCTCTAGATAAGGCTAGTGAAGACAATGAAAGAAATTTAATAAAATATTCTAATAACTCAGGAAAAACTTTTGCGATTGTTCAGATAGCAGGGTTAGTTGCGCGAAGAATTGTTTGTGAAGTTAAAGAAGGGCAGAATTTAAACCAAGGAGATAGAATTGGAATTATAAGATTTGGCAGTAGAGTCGATCTTTATTTTGATAACGATTACAAACTTTTAGCAAAACAGGGACAGACTGTAGTTGCGGGAGAAAGTTTACTAGCAAAAATTTAGGTAATATATTTTTTTTAAATGATTCATCCAAGGTATGTAGTTCCAAGTATTATTAGCATTTTAGGTTTATGTATTGGAATTAGCTCAATTAAATTTGCTCTTAATTCACAATTTGATTATGCGGTCATAGCAATTACCATCGCTTCAATCATTGATACAATGGACGGAAGAATTGCAAGATTAATAAAAGGAACATCAAAATTTGGAGCTGAATTAGATTCTTTAATTGACTTTATAAATTTTGGGGTAGCCCCAGCTGTTACAGTTTACATATGGATTTTAAAAGACTTAGGAAATATTGGTTGGTTATTAGTCTTATTTCATTCAGTTGCATGTTGTTTAAGATTAGCACGATTTAATTTAGGATCAAAAGTAGCAAATGAAAAA
>VERQ01000063.1 GCA_018882565.1 Candidatus Fonsibacter sp. | reverse complement strand
TCTACCAACAGACTGTTCTGTAACTGCGCAATATACAACCATTACAATCGATGGAGGAATTAAAATTCCAAGAGTTCCAGCATTACATAATATACCTGCTGCAAATTTTTTCGGATAACCAGCATTAACCATGCCTGCAATCATAATTGTGCCAACTGCAACAACAGTTGCAGGAGATGATCCTGAAACTGCTGCAAAAAAAGTGCAGGCCAAAACAGAGGCAATAGCAAGTCCACCTTTAATATGTCCTACACAAGCAACGGCAAATCTTATCAATCGCTTTGCAACGCCGCCGGTTGACATAATAGTTCCTCCTAGAATGAAGAATGGAATTGCCATTAATGTGTAATGTTCTGATGTTTCGAATAATTTTAAAGATAAAGAAGCTAATGATTCACTTCCAAAGAAATAAAGGGAAAACATTCCCGCCAAGCCCAAGCAAATGGATATGGGCATACCCATGAACAAAAATACAAAAAGAGAAGAGAATAAAAACCAGGATGTCATTTATTTTTATTCCTTTCAGGTAAATTAAAAGTTTCAATGGCATCCTTAGCTTCATTTGCTAAGCCTAAATTTACCTTTTGACCTTTTAATATTTTCCATAATGCTTCGGTAAATCTATAGATCATTAAGCCATAGCTTACAGGCATTACCATCCGCGGTATCCATTGAGGTAGCCATCTAATATCTTGAGATAAAATACCTACGGAATAAATTTTATGAACGTAATTATAACTGCCAATAATAATAAATATGCAATAGGTAATACATAATATTGCTGCAAAAGTTGAAATAATTCTTTTATTTTTATCAGAAAAAAGATTTAAAACTGTATCAACTCCAATATGAGCTCCAGCTTTAATACCCCATGCTGCACCTAAAAATATAATCCAAGCAAAAGAGATTACTGTAAATTCAAGCGCCCAAGGTATATTTGATTTAAGGACATATCTTACAAATACATTTGCAAAATTAACGGCCGTCATAGCAGCCATCAAAAATGCTATAAAATATTCTTCAAATTTTGAAAGAAACTTAGTCAGTTTTTGAATTCCCCCTGACATTATTTATACTATGTCAGGGGAGAATTTAAACTTATTATTTTTTTGTAGCTGGCTTTTCAGCTTTTGGTTGAGCTGGCTGGCTGTACTTTTGTGCAGCTTTAATTAAATCAGCTCCGATATCTTTTTCAAATTGCGCATAAACTGGAGCAACCGCTTTTTTCCATTCAGCTAATTGAGCGTCAGTTAATTTTACAACTTTAGCTTTTCCAGAATCCATGATCGCTTTTTTAGCTTCATCATTTTTTTCTTGAGAAATTTTATTGTTGTAAATTGTCGCTTCTTTCATAGCTTCTGCTAGACCTTTTCTAACGTCCGCAGGTAAACCGTTCCACCATTTAGCATTAACAACTACCATGTAATCTAAAATACCATGATTTGTTTCAACGATTGTTTTTTGAACTTCATGAAATTTTTGTGAGTACATATTAGAAAATGTATTCTCTTGTCCGTCTACCACACCAGTTTGTAAAGCTTGGTAAACTTCTGCGAATGCCATTTTTTGTCCATTAGCACCGAATGCTTTCATTAAAGATTCATAAACATCAGAAGCTTGAATTCTGAATTTTAAACCTTTTATGTCTGCCGGAACTCTAAAATCTTTATTAGTAGAGAAGTGTCTCATTCCGTTAGCCCAGTACTCAAGACCAATTAGACCTTTATCTTCCATAGATTTTAACAGAGCCTTACCTTCAGCTGAGTTTTGAAATGCATTGGCTGCTTTTGAGTCCTTAAATAAGAAAGGTAAATCAAAAACTTGTATTTTTTTTGTATAACGATCAAATTTTGAAAGTGATGGATTTATAATTTGAACATCATTTAATAAAAGAGCTTCCAATTCTTTTGCATCACCAAATAATTGTGAATTTGGAAATACTTGTACTTGTACTTTTCCTGGAAGTTTTTTTTCAGCAAGTTCTTTAAATTTTAAAGAAGCAAGACCTTTTGGCGTATTTTCAGCAACCACATGGCTCAGTTTAATAACGATAGGAGTTTGTTGGGCGGATGCAGAAAAACCAAATAACGTAGTTACAGCAAAAAAAGAAATTGCAGTAAGTAAGTTAGTTATTTTTTTGAACATTTAGTTATTTTCCTTGTTTTGTTTATTTTAGAATTTTTAGAGTTTATCTAGACCAAATAGATTGACAAGTTTAAATATTCTTTGATTTGTGTTTAAAATAATTTCTATATATTATTGAAAAAGCTCTGAATCTAAGCCTAAAAGTCTAATTATTATGAATATAAAGAATAAGAATTTACTTATTAATAAGTGTTACGTGAATGGAGCATGGGTTAGTTCTGATAAAAAAATTAAAGTTACAAACCCAGCAACTGGAGATTTAATAGTAGAGGTTCCAAATTTTGGAAAAAAAGAAACTATAAATGCAATTGATGCAGCAGAGCTTGCATTTAAATCATGGTCAAAATTTACAGCCCATGAAAGATCTAAGATTTTAAAAAAATGGTACGATTTAGTTATTGATAATCAAAATGATCTAGCAACGATCATGACAGCTGAGCAAGGAAAACCTTTGAGCGAGGCAAAAGGTGAAATTGTTTATGCTGCAAATTTTATAGAATGGTTTGCTGAAGAAGCAAAAAGAGTTTACGGAGACGTTCTCCCGGATCCAATAAAAGATAAGCGTATGATAACTCTTAAGCAGCCCATAGGAGTTTGTGCTGCAATAACGCCTTGGAATTTTCCAGCAGCAATGATTACAAGAAAATGCGCACCAGGACTTGCAGCTGGATGCACTTTTATAATTAAACCTGCAGAGCAAACGCCGCTTACTGCAATTGCATTTGCAGTTCTTGCTGAGCAAGCTGGATTTCCAAAAGGAGTTATAAATATAATAACTGGTGAGCCTGAAGAGATTGGCAAAGAAATTACTTCAAATCCAAAAGTTAGAAAAATTTCATTTACAGGAAGCACAGCGGTTGGAAGAATTTTAATGCAGCAGAGCGCAAATACTGTAAAAAAACTTTCTTTAGAACTTGGAGGTAATGCTCCATTTATTGTATTTGATGATTGCGATATTGATGCAGCCGTTGAAGGATTAATGCTTGGTAAATTTAGAAATACAGGACAGGTATGTGTTTCCCCAAATCGAATTTATGTTCAAGAAAAGATTTACGATAATTTTGTCAAAAAAGTTGTTGAAGTTATAAAAAAATTAAAAATAGGCGATGGCTTAAAAGGCGAAACCCAATTAGGTCCTTTAATTGATGATGCGGCGATTGCAAAAGTGGAAGAACATATAAAGGATGCTGTTACAAAAGGAGCAACTATTGAACTTGGAGGAAAACTTCACGCGCTAGGTGGAAGATTTTTTGAGGCAACCGTTCTTGCAAATGTTGATAAAAGTATGAAACTTGCAAATGAAGAAACATTTGGACCTGTAGCACCGTTTTTCAAATTTAAAAGCGAGCAAGAGGTAATCGAACTTGCAAATAATACAGAATTTGGACTTGCTGCATATTTTTTTTCAAAAGATATCGCAAGAATTTGGAGAGTGGCAGAGGCTATTGAGGCAGGAATGATTGGAATTAATACTGGAATCTTTGCAAGTGCTTACATGCCTTTTGGAGGAATTAAACAATCCGGGATTGGTAGAGAAGGCGCAAAATATGGAATGGAAGAGTATTTAGAATTAAAAACATTATCATTTGGAAATATAAAATAGTTTTATGAGTGAAATATTTAATATTCCGTCGAAAAAAATTAAAGATTTTTTGAATGATAATTCAAATAGCGTTGTTCTTGATGTTAGAACAGAAGAAGAGTGGAATGGTGTTGGAAAACCTGATGCAGAATCTTTAAATTCAAAAACATTATTTATCTCTATTTTGTTAGGACCAGATAGACAAAAAAATGAAAACTTTGTTCAAGAATTTCTTGATAAAAAAGTTCCCAAAAAAGATAATGTTTTAATTATTTGCAGATCAGGAGTTAGATCGATGGCTGCTGCAAAATTATTACAACAACAAGGTTATAAAAATTTAATTAATATTTCAGATGGTTTTGAAGGCAATCCTGCAACAGGAGAAGGTTGGAAAAAATCTAATCTACCTTGTAAATAATTACTTTTTATTATTATACCAATTTCCAATATTTTCGTTTTTGATAGCGCCAATTGCTTCAATCGGTCTTGAATTTACCGTGTATTCAGAATGATCGTTAGCATTTAATGTGGCTCTGATCTGATTAATTGGCTGAGTTAGTTTTTCATCATCTATGTGATACCATTCAGAATAAACTCTATTTTTATTTCCATTAATATAAATATGCGCATGTCCTTCATTCATTACGTTTTCTTTATTAACTTTTTCAGCAGTAAATTTAAAATTTTTAGTAACTAATTGAATATTGTAACCAGACTTTGCATCTTTAATAACTCTGATATCTACTGAAGGGTAAGGACTCTTAGCCTCAATACTTTTGTGATTATGCTCTTTATTGTCTTTGTGCTGAGCAGACACTTGCAGTGTTAGTAAAGATAATATTAATAAAAAGATATTTATAAACTTCATTTTTAAAATTATAT
>VERQ01000062.1 GCA_018882565.1 Candidatus Fonsibacter sp. | reverse complement strand
CCATCAAAAAGTATTAATTTTCAATGATAATTTTAGAAATCGTATAGGAATTTATAGGAAGTATTTAAAGTTTTTATTATTTTAACTCGCCTACAGCTCCAACTGAAATTATAAATTTCATAGCATCCTCGAAGTTCATATTTAAGAAAATTAAATCTTTTTTAGGAACTAAAATTAAAAATCCACTAGTTGGATTTGGTGTTGTGGGTATAAAAACACTAGTTAAATTATCGCTTATCTTTGGAGATATAGGCTTTCCAGTTTCATTGGTTGCAAACCCTACTGCCCAAGCTCCTGGTCTTGGAAATTCAATAAGAACGACCTTTTTATTTGCAGATCCATCATCTTGAAAACTCTTGGTGAATTGAGTGACACCTGAGTAAATTGAACGAACAATAGGTATTCTTTCTAGTAAATTTTGACCTAGTAGTAAAAACTGTTTTCCAAAATAAGTTAGGGAGATCATCCCAATAAAAGTTGTAATAACAAGGGCTATTAAGATTTCTAAACCTGGTATTTTAAAAGGAAGATATTTATTTGGGTTTACCGCATCCGGGACTATCTTTGAGAAAAGATCAATAACAACAACCGTCAAATATACAGTAATAAGTATTGGTATTAATGTAACTATTCCCGCTAAAAAATAGTTTCTGATCTTTGTAATTATTGATGATTTCATGATAAACTAATTAGAAATAACATTTTGTAGACTAAATTCACAGTTAAAATATTTAAAATTTAATGAATATTAATAGAAGAGATTTTTTATCCCTAACTGGCTGCTGTTGTGGTGGTTTTTTATTAGCAGCCTGTTCATCGGCTCCTATTACAGGAAGGCAGCAATTTACAATATTGCCTGAATCCATGATTAATAGCCAAGCTATTGGTGCGTATAAACAAGTTAAGTCAAAAGCTAAATTAATTGAAGATAAAGATCAATTAGGTCCAATTGTTTCTGTTGGTCAAAGAATTGAAAAAGCAATTAAACATTATTTTAAGAGTAAAAATTTAAAAGATCCGACAGAAAATTATGATTGGGAATATATTTTAATAAATGATCCAAAAACTTTAAATGCATGGTGTATGCCGGGTGGTAAAATTGCATTTTATTCTGGAATATTAGAAGTGACAAAAGATGAAAACGGATTAGCAGCTGTCATGGGACATGAAATTGCACATGCGGTTGCAAGACATTCCCTTGAAAGAGCAAGCGCTGCCCTTGCAATCAATGTTGGAACATTAGCTGCTGATATAGCTTTAGGTGGAGCAATATCTAGAACGAGAAATACTGTTGGTCAAACAACTGGAATGGATATCGTCCAACTTGGAATTTTTAATCCATTTAGCAGATATCAAGAATCAGAAGCTGATTATCTTGGTGTCATATTTGCAAATTTAGCTGGTTATGATCCATCGGGTGCAATTCAGTTATGGGAGAGAATGCAGGAAAAAATGAAAGGAAAAGAACCTCCACAATTCCTAAGCACACATCCTTCATCTGGTAACAGAATAAATGATCTAAGATTATTAATACCCAAAGTTAAAATTGAGTATCCTAAAATACAAAATCTATAATTTTAAAAATACAAAGAATGGTGAGCCCGACAAGATTTGAACTTGTGACCCATTCCTTAAAAGGGAATTGCTCTACCAACTGAGCTACGGGCCCATTAATGCAAGGTTTTATATAGTTTAAACCGTGTTTGAAAGCAATTTTTTAATTAACTTCATTAAACAATTCGAAGTGTTTTTTATAGAATTCTTCAAATTTATTTTCTTTTATTGCCTGTCTAATTTTCTTCATTAAGTCCTGGTAAAAGGCAATATTATGCCAAGTAAGAAGCATCGATCCAAGTATCTCATTAGAGTTTACTAAATGATTTAAATAATTTTTAGAATAAGAATTGGACGCTGGACAATCAATGGATTTATCTAATGGATCTTCATCTTTAGCGTATTTTGCATTTCTAATATTTACTTTTCCATTCCAAGTAAATGCAAGCCCTGTCCTTCCTGATCTTGTTGGTAAAACACAATCAAACATATCGATCCCCCTTTTTACTGCTCCTAAAATATCCTGTGGCATGCCAACACCCATTAAATAATGGTGTTTATCTTTAGGTAAAATATCCTGTACGGCTTCAACGGCCTCAAACATCTCAGCCTGGTTTTCACCAACGGCAAGACCTCCTAATGCATATCCATCAAAGCCAATATCTATTAATTTTTTTAAACATTCTTTTCGAAGATCTGGGAAAATTCCACCCTGTGTTATTCCAAATAACCACTTAGAATCCTGCGTTCCAAATTTCTTTTTACATCTCTCAGCCCATCTAAGGGATAAATCCATGGATTTCTTTATTTTATCTTTTTCAGCTGAATATTTAGGACATTCATCAAAAACCATAACGATGTCTGAATTTAAATCTAATTGAACCTGTATGCTTTCTTCAGGAGTTAAAAAAAATTTTTTACCATCTATATGAGAGCTAAACTCAACTCCATCTTCGGTAACTTTTGAAATTTTTGATAAAGACATAACCTGGAAACCACCAGAATCTGTTAGTATAGGCATTGGACAATTCATAAAATTATGAAGTCCTCCTGCCTGCTTTATTCTCTCAACACCAGGCCTTAACATTAGATGATAAGTATTTCCTAAAATAATTTGAGATCCACAGCCTTTAACCTGATCAATATACATAGCTTTAACCGTCCCTGCAGTTCCTACAGGCATAAAAGCTGGTGTATCAATATCACCTCTAGGAGTTTTAATTATTCCTAAACGAGCACCATGACTTTCATTTAATAAATTAAATGAAATTGATTTCATTATTACTTTTTTATTTTGATGATCTAAGACTTACAATGATATCTGGATTATCGACAACTCCTGAACCTGGAGCACCTTTTTTAATTTTATCAACAAATTCCATGCCACTTATAACTCTACCGAATGCAGTGTAATTTCGATCTAGATGAGAATGAGAGTCAAAGCAGATAAAAAATTGGCTATTTGCACTGTCTGGACTTTGTGATCTTGCCATAGACAAAACTCCTCGTTGATGAGGAATGTTATTAAACTCAGCTTTTAAATCTGGAAGATCTGATCCGCCAGTTCCAACCATTTGTGGATTAAAATCTAATTTTGTATTTCCAAATTTTACATCACCCGTTTGCGCCATAAAGCCATCAATCACTCTATGAAATGCAACGCCATCATATTTTCCTGAATCTGCTAATGTTTTAATTCTTTTAACGTGATTAGGAGCAATCTCGTCAAAAAGTTCAATTTTAACTTCACCATTTTTTAATTTCATTATCATAATAGATCTTTCTTTAGATTTAATATTACTTGAAAAAGAAAATAGAAATAAAGTTAAAATTATAAAAAGTTTTTTAAACATTATTTAAATTTAGTTTTCAAAGCCTTAATAACAATGTTTGGTACAAATTGCACCAAATCTCCTTTTAAAGCAGCAATTTCTTTAACAAAATTAGATGAAATAATTTGGTTTTCTATCTCTGCCATTAAAAAGACCGTTTCAAAATTTTTATTTAATTTATGATTCATACCCGCTAACTGAAATTCATATTCAAAGTCAGATGCCACTCTCAAGCCTCTAAAAATAATATTTGCTGAAATTTTTTTGCAATAATTTGTAGTTAAACCTGAAAAAGATACTACTTTAATTTTCTTCTTTATATTTTCAGGAAATGAAGCGACAACTTTTTTTATTAAAGAAACTCTTTCAGATGTTGAAAAAATTGTTTTTTTCTTATTAGCTAATGGAGTTCCAATATAAAGCTGATCAACAATACTCGCTGCTCTTTTAATAATATCAATATGTCCAAAAGTTATTGGATCGAAAGTACCAGGATATAAACCAATTCTTTTCATTTTTTTAATGGTCGGGGCAGCAAGATTCGAACTTGCGACCCTCTGGTCCCAAACCAGATGCGCTACCAGACTGCGCTATGCCCCGAAACTGTGCAGTTATACAACTTAATTAATTTATTTAAAAGAAATACTAGCTAAAAAATCTTTCAAATTCATTAGTAATACTTTACTTTTTTAATAAGTGACTCAAATAATATTTTTAAATTAATATTCATGAATACATTGCTACTTAAACATGTTGGAGCTTTAAAAAATTATGGAACACTTAAAGGTTTCACGCACAAATGTATTTATAAAAATCATACATGTGGTGATAAAGTAATAATTTATCTCAAAATTACTAAACAAATTATTAAAAAAATTTCTTACAAAACAGAATCTTGTCTAATATGCCAAGCTTCATGCAGTATTTTTTCAGATTGTATTAAAAACAAAAGTTTAAATACGACAATAAATTTCGCTAAATTATTTATAAGTTCTGTCTTTAAAAAAAAATTAAATCTAAGCGGGCAATGGAAAAAATTTAATTTTCTTTTAAAAAAAAATTATTTCAACCGAAAAGGCTGTATCTTAGTGCCTTTTAATGCTTTAATTAAATTAAGATAAATAATGAAAAAAAATATAATTTATTTTATTATAATCAGCATGTTTTTCTTTAGCAAAAATGTTAATGCCAATGACAAGCGAACGTTACATGAATTTAGTTTCAATGATGTGGATGGGAAAAAATATTTACTATCGCAACATAAAGATAAAGTAGTTTTATTGGTCAATGTTGCAAGTCAATGTGGCTTTACTAAACAGTATACGGATCTTCAAACTTTATGGGACAAATACAAAAGTAAAAACTTTGTAATCATTGGTGTGCCATCAAATGATTTTGGAAATCAAGAACCAGGCTCCAATGCTGAAATAAAGACTTTTTGTGAAACAAATTTTAATATTAATTTTCCAATTATGGAAAAAGTAGTTGTTAAAGGCAAAAATGCTCATCCCGTTTATTTGTGGGCTAGAGAAAGTTATGGA
>VERQ01000061.1 GCA_018882565.1 Candidatus Fonsibacter sp. | reverse complement strand
ATCTATTGTAACTCACCCAACCACTACAACCCATCGTATTTTGAGTGAAAATGAAAGATTATCCCTTGGGATTACTGAAAATTTAGTAAGGCTTTCTATTGGTTTAGAAACAGTTTCTGATTTAAAAAAAGATATCGCGACAGCGTTAAAATAAAAATTATATTTTTAATCTTTCAACGACCTTATTATTCAATAAATGGGAATTTAAAATCTCATCAATATCTACTGAGTTTTTAAAAGAATACCAAACCCCTTCGGGATAGATAACCATTACTGGTCCAAGCTCACATCGATCTAAACAGCCAGATTTATTAATTCTAATTTTTTTATTAAGCTTTAAGTCTTTAATCTTTTTTTTTAATTCTATTTGCAATTTTTCTGAATCTTTTAAACTACAGCAACCTTTTGGATTAGATTCTGGTCTTTTATTAATGCAACAAAAAACATGTTTTTCAAAAAACATTTAAATATTTTTGGTTAAGATTCTGACTAAAAAAAAATAGATAGGTCTTGGTAAAATTTGCAAGATTTTAAAAATAATTTTCATCTGAATTGGAAAAGTAATATCGTACTTTTTGCCTAACAGACCTTCAAAGATAATTTCAGCAGCCTTATCTGCTTCCATAATAAATGGCATATCAAATGAATTTTTCTCTGTTAATCTTGATTTAACAAAGCCGGGGTTAATAATGCTTAGAGAAATATTATTTTTATCACAATCAATTTTGATGGACTCAAAATAATTAATCATAGCTGCTTTTGAAGGTCCATAAGATGAAGAGTTTGGTAATCCTCCAAGTCCTGCAAGTGAACTGATAGCTGCTAGATGACCAGATTTTTGTAATTTAAAATGAGGTAGTAAAATTGAAAAACAGTTGATCATACCAAAAAAATTAACTGCAAAAGTTTTTTCGAATAGATCTAACTTAATATCAAAGGTATCATGCGGCTCATAATAGCCAGAGCAATAAACAGCTAGATCAATAGTTTTAAATTCTTTTATAATTTCATTAACGATTCTCTGACAATTTACTTTATCTGTAACGTCTAAAGAAAATGTTGATATTTTTGTTCTTCTTGAATTAAATTCTAATTTGAAACTTTGTAATTTTTCCTGAGTTCTTCCTAATAAAATTAAATTATCACACTGATCTAAGTATTTTTTACCAAGTTCGTAACCTATACCGAAAGTAGCGCCTATAATTACAACATTCATAAATTTTACTTGATTAGCAACTATTAAAAATTATCATTAGTGATATAAGATAATACTGATATGGCATCAAGAATTGAATCTGACAGTTTTGGTAAAATTAAAGTTCCAGCCGATAAATATTGGGGTGCTCAAACTGAGCGTTCATTGAAATACTTTAAAATTGGAAAAATATTAGTTCCGCTAGAGATAATAAGAGCTATAGCCATTATTAAAAAAGCCGCTGCTATTGTTAATTTTAAATTCAAATCTTTAGATAAAAAAATTGCACAAGCAATTATCAAGGCCTCAGATGAAGTAATTAAAGGAAAATTTAATAATCATTTTCCACTTAAAGTTTGGCAAACAGGTTCTGGAACTCAAACTAATATGAATGTTAATGAAGTTATTTCTAATCGAGCAATAGAAATTTTGGGTGGAAAAATAGGATCAAAAAAGCCTGTTCATCCAAATGATCATGTTAATAAATCTCAATCTACAAATGATACTTACCCAAGCGCTATTCATATAGCTGTTGCTATTGATGTAAAAGAAAGACTTCTTCCCTCTTTAAAATTATTAGAAAAAGAATTGGCTGTAAAAGTAACTAAATTCAAAAATATCGTTAAAATTGGAAGAACACATCTTCAAGACGCAACCCCACTAACTTTGGGACAACAATTTTCAGGCTATCACATGCAAATTAAAAATTGCATTAAACGAATAGAGATTGCTTTAAAAGAAATGTATTTCCTTGCTCAAGGCGGGACAGCTGTTGGTACAGGCATTAATACTAAAAAAGGCTTTGATAAAAAAATTGCATTAGAGATTAAAAAAATTACTAAACTACCGTTTAGAACTGCTCCAAATAAATTTGAGGCACTTGCAAGTCATGAGCCAATAGTAAATTTATCTGGTGCACTTAATACTCTTGCTGTTGCTTTGATGAAAATTTCAAACGACATAAGATTTCTTGGCTCTGGTCCTAGAGCTGGCTATGCTGAACTTATTCTTCCAGAAAATGAGCCCGGGTCTTCAATCATGCCTGGCAAAGTAAACCCAACACAGTGTGAGGCTGTTACAATGGTTTGCACACGAGTTATTGGTAATCACACAACAATAACTATTGCTGCATCAAACGGACATTTTGAATTAAATGTATTTAAACCAGTGATTGGTCACAGCATGATTCAATCAATTGAATTATTATCTGACTCTATTGAGTGCTTTGTTAAATATTGTCTAAAAGGTCTTAAAGCAGATACAAAAAGAATTTCTCAATTATTAAATAGTTCATTGATGCTAGTAACTGCTCTTGCTCCAAAAATTGGTTACGACAATGCTTCAATGATTGCAAAAAAAGCACACAAGAATGGAACATCTTTAAAAGAAGAAGCTCTGAAAAGCGGATTAGTTGATGAAAAAGAATACGACCGATTAATTAATCCAAAAAAAATGACTCACCCGAATTAGAACAAGAAACTATAAATTCTTGGGTCTAAAACATTCAAAATATCTTTATTTAAGCGCAGATTGAATTCTTCTTGAGCAGCGTTAAGATTATTTTTGTTAAATTTTTTATTACTATTTCCAATAATTTCATTCACCACGACTCTTGCCTTTCTCATATTCAAATCTCCCTTCATTTTTCCAGAAAAACTAGCATTCGGTAAAAGAGCTATTTTTTCCCTTGCTCCATTAGTGTTTTTATAAAAATTTCTAATATTTACGAGGTCAATTTGTGAATTAAAAAAAAATATTGTTTCTCTATTCTGAGTAATAAAGCGACCATTGATTTTTAATATATCATTAAATTTTGAAATTAAGTTTAATTCTTTGATATGAACATCTCCTCCTTCAACAACAATAATGGCGTTAGCATCAGAAAAAAGATTATGATTAGTAACCATATTTTTAAAATTTAATTTAAAAACACCATAAAAATCTTCATGAATATTAAATAACCTATTATGCACTAAATAGTCTTTGAGATTACTATTAGACAATTTTTTAAAATTTGTGTCTATAAAATTAAACTCAGTAACGAATGCAAGTCTTGGTTTAAAATCAATTTTAGCAGAACCATCCCCTTTATATAAAAAAGAATTAACTAAAATGTTTTTTAAATCTACGTGCTCATCTTTTAAATCAAAATTAAATTGCAAAGTTAAATTATTTAATCCAATTGTACTTAAAGTATTTGCAAATCTAATTTTTGCATTTCCTGAAAATTCATTTTTTATAAAATTTATATCAATTAGATTTGCATCAAAATAAAATTTAAGATCATTAGACTTGATGGATAAATTACCAACGCTTTTATCTTTATTTATTGCGCTTTGAAACTTACTTACAAATGGTAAATTAAAAAGATTTCCTGTTAAATCAAATTTCTTTAAATTTCCTTTGTCAAAAACTATATCGCTATTAATATCGCTAATCTCAATAGAGCTTTTGTTTGAAGAATATTTTAAATCTAAGTTATGAACTTTGATTGCTTTAAGATTTTTAATAGAATCAGTGTTTCTAAAAAAATTATCAAAATAATTATTTTCTAATTCAATAATTCCATCAACTACCTCAACATCAGTAATATTAAAGTTTCTAAAAACTATATTAAAAATATTTATACGAAGATTAATTTTATAAATGTTACCAATGTAAACATCATCTTTTTTATTATTTTCAAAAATATCCACTGAAAATAACTCAATATGAGGTCTTAAAAACGGTTTGTAAGTAATCTTTTCATTAATTTTAATCTTAATAAAAAATTTCTCCTGAATTTGATTTTCTATTTCAGGTTTAAATCGATCAAGATCTATAAAAAATGGTGATAAAAAAATAATAAAAAATACGGCTGCGAAAGCAACCATCGCTCTGCTATAGATTTTATGATTATAAAAAGACTTTAAAGAGTTTAACCACTTTAATGACTGTAATTTCCTAAGAATCATTTAATTTTCGAAATATTATGTTAACTACTTGATCTATTTGATTTTATGAATTCCACTAGCCAAAATTACTTATTAAACCTTAATAATCAACAAAAAGAAGCTGTTATTCATACAGACGGGCCTTTGTTAATTTTAGCTGGCGCAGGATCTGGTAAAACTAAAGTTTTAACAACTCGTGTTGTTCATCTAATAGAAACAAAAAAATGTTGGGCTAGTCAGATTCTTTGCGTAACGTTCACTAATAAAGCTGCAAATGAAATGCGAGAAAGAATATTAAAACTTCTTAGCGCTCAATCCTCTTCTATACCTTGGCTTGGAACTTTTCACTCAATTAGTAATAAAATTTTAAGACGCCATGCTGAAGCTGTGGGTTTAAAATCTAATTTTACAATTTTAGATACTCTTGATCAGCTAAGATTAATAAAAAATATAATTGAATCAGAAAACATTGATATAAAAAAAATACCACCCAAATTAGTTGCTGCTTTTATAGATGATTGGAAAAACAAAGGTCTTATTCCTAGTGAAGTTAAAGTTAACAATGAGAACTACATTAAAGATACTGCATTAAAAATATATAGAATTTATCAGCAACGATTAAAGATTATGAACTGCGTAGATTTTGGAGATCTAATCTTGCATTGCGTAACAATATTTAAAACTATGCCTGAAATTTTAGAATTATATCATAATAATTTTAAGTATATTCTTGTAGACGAATATCAGGACACAAATTTTATTCAAAATATTTGGTTAAATTTATTATCTAAAAAAAATAATAATTTATGCTGCGTAGGAGATGATGATCAATCTATTTAT
>VERQ01000060.1 GCA_018882565.1 Candidatus Fonsibacter sp. | reverse complement strand
AGATGTTTAAGAGACAGTATTCTTCCTGTAACTTAATTAATTCTTCCGTTTTTGCTTTCCATTTGTCATCACTTTCAGGAAGTTCATTTAAAAATGCTTTAGCTTTTTCTACAATAGATTTTTTAGCTTCCAGATTTTGTTTTTTACGGTCTTCCATTTCATTGTAATATGCTTTTATTTTAGCACAGGGTTAAATATTCAAGAATGGAAAGCTGTCTTTGTAACTATAAAAAATTTATTAACTTTTTTCCCAAAATTAATATTTAAAATATATGTTAAAAGAAAAAATACTGAAGAAATTAGCATTAACATACCCGTACAGGAAAATATTAATCAAAAAATTCAAGAAGAAATACCAATACAAGAAGCTTCTCCTCAACAACAGCTTCCTCTGGAAAGCACAAAAATTGAAAAATCTACAAGCTATAAAATTCCTCCAATAAAATTACTTGATGATCCAGTAAAAATTGAAAATCAATTAGATGAGGAAAGTTATAAAACTCAATCAAAATTTCTCGAAAATGTTCTTTTAGATTTTAGCATTTCAGGTGAAATAAAAAGAGTAAGTGCTGGACCTGTTGTGACTTTATATGAATTTGAACCAACGGCAGGAATTAAGACATCGAAAATTATAAATCTTTCTGAAGACATAGCGCGTAACACAAGTTCTATATCAACTAGAGTAGCAACCGTTCCTGGCAAAAGCACCATAGGAATAGAAATACCAAATAAAGTAAGAGAGAATGTTGCTTTAAAAGAAATAATTTCTAGCAAAGAATTTAATAATAAAGATATTAAGATTCCAATAACTCTTGGAAAAAGTATTTCAGGATTTCCAATTGTTGGGGACTTGGTTTCAATGCCACATCTTTTAATTGCTGGAACGACAGGATCAGGAAAATCTGTCTGCATTAATACTTTAATTTTATCAATTCTTTACAGACACAAACCTGATGACTGTAAACTTATTATGATTGATCCGAAAATGTTAGAGCTTTCAATCTATCAAGGAATCCCTCATCTACTAACGCCCGTTATTACTGAACCTAAAAAAGCAACAACAGCTCTAAAATGGGTCGTTAAAGAAATGGAAAAAAGATATCGAGAAATGACTGAAATTGGAGTGAGAAATATTTCAGGATTTAACGATAAAGCATCCTCAGAGAGTAGAAAAAAAATGCCTTACATAGTTGTTATTGTTGATGAAATGGCTGATTTAATGATGATTGCAGGCAAAGAAATTGAGAATTACATACAAAGACTAGCGCAAATGGCTAGGGCTGCTGGAATTCATATAGTTATGGCAACTCAAAGACCAAGCGTTGATGTTATTACAGGTACAATTAAAGCTAATTTTCCAACTAGAATATCATTTCAAGTGACATCAAAAATAGACAGCAGAACTATATTGGGAGAGCAGGGTGCTGAATTATTACTTGGTAATGGTGATATGCTTTTTATGTCTTCAGCTAGCAGGATTATAAGAATTCACGGTCCTTATGTTTCTGAAAAAGAAATAGAAAGAGTTTCAACATTTTTAAGACTTCAAGGATCACCAACTTATATTGAAGAAGTAACTAGAATTGAAGAACAAGAAAACGATGAAGTGGTTTTAAACTCTGAAGGAAAAGATGAATTATATAATAAAGCAGTTGAAATAATTAAAACTGAAGGCAAAGCATCTACTAGTTTTTTACAAAGAAAACTTGGAATTGGTTACAATAGAGCGGCTAGAATTATTGATCAAATGGAAGAAGAAAAAATAATTAGCCCGGCAAATCACGTAGGTAAAAGAGAGATCTATTAAAATAAATGAAGAAATTTTTATACATTGTTTTAACAATGTTAATTTTTCTCAGCGTTAATACAAAAGGGTCTGAAAAAGAAAAAATAATTGAAAATTTAAAAAAAATAAATTCTATTAAATTCAATTTCACTCAAATCACAAATGACACAATAGAAAATGGCAATTGTCTTATTGTTTACCCAAAAAAAATGCGATGTTTATACGAAGAGGAAGACAAAGAGATTATTGTAAATGATGATTATTTATTCTTAATTAATAAAAGAGAAAATAAAAATTATAACTATAATATCAAAGATACTACTTTGGGAGTTATGCTAGATAAAGAGAATATTATAGAGAAATTATCAAAAGTAGAAAAATTTAATAAAATAGATAAAAATATAATCGCAATTATAGATATAAATTCTCAAGAAAGTATTGAGATATATTTTAATTCTAAAGAAATGAATATTACCGGGTGGAAAATAAAAAATTATGACAAATCTAGTCTAGAATTTTTAATGAAAAATATTTCAATAAATATTAATACAAACGAAAAATTTGAGATACCAAACTAAAAATTTATAGATTTTCTGGGTTAAAAAATATCTTTTCGGTCTTAAAAATCTTCATCCCTCTTGCAAGATAATTTTTTAAAGCGTTAGCATGATCGAGTGTACACGTATGAACCCAAACCTTATTAATCTTCTGATTAAAAGAAGTTAATATTGCATCAGTTAATAAATACCCTCCAATTCCTTTGCCAAAAAATTCTTTAAAAATTCCAAAATAAGGAATCTCCATCGATGGAATTTTTGGATCATAAAGTAACTCATAATATCCGGCTAATTCATTATTTTGTTTTAAAATATATAATTTAAAAAAATCATTACTAATATAATTGAACCAATCTTGGTCGCTCCACTTAAGTCTATCTCTCCAAAAAAAATCTCTTCCTACTTCTTTATAAAGAAATTTACAAAAATCTACTGTTGGTTCTTTTTCTAGAATAACTTCTAGATTTTTTTCTTTACAATTTGATGGGATTAAATCGTTCCTTGAAATAAGATGTAGATAAAACCTATCTATGGATCTTTCCATTTTATTTATGGATCATTCTTCCTAATTTTTCTCCACCAAAGATATGAAAATGCAGGTGAGGAACTTCTTGGCCACCATCTCTGCCGTTATTGCCTAAATATCTATAACCGGAAGCGGACACCCCTAAAATGCTAGCAACCCTTCCTAAGGCTCTAATTAAGCCTTCAATTTCATCACTTTTAGCATTAGCTGCAAAATCATTCATGTCCACATAAGCGCCTTTTGGGATTACCAAAACATGAACTTTTGCTTGGGGGTTAATATCTTTAAAAGCAAGGGAAAACTTATCTTCATAAATTTTATCGCAAGGAATTTCTCCTCGCAAAATTTTAGCAAATATATTATTTTTATCGTACATTTTTTTTTCTATTCTTCTTCTCTTGAATTCCTGAGATCCTTTGTCTTCTTTTTAACTCTTTCATAATTGAAGTTATTGAAATCTTTTTAAACTCAAGAAGAACTAAAAAATGATATAATAAATCTGATGCTTCATGAACTATATTTTTTTTATTAGAATATTTAGATGAAGCCGCAAGTTCTCTAGCCTCTTCCATAAATTTTTTTATACAAAAATTTTTTCCTTTTTTAAAAAGACTTGCCGTATATGAAATTTTTGAATTTTTATTCTTTTGCTTCTTTATTGTCTTTATAAGTTGCTCTAAATTTTTAAACATAATTAAATTCTTATTGGTATTCCCTTTTTAATTAAATAGTTTTTTGCATCCATTATGGAATATTTGCCATAATGAAAGATTGAAGCTGCTAAAACTGCACTAGCCAATCCTGTATTAAATCCCTCATATAAATGGTCAAGGTTTCCAACTCCTCCAGATGCTATCACGGGTATGGACACTAAGCTTGCAATAGCCCTTGTTAATTCAAGATCGTAACCTGTTTTTGTTCCATCTTTATCCATAGATGTAAGAAGAATTTCTCCAGCGCCGTTTTTTTCTGCAATTTTTGCATATTCGATAGCATCAATGCCTGTAGAATTTCTTCCTCCATGAGTAAATATTTCCCATTTATTATTTCCTATTTTTTTCGCATCTATTGCAATCACTATACATTGCGATCCAAATCTAATTGAGCTCTCTTTAATAAAGTTATGATTTTTTACTGCTGCAGTATTAATTGAAACTTTATCTGCTCCTGCGAGTAAAAGACTTTTAATATCTTCAATGCTACTAATGCCTCCACCTACAGTTAGAGGAACAAAACAACTTTTTGCTGTTTCGCTTACCTTATCTAATAAAATTTTTCTATTTTCGCTTGATGCAGTAATATCTAAAAAACATATTTCATCAGCACCTCCTTTATCGTATATTTTTGCCTGCTCTACTGGATCACCTGCATCTTTTAGATTTACAAAATTAATGCCTTTTACAACTCTGCCATCCTTAACATCAAGACAGGGTATAATTCTTTTTTTAAGCATTTTTTTTATACAAATTTTTTAAGTTCACTAAGAGAAATAGATTTATCATAAATAGCTTTGCCGATAATAACCCCATCAAATAACTCAGCTTTATGTAATTTTTTTATATCTTTTATATTTGAAACCCCACCGGAAACGACCAATGGAATATTAACTTTTGCGACTATTTTTTTTAATTGAGAAAAATTAACACCTTTCTTTGTCCCATCTCGATTAATGTCTGTATAAATAATTCTAGACACACCAAAATCTTCAAGCTTTTTAGAAAAATCCATAAGTTTTATTTTTGTTTGCCTAACCCAGCCTTTAATGGCTAGAAAATTATTTCTAACATCAAGTGCAACAGCTATTCTTCCAGGAAATAAATCACATGCCCTTTTTAAAATTTTCGGATTTTTTACAGCCATAGTTCCAACAACTACCGTTGAGACTCCATTGTTAATCCAAAAGGATATTTGCTTTAAAGTTCTAATCCCACCGCCTAATTGTACATTTAAATTAGTGTTCTTAATTATCTTAATAATAACTCTTTTATTTTTAGATCTTCCATTTAAAGCACCATCAAGGTCCACGAGATGCAGATCTGTGAAACCTTTTTTTTTAAACTGAAGCGCTTGATTGTATGG
>VERQ01000012.1 GCA_018882565.1 Candidatus Fonsibacter sp. | reverse complement strand
AAATAGTTGTTATTACTTTTCACTCTTTAGAAGATAAAGTTGTTAAAAAAGTATTTGATTTTTTTTCAAATAAAAAAAAAGGAACCTCTCGTTATTTGCCCGAAAGTAATGAAAACGAAAATCTTAATATATTAGAAGTTAAAGATAGAAAACCGATTATTGCATCAGAGAAAGAAACAAAAAATAATAATAGAGCAAGATCTGCAAAATTAAGATATGCAATCAAGATACAAGATCATTCTTTTGAATTTAAAAGATCGCATCTAAACCTTGAAAAATATTTTCAGTTAGAAGAGGTTATGCATGCGTAAAAAAATAGCAATCGTAGTATTTATTGTCATTTTTGGAACAATATGTGTTTCTTATATTAAGAACAAAACCCGCGATCTTGAAAAGGAAATATTAAAATTAAAGCAAGAACAGACAGATTTAGTTGAAAAATTAAAGAATGAGAAGTTAGAAAATAATTATCTTTCTGCTCCAGAAAGAGTAAAAAAATTAGCAAAACTTCACCTATCTCCAGACTATATTGAAATGGATAAAACTAATTTTAAATACTTAAATGAAAAATAAATTAGATAATAACAAACAAAAGAGTTTCTATTTTCAGAACTTTATTAATAACGATAATAAAGATAATATTAATAGTAGTTATTCCTTATTTAATTCTAGAGCAAATTTAGTATTTAAAATTTTTTTCTTTGTATTTTTAATAATTTTATTAAAACTTTTATATCTTGGCATTAACAAAAGTAATGAGATTAATTTTGACGATTTTATCACTGACAAAGACTACAATGAAAGAAGAGATATCATTGATAGAGCTAGTTTATTAATTGCTAAAAATATTGATATTTATGATCTTGTTTTAAAAGTTGATAAGACAAATAATTTACCTCAACTTTTAATTAAATTAAAATCACAATTTCCAGGATTAAATATAAACGAAATTCAAAAAGAGAGTGTAGATAAAAAAAGATTAGTTTTAAAAAAAAAACTTGATCATATCGAATATAAAAAAGCGATTATGTTAGGAGAGCCTGCAATAGAATTAAGCAGAAGGCAGGTTAGAATTTATCCTCAGAGAAATTTATTTAGCCACGTGCTAGGCCAAACAGACGAAGACAACAAGGGAATCTCTGGCATTGAAAATCATTTTAATAACCAAATATTAAATGCTAAATTTTCTGACAGTTCTTTTCAAATTACACTAGATACGGTGATACAATCGCAAGTAAGAGATGCTTTAGAAAAAGCTATTTTGGATTATTCAGCAAGGGGGGCAGCGTCACTTCTTATGAATGTTAATTCTGGAGAAATAATATCTCTAGTTTCTTTGCCAGACTTTGATATTAATAGGCGCACATTAGTAAATGATGAGAAATTCTTAAATAAGATTACTCTTGGTGTTTACGAATTAGGTTCAGTATTCAAGGCTTTAACAATTGCTAATGCATTAGAATTAAAACTTGTTGATGAGAACACCTTATTTAAAAATCTAGAAAAACAAGTATATAATTGCGGCATTTCGCAGCCAATTAATGAGCATGATAAAAATTTGAAAAGAGATCTAACTACTACAGAAATTTTAGTAAAATCATCAAATATAGGAACAGTAAAAATAATAGAGAAAATTGGAATTGAGAATTATAAAAATTTTTTAACAAAGTTAGGAATATTCGAAAAAGCATCTGTTGAGCTTCCAGAAAAAGGGAAATCTTTACCCATGAAATGGGATAACTGTACTTTAGCAACAGCTTCTTATGGTCATGGAGTGAGTACTACACCAATCCAATTAGCATCAGCTTATGCCACCTTAGTGAACGGTGGATATAAAATTTACCCAACTCTTGTAAAACAAAATCAGAATACAAAGAAAGAGAGAATTATTACTGAAGAAACAAGTAAGAAAATGGTTAAAATGCTTAGGAAAGTAGTCGACAAAGATGATCCTATGCAGGGCACTGCAAAAAGAGCGGATGTTAATGGTTATTCAGTTATAGGAAAAACAGGAACTGCAGTTAAAGTTTCCAAAACATCCAAAGGCTATTCTAAAGATGTTATGACTGTTTTTGTATCAGCATATCCTGAAGAAAAACCAGAGTATTTATTATTGGTTATGATTGACGAGCCAAAAGCTATTCCTAGCAAAGGTTTTTATAAATCAGATTCAGGATGGAACGCTGTTCCTACCGCAGGGACTATTATAAAAAGAGTTGGACCTATTTTAGCTTCAAAGAATTATAATATTGCTCTTAATGTTAAATAAAAAAAATAAATTTTTAAAATTTCAAAATAGAAACTTTTCTATCAATTCAAAGAAAGTAAAAAAAAACAATATTTTTTTTGCAATTGAGGGGTCTAAACAGTCAGGAAATTTATACTCATCAGAAGCTTTATCAAGAGGAGCATACAAAGTTGTCACAAGCAAAAATATAAGAAATAAAAATTACATAATAGTAAAAAATGTTAGAAAATTTTTAGCCGAGGCATGCTCTGTAAAGTACAAAGAAAAACCGAAGAATATAATTGCCGTTACTGGAACAAATGGCAAATCCTCAGTAGCTCATTTTTATTTTCAGATTTTAAAAAATCTTAAAATAAATTCAGCAACCATTGGTACTCTTGGTGTTTTTTACAAAAATAAAGTTAAAAAAACTAATCTTACAACCCCAGATATTATTACAATTCATAAAGAGTTAAATTTTTTAAAAAGAAATAAAATCGATAATGTATGTTTAGAAGCTTCTAGTCATGGGCTTCATCAAAATAGATTAGATAGCATTAATTTTAAAGTAGGAATTTTTACAAATTTTACACAAGATCATCTGGATTATCATAAAAATTTAAAAAATTATTTAAAAGCTAAGCTTTATCTTTTTAGTTCATTATTAAAAAAAAATTCTTTTGCTATTATAGACTCAGATATTCCTGAGTATTCTATAATCAACAAAATTTGTAAAAAAAGAAAAATAAAAGTTTTATCTTTTGGATCTAAAGGTAATACAATTAAATTAATTTCTCATCATTTTTTAGGAAAGCAACAAGTAATAAAAATTAATTTTTTAGATAAAATATATAATATTAGAATAAATCTAATAGGAGATTTTCAAATTAAAAATTTATTTGCAGCAATATTAGCGTCGTATGTATCTATTAAAAACCCAAATAAAATTATTAACACTTTACCAAAAATAAGATCTGCGACTGGTCGAATGCAATGTGTCGGCTATAAAAAACAATCAGCTGTAGTAGTTGATTACGCTCACACTCCAGATGCTTTAAAAAAGAGTCTTCAAACATTATCAAAGCAGTTTAATAAAAAAGTAGACGTTGTATTTGGCTGCGGTGGTGACCGAGATAAAGGAAAAAGATATAAAATGGGTAAAATAGCAGATCAATTCGCTTCTAAAATATATCTAACAAATGATAATCCTAGATCTGAAAATCCCATTTCTATTGTTAAACAAATTAAAAAAGGATGTTTAAGATCAAAAGTAATATTAGATAGAAAAATAGCAATTAAATCTGCTATTCAGAATCTAAATAGTAGTAGTATTTTATTGATTGCTGGTAAAGGACATGAAAATTATCAAATCATAAAAAATAAAAAAAAGTATTTTTCCGATCAAAAACTATCTAAATTTTTTTTAAAATAAAATGACAACGAAGCTTTATTCAGGCGAAGAACTTAATACAGTTTTCAATTCAAATATAAATAACAAGTTATTTTTTAGTAAAGTTGCAATAGATAGCAGAGAGGTTTCAAATAGAGGAATTTTTTTTGCAATAAAAGGAGATCATGACGACGGTCATCGATATGTTTCAGGAGTATTAAAAAATAAAAATAATTTAGCGATCATTAGCAAGGGACCTAAAAATACAAGATCCATAAGGAGCAAAAATACTTTAGAAAGTTTAAGAAATTTGGCGTCTTATGCAAGACAGAGAAGCAAAGCTAAAATTGTTGCTATAACTGGTAGTTGTGGAAAAACCTCATTAAAAAATTTATTAAATAGTTCATTAAGCAAAATTGGGAAGACACATTGCTCACCAAAATCCTTTAACAATCATTTTGGAGTTCCTTATTCGTTAGCAAATTTAAGTTCTGATAATAAATATGGAATCTTTGAACTAGGCATGAGTTCAAAGGGTGAGATTGATAACCTTGTTAATTTAGTAAAACCAAATATCGCAATTATAACTAATATTGGTCCAGCTCATTTGGAAAATTTTAATAATATTAAAGGAATCTGCAATGCAAAAGCAGAGATTATGAATGGCATTTCTCAAAATGGAGTTATTATTTTAAATAAAGATGATAAATTTTTTAATTATTTAAAAAAAATTGCAGATAAAAAAAATATTGAAATTTTAACTTTTGGTTTTTCAAAATCAGACATTCAGATTAGAAAAAGTTTAGCAAAAGTATCTTTTAAAATAAAAAATAAAATAGTTAATTTTAAAATAAATAATTTCAATAAATCTTATTTATACAATGTTGCAGCAACATTGTGTGTTCATCATTACTTAAATCATAATATAAAATTTTTAATGAATAACTTTAATAATTTTAAAATTCCAGAAGGCAGAGGAAATGAAAAGAATATTAAAATTAAAAATAAAAAAATTATTCTAATAAATGATAGTTACAACTCTAATCCAGCATCTCTTAATGAAGCAATTTATAATTTTTCATTAAGAAAAAAAAATAATCAGAGAAAAATTTTGATTATGGGTGATATGTTGGAGCTTGGTAAACGATCTAAATATTACCATCAGCAAGCAGCAAAAATATTAAATAAAACTAATATAGATAAAGTTCATTGTATTGGTTCGGAGGTTAGGCATACTTATCAAAAGCTTAATCATAGCAAAAAAGGGCTGTTGGTTAAAAATATTAGTTTTCTTAAAGAAAATATTTTTAATCTTTTACAGAATAATGATATTTTATTAGTCAAATCATCAAATAGAATTGGTTTGTTTAATTTTTTTAAGAAATTTTAATAATGCTATATTTTTTTTTTAAATATTTTTCCTCAGAAATTAGCGCTTTTAATGTTTTTAAATATATTACCTTCAGAACAGGAATATCAGTTGTCACTTCATTAGCATTTGTACTTTTAGTTGGAGAGAACTTGATTGCTAAATTAAAATCATTTCAAAAGCATGGCCAACCTATTCGAAATGACGGCCCTTTATCACATATAATAAAAAAATCAGGAACTCCTACTATGGGAGGATTAATAATTATTTTAAGTATTTTATTTTCAACTTTGTTGTGGGCCGATCTTACAAATAAATATGTTTTGATATTAATTTTTTGTTTATTAAGTTTTGGAGCAATTGGTTTTGTTGATGACTATATAAAAGTTGTGAAAAATAATTCTAAAGGTATTAGTGCAAAATTAAAATTTTTTTTGCAAATTTTAAGTGGCACAATTGTTATATACTTAGTAATTTTAAATACTGAGGCAGAGCTTAATTACAAAATTTATTTTCCGTTGTTTAAGAATTTCGTCTTAAATATTGGAATTTTTTACTTTATATTTGGTCTAGTAGTTATTGTTGGATCGTCTAATGCTGTTAATTTAACAGATGGCCTTGATGGACTTGCGATTGTTCCCGTCATTCTAGTTGCATTAACATTTGCATTTATCGCTTATGTATCCGGCAATATTATTTTTTCAAAATATCTTCAATTAGCTTATATAAAGAACACAGGAGAAATCTGTATTTTTTTAGGGGCAATGATAGGCGCCGGTTTAGGATTTTTATGGTTCAATTCTCCCCCAGCTAAAGTTTTTATGGGGGACACTGGTTCGTTATCTTTGGGAGCAGCACTTGGAGCAATTGGTATTATAACTAAACATGAAATAGTATTAGCGATTGTCAGTGGTCTCTTTGTGCTAGAAGCTTTGTCAGTTATCATACAAGTTGCTTCTTTTAAATTAACAGGAAAAAGAGTTTTTCAAATGGCCCCCTTGCATCATCATTTTGAAAAAAAAGGTTGGAGCGAATCTACAGTTGTAATTAGGTTTTGGATTATAGCTATAGTCTTTGCTTTAGTAGGTCTTGCATCTCTTAAATTAAGATAATGCTCTCACTAGAACAGTGTAGCAAAAAAAAATTTTTAGTTTTTGGTCTTGGAGTCAGCGGACATGCAACTTTATCTCAATTAAAAAAAAATAAGGCAAATATTGAGTGCTGGGATGATAGTAAACAATTAAGAGAAAAATTTAAGAATAAATATCGAGTCAACAAAAATTGGTTTAAGAGTAGTTATGATTTTATAATTATATCCCCAGGAATTAATATCTATTCACATTCAAAAAAGTTATTTTTTTATAAAAATAAAAAAAAAATTATTACTGATCTGGATTTATTTTGTAGTTCTATTAAAGATCAAAAAGTTATTATGGTGACTGGCACGAATGGCAAATCTACAATGTGTAAATTAATTTATGATTTGTTAAAAAATTCAAAAAAGAAAGTTTATCTTGGAGGAAATTATGGAACTCCCGTCTTAGATTTGCCATATAAAGAAAAATCCGCGATTTTTGTGCTTGAGCTGTCATCTTATCAGCTGGACTACTCTTCACGTCTACCAAGTTCAGTTTCAATTTTATTAAATATTAGTCCGGATCATCTCGAAAGGCATCAAAATTTTAGCAAATACATCTCAGCCAAGCTTAAAATTTTTAAAGGATTAGAAAAAACAGGCATCGGTTTTTTAGATTTGAGTAGCGATAAACAATCAAAAATATTTAATATTTTAAAATCTGAGAAATATAACCAAAAAAATATAGAGTTAATTAAAAAAAATATTCATCACAACATTAAAGATAATTTAATTAGTTCACCGTTGAGAGCACTTCATTTTAAAAATTGTCTTTATATTGCGCTACAGATTGCCAAATTGTTTAAAATATCAAAAAATATTTATTTAAAAACAATTAAAGATTTTAAAGGACTTCCTCATAGACAGGAAATTATAAAAATAAAAAATAACATAACTTTTATAAACGATTCCAAAGCCACAAATTTTTCATCAACAGAAGTTGCTTTAAATAGTTATAAAAATATTCACTGGATTCTTGGGGGCCTCGCTAAAGCAAAAGACAGGATAATTGTTAGCAAATTTAAGAAATCTATATTGAAAGCTTATATTATTGGAAAAAATATAAATTTTTTTCTGAAACAAATTAAAAGTACTGTAAAACACAAAACTAGTCACACCCTTAAGAATGCATTGCTATCAGCTTTAAAAGAATCAAAAAATTACCCGAGTTTAAAACAAGTTATACTGTTAAGCCCTTCAGCCGCTTCTTTTGATCAGTATAAAAATTTTGAACATCGCGGTAATACTTTTAAACAGTTAGTAAAAAAATATTCATGATCAATTTTGGCAGAACTAACACAAATCAACTAGCTTTGTGGTGGCGGAATATTGATAAACTACTATTTATTCTAATAATCTCTTTAATGCTTTTAGGAATATTTTTTGCCTATACTTCTACGTCCAGTATCGCTTCAGAAAAAATATATAAAACAGATTATTTTTTAATAGCAAAGCATATTTTATTTGCTTCTATTAGTTTTTTAATTTTAGCCTCATTGTCCTTATTGGATGCAAAGCAAATAGAGAAATATTGCATTTTAGGTTTTATAATCACCTCTTTTTTATTGTTATCAGTTTTAATATTTGGCGTTGAGGTTAAAGGATCTAAAAGGTGGATCAATTTGATTTTTTTCAGATTTCAACCAGTCGAAATTTATAAGCCTTTTTTTATTTTATTATGCTCTTTAATTATTTCTAATTCAAAAATTGGAGATCTTAAATTAAGAATTTTTTATAGTTTTTGTGTATTATTTTTTTCTTTATTATTATTACTCAATCAACCTGATGTGGGCCAAAGTTTACTTATTTTTTCGGTTTGGTTAATTTTAATATTTATTTCTGGAGTTAGCATTGTTCTTCTTATTTCTTTAGGATCAGTTATTTTTATTGGAATTACATCGGTAATATTATTATTTAGTGAAAGATTTTCTTATATTTTTAGAAGATTAAAAACTTTTATCGACCCTAATAAAGGAGATAATTTACAAACACAAAAAGCACTAGAGGCAATAAAACAAGGTGGATTTACAGGAAGAGGAATAGGCGAAGGAATATTAAAAGAGAGGGTTCCTGAGGCACATACAGATTTTGTTTTAGCAGTTATTGGCGAAGAATTTGGTATTTTGATGATATTATTAATTTTTTTAATAATAACTTTTATTTTTTTACGAGTTTTTTCGCAATTTAATAATGAAAATAATCTTTTTAGAAAATTAGCATTAATAGGATTGTCCTGTTTAGTTTATTTACAGTCCATTATTAACTTGGGGGTTACTTTGAATATACTTCCAAACAAAGGAATGACTTTTCCTTTCATAAGTTACGGAGGCTCATCTATGATTGGTACTGGAATAATATTTGGAATATTACTTTGTTTTACTAAAAGAAAACTATCTTAATGAAAAAGATTTTAATTTGTACTGGTGGGACTGGAGGTCATATATTTCCAGCAATATCTCTTGCTCAATATTTAGAAAAAAAAAATTTTAATGTAGATGTTGTTACTGATTATAGAGCAAAAAAATTTATAAATAAAATTAGTATAAAAAATATTAACTTTATTAATGTAAAAACACCAACAGGAAAGAGTGGTTTAGCATTAATTTATTCGATTTTTTTAATATTTATTTCATTTTTATATTCAATTTTTTTTATTTTATTTAAGAAACCACAATTGATTATTGGTTCAGGTGGTTATGTTTCTTTTCCAGTTTTATTAGCGGCAAGATTACTCAACAAAAAATTTGCTATTTACGAAACAAATTCTGTAGTTGGAAGGGTTAATAAGTTTTTTTTAAACAGTTCGTTAAAAATATTTACAGGATACCCATTGAAAAATTTAAATATTAATAATGATAAAAATATTTTTGTTGGACAGCTAATTAGAGAGCAAATTTATATAGCAAAAGATAATAGTTCTTTTGAAAAAGACAGTAATTTTGATTTTACTTTGCTTGTTATTGGTGGCAGTCAAGGTGCAGAAATTTTTAGCAAAGCACTACCTCAGTCGTTAAATAAATTATTTAATTTAAATAAAAAAATAAGAATTTTTCATCAAGTTGGTAATAAAGAACAAGAATTGAAAATAGATCTTTCCTATAAAAATAATTCTAATGTTACCATCTTTAACTTTGAGCCAAATATTGAAAAGTATATGACGCTATCAGATTTAGTTATTACAAGAGCTGGTTCTTCAACATTATCAGAATTAGCTTTTTTAGAGATACCATTTATAGCCATCCCATTTAAAGACTCGTTGGATAATCATCAATTTTATAACGCGGATTATTTTTTTAGAATGAATGCTTGCTGGCTTATTGATCAGCAGGATCTAAGCAGCGAAAAATTATTTGATTTAGTCACAGAATTGATACGAAACAAGGAAAAGTTACTTGAAAAAAAGAGCAAATTAAAAGAATTATCCAAAAGAGATGTTAATGAAATTTTTGAAAAAGAAATTAATAAAATTCTAGCATGACTTTTAAAATTACAACCAATGATCAAGTTCATTTTATTGGTATAGGAGGAATAGGAATGAGCGGCATTGCTGAAATCATGCATAATATTGGCTTTAAAGTTCAGGGCAGTGATCCATCTAGAAACAATAAAAATATAAAAAGATTACAAAAGCTTGGATTGAAGGTTTTTTTTAATCACGCAAAAAAAAATGTAGGAAATTCTAAATTAGTTGTATTTTCGTCTGCAATTAGCAAAGATAATCCTGAGTTAAAAGAGGCAAAAAGAAAAAAAATACCAGTTATTCAGAGAGTAGAGATGCTTTCTGAGATTGTTAAGTTAAAAAAAAATATTGTTATTAGTGGAGCTCATGGCAAAACAACAATCACTTCATTGATATCAACGATCTTGTCTAAAGCAAAACTAGATCCAATGATTATTAATGGCGGAATATTAAATTCAATTAATTCAAATGCGTTGTTTGGAAAAGGAGATTGGGCGGTAGTTGAAGCAGATGAATCTGATGGTAGTTTTTTAAAAATACCCATTACTTATTCCGTTGTTAGCAATATTGATAAGGAACATTTAGATTATTATAAAAATTTTAATAATTTATATAAAAGTTTTGAAACATTTATAAATAAGACACCTTTAATTGGTAAATCATTTGTTTGTACTGATGATAAATTTTTAAAAAAGATTTTAAGAAAAAAGAATAAGTCTAATATTATCACTTATGGTTTTGGAAATGGATCAGATCTTCATCCTTATAATGTGAAGAATTCGGGAAAAATGATGTTTTTTAATATATCTGTAAAACTCAACAATAAAATTGAGCATATTAAAAAAATTGAATTAAATTTATTGGGACGACACAATGTTCTTAATGCAACCGCTGCCATTGGTGTTGCTAAAAGTTTAGGTATTAAAAATAATATTATCAAAAAAACTTTAAAAAATTTTTTGGGTGTACAAAGAAGATTAACTAAAATCACTAATTTTAGAGGAAGTGATATTTATGATGATTATGCTCACCACCCAACAGAGATTACCTCGGTTTTGAATGCTATTAAGTCAGGTTTTAAAGGCAAAAAAATTGTAACAGTATTTCAGCCCCACAGATATTCAAGAGTCGCTTCTTTAAAAAAAGAATTTGCAAATGCTTTTAAAGATAGTGATTTAGTTGTGTTATGTCCTATTTATGCAGCTAGTGAGAAACCAATAAAAAATATTAACCATTATGAATTGGCTAAGCTAATCAAAAAGAATTCAAAAAAAGATGTTATATGCATAGAAAATCAATTTGATTTAGAAAGATTTATAAAACGTCATACTTATGGAAATGAAGTTATTGTTTGTATGGGCGCTGGAAGTATTAGTAGTTGGATTAGAGAAATTGCTATTAACTTAAAAAATGAGCATTAATTTTTATTCGCAACTTAAAAAAAATCTTCAAGGAGAGTTGAGAGAAAATTTTGATCTATCTAAATCTAATTGGCTCGGAATTGGTGGAAAAGCAAAATTTTTTTTTAAGCCAAAAGATTTAAAAGATTTACAAATATTTTTAAAAAATAATAACCAACATCTTCCAATTATTGTAGTTGGCTCTGGTTCAAATTTACTAATTAGAGATAAAGGATTTGACGGGGTGGCTATTAAATTTGGAAAAGATTTTGATTATATAAAAATTAATAATGATATTATAAATTGCGGACCAGCAACCCAAAAATCACTTTTGGCTGAATATGCGGCTAATAATAATTTAACTGGTTTTGAATTTTTATATTGTATTCCTGGAACGATTGCAGGTGGCGTAGTTATGAACTCAGGTTGTTATGGTAGCGATATATCCAAAGTAGTATTGAGTATTTCAGTAATTGATATGGATGGAGAGATTAAAATTATTAATAACAAAGATATTAATTTTTCTTATCGTCACAGTTCTCTTACTAAAAATCAGATTATTACAAATATTGAAATGAAAGGATCTTTTCTTGAAAAACAAAAGGTATTAGAAATAATGAAGAATTTAAAAAATAAAAAAGATACTGAGCAACCGCAGAAGATCAAAACAGGCGGTAGTACTTTTAAAAATCCAAATAATTCAGATAAAAAAGCTTGGCAATTAATAAAAGAGTCTGGTTGTGCTGATTTTAAGGTAGGTGGAATTAAACTGTCTAATTTACATTGTAATTTTTTAGAGAATTTAGGTAAAGCAAGTTCTGAGGATGCAGAAAATTTAATTAAAAATATACAAAATGAAGTTTTTAAAAAAACTAATATAAACTTAGAGCTCGAGCTAGAAGTTGTAGGAACAAAATGAAAAAAGAAAAAGTTACAGTTTTAATGGGCGGGATATCTGCCGAAAGAGATGTGAGCTTAGATAGCGGTAAAGCTTGCGCAAAAGCGCTTGCCGAAATTGGTTTTGAAGTGACAAGTTTAGACGCAAAAGATGATTTTATTGAAAAATTAATTAAGAATAAACCTGATAAAGTTTTTAATGCTCTGCATGGAAGATTTGGAGAAGATGGTTCTATCCAGGGATTATTAGAACATTTAAAAATACCTTACACTCATTCAGGAATCTTATCTTCAGCAATTGCTATGGATAAACTAACATCAAAAAAAATTTTTAAGGATGCCAAAATTAGTTCTCCAGAGTATCAGGTTATTAAAACTTTAGAAGATTTTCAAAGTTCAAAAATTGGCTACCCTTGCGTTGTTAAACCAAATAACGAAGGATCAAGCGTAGGTGTTTATATTTTTAATGAACCGAAGAAATCAGATGAAGAAACAATTATCTCTCTATTAAAAAAATACACATTTTTAATTCTGGAAAAATATATCCCCGGAAGAGAGATACAGGTAGCAGTGATGGGCTCAAAAGCCTTGGGCGGGATAGAGATTGTACCGACAAGATCTTTTTATGATTATGAAGCAAAATATTCAGCTAACGCTAAAACAAAACATATTATTCCTGTTAAAATAAATGAAGCTGATTATAAAAAGATTTTAGATATGGCTTTGCAGGCTCATAATATTTTGGGTTGCAGAGGAGTAACGAGATCAGATTTTAGATATAATGAATCTGATAAGCTTAATAAAATTTACATTCTTGAAGTAAATACTCAACCAGGCATGACAAGTTTATCTTTAGTTCCAGAGATTGCTAATTATTACGGAATATCTTTTAATGAATTAGTTAAATGGATAATTAATGATGCCTCAACTAATAGATGATCAAAACAAAGAGATATATTTTTCTCACTTTATTAATTTTTCTTACAACATTTAATCCAGAGCTTCCTTTACTAAAGCTTGGTTTTTTTATTATCAAAACAGTTAATGTTTCTGGGTCAAAAAATACTGATATAGAAAAACTTAAAAAACAATTTAATTTTTTAGTTAACACTAGCATTTTAAGTGTAGATCATAAAAAAATGAATGAAGTAGTTTTGCAAAATGAATGGATACATTTTGTAAATGTTAACAAAAAATTTCCATCAACAATTAATGTCGTAGTGGTAGAGCATGAACCTTTTGTCTTTTGGAAAAAAGGCAATAATAATTTAATAATTACAAAGGAATTTACCTTAATAGAAAAATTTAATTTAAATAATTTTTCTAATCAGACACAAGCCAGAGGTAATTTTGATATTGAGGATCTTAAAAAACTTTATAAAGCATTAAATAGTAATAATTTTGACCTATCTAATATCACTAGTTTTGAATTTATAAATTCTGAAAGATGGGATTTATCTTTAAAGGGTAATAAAAAAATTATGCTCGGTAGACATGATTATAATCAACAGATTAACAATTTAAATAAAGTTCTTCTTCAGTCCAAAGATGAAAAATTTACATATATCGATTTAAGACTTAAGAACAAAATTTTTGTAAAATAGGTAATGATTCAAAAAAATGAATTAATCGCATCTATAGATATTGGCTCTTCAAAAATTAAATGTCTGATTGCAAAATTAAAAAATAATAAAATTGAAATTTTAGGAAAATCAATTGTTGTATCAAAAGGTATTACAAAAGGACTGGTTACAAATTTTCATGAAGCAAATTTAGCGGTACGCGAATGTTTAGAAATTGCTGAAAAGCAAGCCGGTATTGCATTAGATAATATTATTGTAAACGCAGAATTTGAAAATATCTCTAGCAATTTATTAACAGAGTATAAAAGTGTGCATGGTGATCAAATAGAACATGAAAAAGATATTCAGGGCCTGATTCATATTGCTGTAGATGAAATCGTTAAAAATAATAAAGATAAAGCAATTTTACATATATTTTCATCTAATTATAAAATTGATAAAAAAATTAATGTTGAAAATCCAGTAGGCTTTAAAGCAAATATTTTTTCAGCTGATATCCATGCAGTTTTAGCAGAACACTCTGCTATTGATAATTTAAAAAATATTATTAATTCCTGCGAATTGTCAGTGGAGAATTATATTTTCGGCACATATGCCTTAGGTCTTTCTTTTTTAAACCAAGAGGATTTAAACGACGGAGTTATTTGTATTGATTTTGGTAAAGACAAGACAAGCTTTGCCGTATTTGAAAATAGCACACTTTCGTATGTTGGTGTCGTTCCTTACGGATCAAATCAAGTTTCAAAAGATTTAGCTAAAGTTTTGGATATTAAAATAGAAGTTGCAGAAAGAATTAAAGTTGAAAGTGGCGAATGTATTTTAAATGAGAATATTAAAGATAAGATTGAATATTTACCAGTTCATTTATTTCCGGATGATGATTTTAGAAAGATCTCTAAGACAATGGTTAATACTATTATCAATTCTAGGATAGAAGAAATTTTGCAGTTAGTTTATAGAAAAATTAAATCTTACAATTTAATTGATATAAAAACTAAGAAAATTTATCTATCTGGTAGAGGATCAAACTTGGTTGGTTTAACAAATTTAATAAAAAGATATTTTTCACAAAGAACAGAGCTTGTTTTACAAAAAAAACATGAAGATCAAAATTTAGTTAATAATTTATCCCAAGATTTTCTAGTTTGTTATGGAATAGTTAAAAACTACTTTTATGGATTACCCTCAGAGGCTTTGCCAGTTAAATTTAAAAATACAGGCTTTTTTTCAAGACTTTTATCTATTTTTCAAAAGTAGAAATCGTAACAAAAGGTGATTAGCTATTGTTATAGATTTTACTAAATATCTATTTCATCAAAAATATGTATCAAAAGACTTTAAAGTCAAAAATCAATTTCAAAGGCGTGGGTCTACACAGTGGATTAGTTGCTAATCTTGTTGTTAAGCCATCAGCTCCTAATTCAGGAATAACTTTTGTTAGAGTTGATTACAAAGGAAAAGAAAAAATTATCCAAGCTCATATTAGTAACGCTTTGCCTGCAAAATTGTGCACTACTATTTCTAATAAACATGTTTCAATTTCAACTATTGAACATTTAATGTCTGCTTTATCAGGATTAGGCATTGATAATGCTATAGTAGAAGTTGATAGCCAAGAATTACCAATTTTAGATGGAAGTTCAAAAGAGTTTGCAATTGCCATTCAAGATGTTGGAACTACAGTTCAAAGTTCTGAAAAAAAATATATTAAAATTCTAAAAAAAATTATTGTTAAAGATAAAGATAAATCTATTTCAATTGAACCCACAAATAAAAATAAATTAGAAATTGATTACGAAATTGATTTTCATGATCGTGTTATTAAAAGACAAAGTAAAAAAATAGATCTAGAAAAAAATGGATTTATGGAAGTTCATGATTCCAGAACTTTTTGTCTGCAAAAAGATCTTGAAAATATTTTTAAGATGGGACTTGCAAAAGGTGGCTCTTTAGAGAATGCAATTGTTGTTTCAGATGATAAAGTTCTAAACCAAGATGGTTTGAGACATAAAGATGAATTTGTAAGACATAAAATTTTAGATTGTATTGGAGATCTATATTTGGCTGGTTACTCACTTATTGGAAAAGTAAATTGTTATCAAGGTGGCCATGATATGACTCGCAAATTATTAGAAGCGTTAATTAAAAATAAAAATGCATGGAATTTAGCAACACAAAAAACAAAAAATTTCTCTTCTGTTAGTTCTTATTTACCAAATCAACTTGTAGTGAATTTATAATTTTAGTGGTAAAACTTAATTAAAAGAAATAATAAAACTTTTAATTTTAATGTTTAAACTAAAAAATAATTTCCATATTTTATTAATCTTTTTACTTGTTCTAAGCTGCTCTTCGTCAAATGATAAACCTTTAGTCGCTCCTCCAAAAGAAAAAGTTAGTCTACCTAAGTTATGGGGTTTTGCGATGGATGATTTTAATGAAGGCAGAGCGGAAGGAGCAATTGAAAAGTTTAAGATGGTAGAAAAAGATTATTCTTATACAGAATGGGCTCCAAAATCTTTATTAATGATGGCATACGTTTATTACGAGGCAAATCGTTGTGCAGATACACTTTCTGTACTTGAACGTTACGTAAAATTTTATCCAAATAACTCTGAAAGAGTTTATGTAGAATATTTAAAAGGTGTTTGTTACTTTGAAGAAGTAAGTGAATTTTCTAAAGATCAGGAAAAAACTGTTAAGGCGATTAATCAATTTAAATTTTTAATAAATAGTTATCCGAATACCGAGTATGCAGACGATGCAAAATATAAATTAGATCTGTTAAACGATTTAATGGCCGGGAAAGAAATGTACGTCGCAAGGTATTATATGAATAAGCAAAAATGGGCAGCGGCAATAAATAGATTAAAAACAATCGTAGATAAATATCAAACAACAATTTATATCGAAGAGGCTTTATATAGACTGGTTGAAATTTATCATAAATTAGGTCTAGAAGAAGATGCTAGTAAAGCTGCAGCAATTTTAGGTTATAATTTTAATTCAAGCGAGTGGTATAAAAAAAGTTATTTATTAGTTTCAACAAATCAGACAACTTTACCTAAAAAAGATAAATCTCTTTTAGATGGTTTTAAAAAAATACTTAATTAACTTTTAATGAAGTCTTTATCTTTAAAAGAGTACAAAGAAAAAATTACTTTAATTGAAAAACTAAATAAAGCTTACTATCATAATGATAAACCATTAGTTTCAGATGCCGAGTATGACAAAATTAAAAAAGATATCTTAGATTTTGAGAAAAAAAATCCTGAAATTGCAGATAAAGATTCCCCAACAAAAAAAGTAGGTTTTGCACCTTCAGAAAAATTTTCTAAAGTTAAGCATCTTGTGCCAATGTTATCTTTAGATAACGCTTTTACAAAAGATGATGTAGAAGACTTTTTAAAAAAAATTAGAAATTATCTAAACTATGAAAAAGATACCGCTATAGAATTAACAGCAGAACCCAAAATTGATGGTATTTCTGCATCTTTAATTTATAAAAATAATAAGATTATTCGCGGACTTTCAAGAGGAGATGGTGAGTACGGTGAAGATATAACAGAAAATTTATTAACGATTAAAGATATACCGCAAATTCTTCATGGGGAGAGCATAGATAAAGAATTTGAAATTAGAGGTGAAGTTTATATAGGAAAAAAAGATTTTGAAAAAATTAAAGATGATTTTGCAAATCCTAGAAATGCAGCAGGAGGATCATTAAGGCAAAAAGATTCTAAAAAAACAGCTTTAATACCATTAAAGTTTTTTGCTCATAGCATTGGTGATATTGATGAAAAAAAATTTAAAACACATATAAATTTTTTAAATTTTTGTAAAAAAATTGGTTTTAAAATAAATCCACTTACAAAAACTTTCGGTTCGGTAGACGAATTGATTAAAGGTTATCTTCATATTGAACAAATAAGATCCTCTTTAGATTATGATATTGACGGTATTGTTTATAAAGTTAATGACTTAACCTTACAAAAAAGACTTGGAAGTCTATCATCTTCACCTAGATGGGCCATTGCTCATAAATTTTCATCTGAAAAAGCTACAACGATTATTCGTAAAATTGAAATACAAGTTGGAAGAACAGGAGCTTTAACTCCAGTTGCAAAATTAGATCCAGTAAATGTTGGTGGCGTTTTAGTATCCAATGCAACATTACATAATGAAGATGAAATTATTAGAAAAGATATCAGATTAAACGATACGGTTATTATTCAAAGAGCAGGCGATGTTATTCCTCAGGTAGTTGAAGTCATTAAATCTAAAAGAGACAAAAACAGCAAAAAATTTATTTTTCCAGACAAATGTCTATGTGGTCGACCAGCAGTTAAAGATTATAACGAAACTTCAAAAAAATTAGACGTAGTCAAAAGATGTACAGACACAGGATTTAATTGTGAGTTTATGGCAAGAGAAAAAATTAAACATTTTGTGTCAAAAGAAGCTCTTGATATTGAAGGTTTTGGAAAAAAAATTGTAGAAGATTTTTGGTCTTTAAATTTTATTCGTTTGCCCCAAGATATTTTTACTCTTGAGTTTAAAAAAATAGAAAAATTAGAAGGTTGGGGGGAATTGTCAGTTAGTAATTTAAAAACAGCGATTGAAAAAAGTAAAAATATTAGCCTTGCAAAATTTATATACAGTCTTGGCATACGTCATATCGGTCAAGAAAATGCTAAAAATTTATCACGTTATTTTGTTTCAATAAAAAATTTTTTAAAACTTTGTAATCCAGATCTTTTAATGAATGAAATTAACAGTTTAGATGAAATCGATGGAATTGGTGAGACACAAGTTGAATCGCTAATACATTTTTTTAAAGATAAAAAAAATAATAAAGTTGTTCATGAATTAAGTAAGATTTTAAATATCCAAGACTTTATAGAAAAGAAAATTGATAGTTTTTTTTCTGGAAAGAATATTATGTTTACAGGAGGATTTTCTAATATGAGCAGATCTGAAGCTAAGTCATTAGCGGAAACTTTAGGAGCTAAGATATTAAGTTCTGTTAATAAAAAATTAGATTATTTAGTTATTGGTTTGTCCAAACCAACAAAGAATAAAGTCGACAAAGCTAAAGAATTAGGCGTTAAAATTATAGAAGAAAAAGAGTGGTTAAAGTTGTCAAGAAATAGCTGAACAAGCTTCAGTTAGTAATTTAAGTTCAGTATTATTCATAAAAGGTCTTAGAATATAAAAGATTTTTTGATGATAGTTATTAATCCAATTTATTTCATTTTTATTTAAAAGCTTCTTATTAATACAATCTTTATCAATTGGAACCATTGTGAGATTTACAAATTTTGAATGATTACCATTAATTTTTTCACAATAAATTAAATTTTCAATTCTTATCCCAAAATCATTTTCTTTATAAAATCCAGGTTCATTTGAAAGAATCATTCCAGGTAATATTTTATGATTATTAAATGGAGATAATCCTTGAGGTCCTTCATGTACATTTAAAAAATAACCAACCCCATGACCAGTGCCATGTGAATAGTTGTGGCTGAGTTTTAGTAAAGGGGCTCTCGCAATTCTGTCTATATGTTTTCCTAGTGTAGATTTGTTTATTTTGTATAAGGCAACCGCAATATGACCTTTAAGAACATTTGAATAAATTTTTTTTTTGAAATTTGATATTTTCCCGATAGCTATTGTTCGCGTCACGTCAGTAGTTCCATAGAAATACTGACTACCCGAATCTAAAAGAAATAAATTATTACCCTTAATTGTTTTGTTTGTTTTGTGACTAGATCTGTAGTGAACAATTGCCCCGTTTGCTGCAAATCCTGAAATGGTACTAAAACTTGGATATAAAAAGTCTTTGTTCTGTTTTTTATAATTTTCTAATTTATTCTGCGCAGATATTTCAGTTATCTTAGTTTTTTTATAATTATTTTTTAGCCAAAAAATAAATTTAGTTAAAGCAATTCCATCAAATAAATGAGCAATTTTTGTATTACTGATCTCTGTTTTATTTTTAATAGCTTTTAATAAATAGATAGGATCTTCAATATCAATAAGTTTGTTCGAAGAATGGATATTTTTTTCATAATAAAAACTACATGTTTTTTTATCTATTAAAATTTTTGAATTTTTAATCTTTCTTAAGTAGTTAACAAATAATTCTTCTTTAATAAAAATTACCTTCTTTTTGAAAGCTTTTTTAATTTGAGGTGTAATTTTTTTAATATTTGTAAAAAAAATTATTTTACTATTTTTATTAAATAAAATTTTTCCATTTGTAAGTGGACTATATAAAGCGTCAGATCCTCTTATGTTTAATAACCATGAAATATTTTCAGTAGCCGTTGTGAGTAAATAATGAATATCTTTTAACTTAAGAAATTTACATACCCTACTAATCTTATTTAAATAGTTTTCTCCATGATATTTTTCTTCTAAAATGTAAAATTTATTATTGTTAATTTTTTTTTTATTTTTCCAAATTATATCAATTAAGTTATTATTTATAGGTTTTGGTTTAATTAAACTATTTGAAATAATATTTTTTAGCGTACTTGAAGTAAAAAGTTTTGGATCGAATCCTAAAGTAATTTTTTTATTTAAATTTTTAAGAATATAATGAGGTTTAATTTTTGGAATTTCGCAAATTTCAAAATTTTTATTAATTTCAGCTTTTGCTTGTAGGGTGTAACGACCATCAACAAATAAATAAGATTTATTTTTTAAAATTAGTGCGAGTCCTGCTGATCCAGTAAATCCAGATATAAATTTTAATCTATCCTTATTTTTAGGAACGTATTCTCCAAAATACTCATCATTTTTTGGAATTAAATAACCATCGCAGTTTTGTTGATTTAATATATTCCTTAATTGATTAATTTTGTTCATTACTTTTTTTTATAAATTTATCAATTATTTTTTTTTCTCCAAATTTTTTAAAACTAATAATAAGTTTATTATCTTCAATATGAATTACTTTTCCATTACCAAAATCATCATGGATTACACTTTCGCCCACTTTAAAAATAGTATTATTATTGCTGTAGCTAATTCTATTAAAATTACTTTTATTTTTTTTTGCTTGTTTTAATCTTTCCCAGCCAGGACTTCTTGAGGGTTTGTCGTAGTCAATCTCTTGATTAAAATCAAAATCATTCTTTTGGTACTCTGAAAAATGGTTTTTCATGTTGATATTATCTTTAGGGAGTTCTTCAATAAAACGAGAAGGAAGTGTTGGCATCCAGTCTATGTCTCTATCTCTCTTCCCTCCATAAATTCTCCTATTATTTACAAAAGAGATAAATAATTTTTTCTTTGCTCTGGTAATTGCAACATAGGCAAGTCTTCTTTCCTCTTCAATTGCCTGATGACCTTTTTCATCAATTGATTTTTGATGGGGAAATAATCCTTCTTCCCATCCAGGTAAAAAAACTACATCATATTCTAGTCCTTTAGCGGCGTGCATAGTCATTAAATTAATTTTCTCACCATCCCAATCTTCATCTAAGGAAGTTTGTAATGAGATATTTTCAAGAAAATCTTGAAGGCTACTATAATTTTTCATTGATAATATTAATTCTTTTAAATTCTCTAATTTACTGTCTGCTTCTGGCGTTTTCTCATTCATAAGCATTTGTGAATAGCCAGATTCATCCAAAACTCTTTCCGTTAGTTC
>VERQ01000011.1 GCA_018882565.1 Candidatus Fonsibacter sp. | reverse complement strand
AATATTTTGAACTTCCTTTTTTTTGGGATAAATTTTGTTTTGATTTATATCTTTACCATCTAAGTATAAGGTATCAGTCTCTGATCCCCACTGTATTTCAAATAAATAACTTTTAAATTGTAAGTGTATTAATGAAACAGTTTTAGTCGCCTCACCCAGTGCAATGGGTAAAACCCCTTCTGCTAATGGATCTAAAGTTCCAGCGTGGCCTATTTTAATTTTTTTAAATTTACTCTTTATGACGTTTAAACAGTATGCCGAGCTGAAACCTTTGGGTTTGTTCAAGTTTATCCAACCATCAATCATTTTTGTGTGTCTTTATAATTAATTTTTCAATTTTTTCTGCATAATCAAAAGATTCATCTAATACGAAATGAAGATTGGGAAGAAATTTATTTTTCCAACTTCGTGACATTTCTTTTTTAATTAAACCGCTATGATTAATAAGAGACTGTAAAATAAATTCTGAATTTTTACCACCAAGTGGCATTACAAACACTTTTGCATGTTTTAAATCTGGGCTCATTCTAACTTCTGAAACCGTAATCACTCTAGTGTTAATGCTTGGTAAAGCCACTTCTTCTTTTAAAAATAAATTTCCAAGTAACTGTTTTAATAATTCACCAACTCTTAATTGCCTTTGAGTAAAAGGCTGATCGCTTAAATGAATGTTCATGATTAATTAATTTATTGTTCTAGCGCTCTGAACTACTGAAAAAACTTCAATGATATCTTTTTCTTTAAAGTCTAAGAAATCTTTAAAAGCAACTCCGCCTTCAATTCCTGCTTTAATTTCTTTCACTTCATTTTTTTCTCTATAAAGCGATGCAATTTTTCCCGTAAACACAACGCTGCCATCTCTAACAATTCTAACATCAGAGTTGTTAACGATTGCACCTTCAGTAACTTTAATACCTGCAACTTTTCCAGCTTTAGAAGATTTGAATACTTGTAGTATTTCGCACTGTCCTAATACTTGCTCATTAATTTCTGGTGATAATAGGCCTGAAAGGGCTTTAGTAATGTGCTCAATCGCTTCATAAATAATATTAAAGTACAAAACATTCACTCCTAATTTTGTTGCAAGGTCTTTTGCTTCTTTATTAGGCTTAATGTTAAATCCAATTAAAACTGCATTAGAAGCTTTTGCTAAAGATACATCTGTCTCTGTAATAGCTCCAACAGATGATAAAACGATAACTGGCTTAACTTCATCGTGTTGAATTTTTAATATCGCATTAGACAAAGCCTCTGCAGATCCATGTACGTCACTTTTAATAATAATTGATAATTCTTTTTGCTTATTAACATCTCCAAAAATGTCATTTTTATTAACAAGAGCGCTAGTTTTTTTAGATCTTCCTTGTTCAATTCTATGTTCGTTTATTTCTTTAGCTTTTGCCTCACTATCTAAAACTAAAAAATCATCTCCTGCCTCAGATACGCCTGTTAAACCAATTATTTCAACTGGCATTGAAGGCGTTGCCTCATTAACTAATTCTCCTCTAAAATTATTCATCGCTCTAATTTTTCCCCACTGCAAACCACTTACGAAGAAGTCTCCTCTTTTTAAAGTTCCTCTTGTGATTAAAATTGTAGATACCGGTCCCTTGCCTTTGTCTAATTTTGATTCAATAACTATTCCCTGCGCTGGTACATTTGGGTTCGTTTTGTGATTTAAAATTTCTGCTTGTAAAATAATTGCTTCTTTTAATTTATCTAAATTTGTTTTCTTTAAAGCAGATATTTCAATACACTGAATGTCTCCACCTAATTCTTCAACAACAAGTTCATGCTCTAATAGTTGATTTCTAACTTTTTGCTTATCAACACCATGAATATCGCATTTATTAATTGCAACTATAATTGGAACTTTTGCAGCTTTAGCATGCTGTATCGCCTCAATCGTTTGCGGTTTAATTCCATCATTTGCAGCAACAACTAGAACTACGATATCTGTAATTTTAGATCCTCTGGCTCTCATTTCAGTAAATGCGGCGTGACCTGGTGTATCTATAAATGTCATCCACTTATTATCTTCTGCAAAAACTTGATAAGCACCAATGTGTTGAGTAATTCCACCGTGCTCGGTTGCAACAACATTTGTATCTCTTAATGCATCTAATAATGAAGTTTTACCATGATCGACATGACCCATCACAGTTACTACTGGAGGTCTAGAATAAGTATCCTCTTCTTCTTTAGATTTTTTTAATTTTGATAATTCATCGTCAATTTGATTATCTTTAACAACTTTATGTCCAAAAGAGCCAACGATGTACTCTGCAGTATCTCTATCGATAGTGTGATTGATTGTAACTTTTACATTTTTTTCAAATAAAAATTTAATAATTGAACTTGCTTTTTCTGCCATTCTGTTTGCAAGCTCTTGAATAGTGATTAAATTTGGTACCGATATTTCTCTAGAAACTTTCTTTGCTTCACCTGACTCATCACCATCTTGAATTAATTTTTTTTCTTTTTCTCTGGCTCTTTTGAAAGAAGCTAAACTTCTTGTCTTTTCATCTTCATCTGCATCTGTAAGCGCTTTGGATAAAGTTAGTTTATATTCTCTTTTTTTTCCGTGAGTTTTTTTAATTAATTTTTTACTGTTATCTATTTCAAGCTCTTCTTGAATTTTCTTTCTCGCCCACTCTTGTGCCGATTTTTGCGCTTTAGCAGTATCTTCTTTTGTTAAAGTCTTTGGCTTTACAGCATCTTGTGGAGCTGTTGAGGCTTTTGCTTTATCAACGGAGTAAGTTGCATCTATCGATCTATTTTTCTTCTTCTCAACTAAAACTGATTTGTTACCAGCGCCTCTTGCATAGCTTGAAACAGCTGCCGATCCACCACTAAAGTTTTTTAATGTAAGTTTTTTCTTTTTGTCTTTAACGTCCATGTTTTTTCTAAAAGCGAGTTTATTATTTGTTAAAAACTTTTTCTCTAGCGCTCATTATCAGGCGCTCAGCCTCAGCTCTTATGATATCGAAATTCTGCAGGATTCCTTCAAATTCCACTCTTTTTCCTTTGACTTCATCGTACCCACCTAAGATTTCATCAACTGATAAATCTGCAAAATCAGCTAAAGTTTTAATATTTTTTTCACCTAAAGTTAAAAGCATTCCAAGTGATAATCCTGGATGATTCATAAGATCATCTTGAATGCCCAACTCTTTAACTCTATTTGATATTTCTTTAGATTCAGTTTCCAAATATTCTTTTGCTCTTTCTTTTAATTCTTTTGCTGTATCTGCATCGAAGCCATCAATTTTCGTTATCTCTTCCAAAGGAGAACCATCGATTTCTTTGATAGAGGAAAATCCTTCTAGCACTAAAAGTTGAGCCATCATTTCATCGATTTCTAAACTTTCAATAAATCGTTTTGTTTTAATTTTAAATTCTGATTGTCTTTTTTCTGTTTCTTCTTGATCAGTTAAAATATCAATTTCATAATTCATTAACTTAGAAGCAAGTCTAACGTTTTGTCCTCTTCTTCCAATGGCTTTGCTAAGATTGTTTTCATCAATTACAACTTCAATTCTTTTTGAAGCTTCATCTAAAACTACTTTTTGAACTTCGGCAGGCGCTAAAGCATTAATCACAAGTGTTGCAGGGTCTTCTGACCAATGAATGATATCAATTTTTTCACCTTGTAATTCATTCACAACCGCTTGCACTCTACTTCCTCTCATTCCAACGCAAGCTCCAACTGGATCTATAGATTTATCTTTTGATGTAACACAAATTTTTGCTCTGCTTCCCGGGTCTCTTGCTACCGATTTAATTTCAATTGTTCCTTCATAAATTTCTGGTACTTCAAGTTTGAATAATTTTGCCATAAACTGAGGATGCGCTCTTGATAAAAATATTTGCGGACCTTTAGCTTCTCTCTTTACTTCATAACAATAGGCTTTAATACGATCTCCTACTTTTATATTTTCTCTTGGGATTAACTCATCTCTTTTGATAATTGACTCAGCTTTTTGTAAATCAACGATGATATTTCCAAATTCTATTCTCTTAACTATTCCGCTAAGAACTTCACCAATCTTGTCTTTAAATTCGTTATATTGTTTTTCTCTTTCTGCATCTCTTACTTTTGTAGTGATAACTTGTTTTGCAGCTTGAGCGGCTATTCTGCCAAAATCAACTGGAGGTAGCGGCTCTAAAATTTCTTGATCAAGCGCTATGTCGCTTTTAATTTTTTTAGCATCTTTTAAACTAATTTCGTTTTGACTGTTGGATGGATTTTCTACAACTTTTAATCTTCGACCTAATTCAATTTGACCATTAGCTCTATTGATAGAAACGTAAATATTATTTTCTTGTCCGTAGCGAGTTCGTGCAGCTTTTTCAATAGCTTCTTCCATAGAAGTAAGGACTAGCTCTTTATCAATCGATTTTTCGTTTGCTACAGCGTCAACTATCCTGATCAGTTCTACTGTATCAACTCTGTTATTTAACATTGGTTTTGTTTCCTGTAAAAAAAAATGGGCCTAAGCCCATTCTGTACTTTCAATAATTTCGCTTAATCTATGCTACATTTTTTAACTTATCAAGATTTAAAAAATAAATATCTTTTTTTAATTTATTGGCTTTATTTGAGTATTTTGTGTCGACTATGGGATGTCTGTTGCTCAAACTATATTCAAAAGTATCATTTTTTTTCTTTAATAAAGAAATCTCTTTTACCACGTAATTAAAATAATCCTGATCATCCGTTACAAATATTAACGTAGATTTAATTTTCATTTTTTTTAAAATTTTTTCTAAAAATAAATAGTTTAATAATCTTCTTTTTTTTTGCTTATTTTTCATCCACGGATCTGGAAATAAAACAAAAACTTTTGAAAAAAAGTTATCTAAAAAATTATCTATAATTTTTTGTACCGGCGTATCAAGAATTGAAATATTATTTAAATTTAATTCTTTAGCTTTTTGAACAACATTAGCCACACCATTAATAAAAGGGTCAACTCCAATAAAATAATCTTTTGGGTAAGCGCTTGCCTGGTATAATAAATTTTCTCCTAAACCAAATCCTATTTCTAAAACAAAATCTTTATTTTTAATAAATTTTATTTCTTCAAAATTGACTAAAAAATCTTTTTTATGATTTTCATAAAAAAACTTTTTACTTTTTGATAGGGCTCTTGATTTTGATCTACCAAAAAAAATCTTTTTCTTGTCGTTGATCAAATTATACTTTTGATTGAAAATATTTAATTAAATCTGTTTTTTCCCAGCTAAAAGAACCATTGTCTTCTGGTTGTCTACCAAAGTGTCCATAAGCTGCTGTTTTTTGATAAATCGGTTTATTAAGCTTTAATAACTCACGAATTCCTCTTGGACTTAAATTAAAATTTTTAGAAATAATTTCTTCAATTTTTTTTGATTTATTATCTTCACCATCAAACAAGTCGATGTAAATTGAAAGAGGTTGTGACACTCCAATCGCATAAGATAATTGAATTAAACATTTTTCTGAAACGCCTGCGGCTACAATATTTTTAGCCAAATATCTTGCTACGTAAGCTGCTGATCGGTCCACCTTTGTTGGGTCTTTTCCTGAAAATGCTCCACCACCATGAGGTGCTGCTCCGCCGTAAGTATCAACTATAATTTTTCGACCCGTTAATCCTGTGTCACCATCAGGTCCACCGATAACAAATCTGCCTGTTGGGTTAACATAAAAATGTTTCTCATCACACATCCAGCCTTTTGGGATGACTGATAGAACATAAGGACGCACGATCTCCTTAACTTTTTCTTGATCAACGCTTTCATCATGTTGTGTTGAAACGACTATTGAAGAAATTCTTTTTGGTTTTCCTTTTTCATAAATAACTGAAAATTGACTTTTTGAATCAGGTTTTAAAAATTTTTCTTTTCCAGATTTTCTTGCCTCTGACATTAGTTGCAAAACTTTATGAGAATAACTTATCGGCGCTGGCATCAAATCTTTTGTTTCTGTGCAAGCATAACCAAACATAATTCCTTGATCGCCTGCCCCTTCATCTTTATTACCAGATGAATCAACTCCTGCTGCTATGTCTTGTGATTGACTATGAAGATAGTTTGTAAATTTTAAATTTTTCCAATGAAAACCCTCTTGTTCATAACCAATATCTTTAACTCTGGATCTAATTAATTTTTCAATTTCATCGCTCTTTATTTCGGGACCTCTTACTTCTCCAGCAATCACAACGGTATTTGTGGTCACTAAAGTTTCACAAGCAACTCTACTTTCTGGAAATTTTGATAAATATAAATCGAGTACCGAGTCCGATATAATGTCACAAACTTTATCAGGGTGTCCCTCTGATACTGATTCACTAGTAAATATATAGTCTTGTTTAGCCATTCTTATTTAATTTTCTAAGAGCAATAACGAATATAATACTTAGGAAGATTGTAAAATAAAAAATGTAGTTTTCTAATAAAGAAAATAAGGTTTTTCCTTTTAAAAAAGACAATTTTAAATCAATAAATCCAGATTTGTTTAATTCTAAAGAATTTACAATTTTTCCATTTGGAGAAATATAAGCTGACATACCTTTATTAGTTGCTCTTACAACTGGAACACCTTGCTCTACTGCTCTAAAGACTGCTTGTGTTAAATGTTGATAAGGGCCAATTGAATCTCCAAACCAACCATCTTCTGAAATGTTTATTATGAAATTATAATCTTTAGAATTACGTTTAAGATCTCCAGAATAAATTATTTCATAACAAAGCAAAGGCAGAAAAGATAAATTGTTAAATATTTTAATCTCTTTTCTCTCGTCTCCAGAAGAGAAAGAACTATATCCAAATGTTATTTTTTTTAATCCCCACTTTGTTAATAAATTTTCAAAAGGAATAAACTCTCCAAATGGAACAAGTTTAATCTTGTTATAAACGCTAACAACTTCAGCATTATTATTCAGTACAACTAGGGAATTATAAAAATGAATTTTATTACCTGAGATGCTTGGATTGGTTACACCAACAACAACTAAATGATTTTTAGAAAAATTTTTATTAAAGTATTCTTTATATTTATAAAGATCCTTAGGATTAGTTTGTTGGATCATCCCCTCAGGCCAAACAATTAGGGTCTTCTCATCTTTATTGGTTTTGCTAAGGTTTACCAGAGAATTTAGATTTCTTTTCTCATTTTCTATTCCCCAAGTTTTTGCAATATCAATATTGGGCTGAATTATTTTTATCTTAACTTCGTTATACTGATTAAACTCTGAATTTTTTATGATAATTTTTCCAAATAAATAATTAGAAATTAAAACAATAAATAAAAAAGAAGAATTAATTAGTATTTTCTTAAACTGAAATGGCCATAAGGAATTAAAGTAAATTGAGAAGACAAGAATGCTAAAAAAATTGAAAGTATATGTGCCAATGAATTTTAATATTTGAATGTTCTCAAGTGAAAAACTCCATGAATAAGATATTAGATTCCATGAAAATCCTGTGAATAATATTCCTCGTAAATATTCAAATATGGATAAGGAAATAGAAAATATTAATAAAAAAATATAATCTCTTTTTATAAAAGAACTAATAGCAAGTACTGCAAAACCATAAAAGATAGCTAGTAAAACAGGCAAGCCTAATATGGCAATGGGCATTAAAAAAGTTAACTGTTTATCAAAAGTTAATGAGTGCGATACCCAGTAAAGACTACTTGCAAAATATCCATAACCGAAAGTAAAACCTAAAAAAAAGAAGTTCGATAGTTTTGCTTTTTTTTCTTTGAATAGAATTATTAAATACAAAAACAAAGAGTAAGTAATAAAATTTATAAAAATTAAATTATAAGGAGGTAAAGAAAAACTAGATAAAGAACCTAATACTAATAAAAAAATATAGATAAAAAAAATATTTTTTTTTGACATCTTAAATTTTAAATATTTCTAATAATTTTTTGCTCTAATAAATTCATTTTTTTATATTTTTTAAATGAATCATGTTCATAGCCAATCAGATGCAAAACCCCATGGACTAACATTTTTTTAAAATAATCATCAAAACTTGTATTCTGTTTTTTTGTAATCACCTCAATGTATTGGTAGCTTAACGCAATATCTCCGAGATAAACTTTTTTATTTAATTTAATATCTTTTTTAAAAAAACTTTTCTCCTCGGCTGGAAAAGATAAAACGTCAGTATCTTTATTAATTTTTCTAAATTTCTTATTAAGATTCTTCATATTTTTTGTGCCTGTTAGAAGAATCGAAATTTCAAAAGCAATTGTGCGAGATGAAAAGATAGATAATATAATTTTTTTAATACTTTTTATAAGAAACAAATTTATTTTGGGATATCTAGATTTCCAATTCTTATTCTCGATAACTAAATTAACTTTTACCATTTGGCTCTTTATTTTTTATAGTCATCATAAGCCTTAACGATTTTAGAAACCAAAGGATGTCTCATAACATCGTTATGATCAAAGTTTATGGTTTTAATTTCTTTAATATCTTTAAGTATTTTTGTGGTCTCATAAAGTCCGGACTCTTTTGATTTTGCTAAATCCACTTGCGAAGGGTCTCCGTTAATTACCATCGTTGAATTATTTCCAAGTCTAGTTAAAAACATTTTTATTTGGGTGAAGGTTGCATTTTGAGCTTCATCCAATATGACAAATGAATCTTTTAGTGTTCTTCCTCTCATAAAGGCAAGAGGTGCAATTTCTATTATGCCCTCCTCTATTTTTCTTTGAATTTTTTCATAACCCAAAAGTTCATAAAGAGAGTCGTAAAGCGGTATAAGATAGGGATCAATTTTATCTTTCATATCGCCTGGTAAAAAACCTAAATTTTCTCCGGCTTCCACGGCTGGTCTTGATAATATTATTTTTTTTACTCTATCTTCTAATAAAAAAGTAACAGCTACCGCAACCGCTAAGAATGTTTTTCCAGTTCCCGCAGGTCCTAATGCCATAACAATTTTATGATTTTTTAAAGCATCTACGTAAATTTTCTGCTTTTCTGATCTTGGCAAAATTATTTTTTTTGATGTTTTGATGGCATCATTATCGCTATAAATTGAATTAGGATTTGATTCTGTTCTATTCATTTTAGTCACATCAAAGATTGTCTTTATGTCTTCTTTCTCAATACTGTTTGTATTTACAAATTTTGCGATAAGATTATCCATAATTTGAACAACTGACTGTCTATTATTCGCATCTCCTCGAACAATCATTAAATTCCCTCTTAAATTAATTTTTGTATTAGTAATGTTTTCTATTTCCTTAAGATTGGAATCAAACTCACCGATTATTTTGCTCAAAACTAAATTGTTTTTTATATAAAAACTTAAATAATCATTATTTTTTTCAATAATTTCAATCTGTGAACTAGATACTTTGGATATATTCATCAAACGAATGCTTCTTCTTTTTGCAATATACCAAAAAGATTTTTGCTATTGCAGGAAGTAATTTCGATATCCACTAAATCTCCTGGATTACAATTTTCTGAATTAAAAAAAATAGAATGCATAAATTTACTTCTGCCAAAAAATTGACCTGGTGTTTTAGTTTTATTTTCAATCAATATTTCAACTTTTTTTCCAATTAATTCTTTACTGTTTTTCATTTGAATATCACCTAATAAAGTTTGCAACTTTAATAATCGATCTTTGCATATATCTAATGATATTTGATCTCGATCAACGGCTGGGGTACCTGGTCTTTGACTATAAATAAATGAATAAGAGTTAATAAAATTAACTCTGTTAATGATATCGAGCGTATCTTGGAAATCCTGCTCTTCTTCCCCTGGAAAACCAATTATAAAATCACTAGAAAATTCCATTTCTGAATTTGCTTCTTTAAATTTGGCAATTAAATCTAAATAATATTCCCTTGTATGTTTTCTATTCATCAATTTTAAAATTTTATTAGAGCCTGATTGAATGGGCAGATGTAATTGTGGCATTAATTTTTTTTGATATTTAAAAGCTTCTATCAATTCTTGATCCATGTCATTTGGATGCGATGTTGTAAAACGTATTCGATGAATTAAATTAATTTTAGCAATTTCATCTATTAGTTTTGCTAGGTTATAAGTTTTGCTTCCATCAACAAATTTATAAGCGCTGACATTTTGTCCGAGTAAAACAATTTCTCTAACTCCATTATCTGATAATTTTTTTGCCTCATTGATAATGCTATTAAACGATCTAGAAAACTCAGCGCCTCTTGTATAAGGGACCACGCAGAAGGAACAAAATTTATCGCAACCTTCTTGTATCGTTAAAAATTCAGAAACTTTAGATTTTCTAGAAGATTTTAAATTATCTAAAGTGTCAAATTTTTCTATTAATTCAAAATTTGTGTCAGAGAAATTTTCTTTTCTTTCTGCAAAATTTTTAATCTGCTCAGGTAGTCGATGATAAGATTGTGGTCCAACAACAATATCAACATAGTTAGTTCTTTTAAAAATCTCCTCGCCTTGCGCTTGCGCTATGCACCCCGCTAATACAAAAATTGGCTTCTTTTTAGATCGATTTAGTTTTTTAATTTTACCAATGTCTGAATAAACTTTTTCGGTCGCTTTTTCTCTAATGTGACAAGTGTTGAATATAATACAATCTACATCTGCTAAAGTTTCGGATCTTACGAAGTTAACAGACTGCATTAAGTCGGATATTTTGTCAGAATCGTATTCATTCATCTGACAACCAAAAGTCTTTATATAAAATGTTTTTAACAATTATTTTAATCTCAAAATATTAGAAGCTCTGAAGGTATAAAAAAAAACAAATAAATGAAATATATTTGTTACATATTTTCATAAATGGGGAATAATTTGCTATCAATAAAAAGTTTATTATCCAAAATATACTGAAGATTCTTAGATGTATATTTAGGTAATTTTGAAAATTTAACTATTTTATCACTATTTTTTTCTAAAGTATTTTGAACATTAAATTCTGAATAATAGTCATCGCAATTTTTTAGATCTTTAATATAAAATCTATTATTCACTTCTAAGGCAACTTTTTCAAAATCTTGATTAACTATTGTGGTTTTTAGAATCTGGAAATTATTAAATCCAAGTAGTTTAATTTTTTTAACTAGAGCGATACTTTTAATAGAAGATAAAATATTTCTAAGACCAACAAATCCACCTGGCCCTAAATTGATCATAAAAAAATTTAAGTTTTCTATCTTGATATTGTTTTGCTGAAAGAAATCTAAAAGAATATTTATAAAATTTTCACTATTTGTAAATTTATCTCTAACTAAAGCAAAGTCAGAATTGTTTTCTTTTGCAATTAGTATTAAACTTCCAAGTGTAAAATCGACTGAACAAAAACGAGAATTCATGGCTCCATTCATAAAAAGAATTTTTTTAATTACTTTTATAATAATTGTTAATCTTTCTGCAGTTAATTCTCAAGAATATCAAAATGAAAAAGGAATTATTGGATTAATGTATCATCGTTTTGAAGAAAATAAATATCCAACTACCAATGTCAGACTTAAAGAATTTAATTTACAACTAGAAATTATAAATCAAAACAAGATTGAGTTTATTTCAATCGATGAATTAAGAAAAATCCTAATTGAAAACAAAAGTTACGATTCTAAAAAAGTTTTAATTACCGTTGATGATGCCTTTAGATCTTTTTACGACAATGGATGGAAGATATTAAAAGAGAAAAAAATTCCATTTGTACTTTTTTTTAATACACGAGAAGTTAATGCTAATAATCCCAATTACATGACTTGGGATCAGGTACGAGAAATTCATAATTCAAAGATTGGAACTATTGGTGGCCATAGTTTTTCTCATGAATTTTTAATTAATAAGTCTGAAAGCGAAATAAGAGAGGATTTAGAAAAATCTCATAAAGATTTTTTAAGAGAATTATCTTTTAGACCAAAATATTTTTCATATCCATTTGGTGAATACAGTTCTGCTTTTAAAAAAATTGTAAAAGAATTTAACTACGAATTAGCTTTTGGGCAACATTCTGGTGTTATTGATAAATCAAAAGATTTATTCGAGCTCCCTCGTTACCCCGTTAATGAAAATTATGGAAAACCAGAAAGATTTTTAACCTTATTAAATACTAAACCTTTTCCTTTTAAATCTTTTAAACCAGAAAATAAATTTATTACAAAATCGGAAAATCCTCCAAAAATTGAAATAGAATTTTTTAAAGAAATTACCAACTTAGAAAAAATGAGCTGCTTTGCTAATGACGGTGGCGAATGGAGCAAAAAGAAAATATCATTTATTGAAAAAAATTGGGTAAAAGTTCATTTAGATAAAAAATTTACGACAAGAACCGGTAGAATTAATTGTTCTTTATTAGATAAAGATAATCAATACCGCTGGTTGGGATTTCAATTTGTAGTGGATGGAAATTAGATCGATCCTGATCTTTTAATTAATAAATTGGCTTTATCAAAATCTTGTAAGGAATTCTGTTCGATAATTTTCTTTAAACCAAGGACATAATCATCTCCTTTAATTGAATACTTATGAACGTGCTTGATTAATTTTATTCCTGATATTGATCCGCTTAATCTACCTGATCTTTGCTTAGCTCTTTCTGTGCGGAATTCCTCATAAAATGGGTGTGTGTTCAAATTATTTTTATAAGCGCTCACTGCGTATCTAATTTGATTAAACTTTGAAACTTCATGCCTTTCATCTTCGCCTCGATTTTCTGGCACCATTCCTCTATTTTCTTTCCATCCCCACTGACCAAATAAAGCATTACCTTCAATTGCAAAACGAGATGTGCCCCACCCACTTTCATAAGCCGCTTGTGCTATGGCTAATGAAGGAGGAATAATATCCATCTTAACTAGCAATTCTTTAACGCTATTATTTTTGACTTTATATTGTTGAAATTTGTCATTTAACCAATCGGCATCCTGTTTAAAACTTTTTCTATTCATTATTGCGGTTAACTTTCTTCGATCTGCAATAATTTTTTCATTCTCTGATAAAACAATCGGCAATAATATTTGTATAAAAATTCTTTTTCTTTGTTCAATATTATCTAATTCACTAATGCCTTCTGGGAATTTTGCTAAAAAGAAGTTAGCAACAGGTTCTCCTTCTCTAACTTTTTCAAGATTATAACCACTCTTCTCAAATAAATTAATAATACTTATTACCTGCTGAAAATCTAAACCTAATTTTTTTGAATCATTAGTTAAAAAACTTTTCTTTAATATCTGATCAATAGAAGGGTCATTTGTAGTATATTCTTCTGTTTGATTGTTAATAATTTTTCTTTTATCCGCCGTGGATTTAAAAATTTCTGGAACAAAAGCAGTAAAAATAACCAAACTAACAATCACTGTGTAAGGCAAGATTTTTTTAAGATTAACTCTATTAATTAAAAAAAAGTAAATTTTATTTATATTTTTTAAAATAAAAGAAAAAAATCTAAATGTTGGAGCAATTGTATCAACAATATATCTTGAAAAACCATTATTTAAAATTGCTTCTTTTATATTTTTAAAAGAATTAATTAATTTTTCATTAAAAATAATTTTTTTCATATGAATTTAGATTATAGACTTACAGCTCTAACGCTTTTCACTTCAGGCACATAATGAACAAGCATTCGTTCAACGCCTTGTTTTAAAGTTAATGTAGAAGAAGGACAGCCTGCACAGCTACCTTGTAGTTCTACTTCAGCCACTCCATCGATAAAAGATCTTAAACTAATATTGCCTCCATCCATTGCAACAGCCGGTCTGATTTTGAGCTCCAGCACCTCTTCTATTTTTTTAAATATTTCATCTTTATTTTCGCTTGTTTCTTTTTTTACAGTGATTGCTTTAAAATTTTTTGGGAAATCATTTTTTATAATATTTTTAATTTGTTCTAATATTATTCCCCATTCTAATGAACTATTCTTTTTAACAGAGATAAAATTAGATCCAAAAAAGACGAGCTCAGTTCCAAGCTCAAATATTTTTTGAACAAAGGGATATTCTTTTGCCTCTGAATGGCTTTTAAACTCTATGGAACCGTTTTGCACCAACTCCAAGCCTAGCACAAATTTTAATGTGTCTGGATTTGGGGTCTGCTGCACATCAATATTCATATGTATATATTTAGTTAGTATGATTTGTTGTTAAAGTAATTACCATTTATAATAAGGCTTATAATTCAATAACTTATATTAAATTATCGATCTCTTTCTCAGAAATCAGTCCTGGAATTATCACTAAAGGTACCGGCAGATCGTTCATCTTTTTTGATAAAGATTTAATAATAGGCCCTGGATCGCTATCAGTTGAAGAAGCTAATACGAGAAATCTAATACTTTTATCCTCTTTGAGAAATTTGATTATCTCATCAACCTTATCACCCATCTTTATAATAATCTGTGGTTTTATTTTAAATTTTTCCTCAACTACCGTTGACCAAAGTCTGCTAATTTTTTTACCTTCACTTGTCTCCTCTTGCTCAATAAGATTGCCGATAGAGGCCCATTCGGTATTCACTGCAGGCCTTACAACATAAAGCATTATTAAATTAGCATTGTTTATTACTGATCTTTTGGCCGCAAAATATATTGCATTCTTAAGCTCATCACTCTCATCAATAATAACTAAATAATTTTTTCTCATTAAGATAGAGATAATCCAACAATCTTATGTACTTCTTTTATAGTTTTTTGAGATTCAATATTAGCTTTTTCACTTCCACTTTTTAATATCTTTTTAATTTCATCTGTATCTTTTTTAAATTCTTTAATCTTTTTTCCTATAGGAACAACTTCTTTAATCAAAACTTCACTTAATTTATTTTTTAATTCTGAAAAATTTTTGCCACTTAATTCTTTTAAAGTTTTTTCAATTGTAGTGCCACTTAAAATAGAAAAGATATTAATTAAATTTCTAGCCTCTGGTCTGTCTGCTAATTTTGATTCAGTATCTGGAATTAAATCATTATCTGTTTTTGCTTTTTTAATTTTTTGAACAATATCTTCTTCGGTGTCAGTTAAATTTATTCTTGAAGTTTCAGACTCATCAGATTTGCTCATTTTTTTAGTTCCATCTTTTAAACTCATTATTCTTGCAACTTCTTTTGTAATAATTGGCTCTGGTAATGTAAAAAAATCTTTACAATTAAAATCATTATTAAATTTTACAGCAATATCTCTGCATAGTTCCAAATGTTGTTTTTGATCTTCCCCCACAGGAACGTGGGTTGCTTTATAAAGCAAAATATCCGCTGCCATTAAAGTTGGATAAGAATAAAGACCAACGCTTGCTTTTTCTTTATTCGATCCTGCTTTTTCTTTAAATTGTGTCATTCGATTTAACCAGCCAATTCTTGCAATACAATTAAATATCCATGCTAATTCAGAATGTCCGGCAACGCTCGACTGACAAAATATAACATTTTTTTTTGGATCCAATCCACATGCAAGAAAAACAGCTGTTGTTTCAATTATATTTTCCCTTAATTGTTTAGGATCTTGAAATACAGTGATTGAATGAAGGTCAGCCAACATAAAATAGCACTCGTAATCTTTTTGCAATTTCACAAAATTTTTAATTGCACCTAAATAGTTGCCAAGATGAAGGTTTCCCGTTGGCTGAACACCAGATAAAATTCTATTTTTAATCATTTAAAATTTAAACCTTTAAATCTTTAATACGAAATGCTTTTAAAAAATAGGCAGTTAAAAAGTAGATAAACGCGGAGAATAAAACTACAGATATTAAAATTATCGCTTTTAATATCGACTTTGATTCTAAATAATTTGCAAAATATTTTAATAAAACAGAAAGAATTAACCCCATAATTAATGTGCACAGAATTGATTTTACAAATCTAATAATAAATAATTTATCGAAGGAATGATATCCGGATTTAATAAGATTTAGTTGATAAACAATAACTGTCAGCCAAGCTGAGATGCTAGTTGCTAGAGGTATAATTAAAAAGCCATAAATCTTAAACAGGGAAAGGCTAATTGAAATGTTTAAAATCACTGAGAATAAAGACAAATAAAAAGGAAATTTTGTATTACTTCTTGCAAAATAAAAACTTGAATAAATTTTAATTAATCCAAAAGCAGGCAGTCCTATTCCAAATAATAGAAGGGCAGCTGAAGTATTCATAACGCTCTCGGCATCAAAAAATCCATAACCATATAGGGCTGATATAATCTCATCTGATGCTAAAAAAATTCCAATAGTTGCTGGCAGTGATAAGAATAAACATAATTCTAAAGAACGATTTTGAATAAAATTTACTTTTACTAATTTCGATTTAAAAACTTCTTTAGATAAACTTGGTAAAATAACAGTTGCGATTGCAATTCCAGTTAAAGCTAATGGCAACTGATAAATTCTATCTGCATAATATAAATAAGAAACGGCTCCACTTTCAAATGACGCAATAATTGTTCCGATTAAAATATTTATTTGATTTACGCCCGATGCAAAAACGCTAGGCAATAATTTTCCAAAAAAAGATTTAACCTGATTATTAACGTTAATAATAAAACTTAAATTAATTTTGAAATATTTTTTTGCAAAAAAAAATAAAAAAATAACCTGAATAACTCCTGCAATCGTTAAAGCATAAGAAGAGGCATAAACTATTTCGGTATGAGTATTGTTAAAAAAAACTAAAGATAAAATTAATAAAATATTTAATATAATAGGAGCTGCCGCAGTGATTAAAAATTTTCCTTTTGAATTTAAAATGGCCGAAAGAAATGATGCAATGGATATAAAAAATAAAAAAGGAATAGTAATTCTACTAAGATCTACAGCAAGATCGAATTTTCCATCAATATCTTTAAAGCCAGGCGAAATAAGAAATAAAAACTCAGGTGTAAATATTTCAATAACAAAGACTATAAAAAGAATAAAAATAATTAATAAATTTAATACTTGGTTTGCAAAATGATTTTTTTTACTACCCTTTTGCTTTGTATAAGCTGGAATAAAAGCAGAATTTAAAGAGCCTTCGGCAAATAAAGATCTAAAGGTATTTGGTATTCTAAATGCAACAAAAAGAGCATCGGCAACAGCTGAGGTTCCAAGAAATATTGCAATTAAAGTATCCCTTAAATAACCAAGAATTCTACTCAAAAAAGTCGAAAATCCAAAATAAGAGATATTTTTTAAAATATTCATTTGATATTTAGTTTCAACTTTGTTTTAATAATTTAAAATCTAAGAACTTAGTATAAGAAAAATAACTTCTTCTTACAGTTTTATTTATATTAAAAACAATATTATGGAAAAGTTTACAGATAAAGAAGCTTTAGACTATCATAGTCAGGGTAAGCCTGGAAAAATCGAAATAATAGCAAGCAAACCAATGTCAACTCAAAGAGATTTGGCACTTGCCTATTCTCCTGGTGTTGCTGTTCCTGTTGAGGCGATAGCAAAAGATCCATCGAAAGCTTACGACTACACAAGCAAAGGAAATACGGTTGCCGTTATATCAAATGGATCTGCAATCTTAGGACTTGGAAATTTGGGGGCGCTTGCTTCAAAACCAGTAATGGAAGGTAAAGCTGTTCTTTTTAAAAGATTTGCCGACATTGACTCAATTGACATTGAGGTAGATTCGCAAAACGCAGAAGAAATTATTAATTGTGTTGCTAAAATTGGAAATAGTTTTGGAGGTATCAATTTAGAAGACATCGCATCTCCGGACTGTTTTATTATTGAACAAGAATTAAAAAATAAACTTAAAATTCCTGTATTTCATGATGACCAGCATGGAACGGCTATCATTACTGTGGCTGGAATTTTAAATGCATTAGAGATTGTAAAAAAATCAATAAAAAAAGTAAGGGTTGTTGCAAATGGTGCAGGAGCTGCTGGGCTATCGTGCATATCATTACTAAAGGCAATGGGTTTGCCCGATGATAACGTAGTAATGTTAGATAAAGACGGAGTTATTTATAAAGGTCGTCCAAAAATAGATCAGTTTAAATCTGCACACGCTGCAGATACAAAACTTAGAACTTTAGAAGAGGCGATGAAAGGTGCAGACGTATTTTTAGGTTTGTCTGCAAAAAATGTAGTTACACCTGCAATGGTAAAATCCATGGCAAAAGATCCTATTATTTTTGCTTGCGCAAATCCGGATCCTGAAATTCTTCCTGAATTAATTGAACAAACAAGAAGTGATGCAATTATTGCAACTGGAAGATCTGATTATCCAAATCAAGTAAATAACGTTTTAGGTTTTCCATATATTTTTAGAGGAGCTTTAGATTGTCGAGCTAAAACTATTAATGAAGAGATGAAGATTGCTGCTGCAAAGGCCATAGCCGATCTTGCAAAAGAAGATGTTCCTGATGAAGTGGTTGCGGCTTACGGCGGTGAAAGACCAAAATTTGGAAAAAATTATATTATCCCATCTCCTTTTGATCCAAGATTAATTAGAAATGTATCTGCTGCAGTAGCAGAAGCTGCTATGAAAAGTGGTGTTGCTCAAAAGAAAATTGAAGATATTGCCGCGTATAAAGATAGCCTTGCTGCAAGATTAGATCCTTCAGTTGGATTTTTACAAAATATTTATGCACAAGTAAGAAAAAAACAAAAAAGAGTTATTTTTGCAGAAGGTGAAGAAGAATCTATGCTTAGAGCTGCAATCGATTTTAAAAATAATGGACTTGGAACTCCAGTTTTAATAGGAAGCAGCGAAAAGATTGCTCAGCAGCTTAAAGATCTTGGTTTAACACTAGATAAATCTATTGAAATTCATAATTCTAAAGATGAAAAACAAAGACAAAGATATACGGATCATGTTTATAAAAGATTACAACGAAAAGGGTTTTTAAAAAGAGATTGCGATAGATTAATTAGAACAAATAGAATTGTTTTTGGATCTTGCATGGTGGACCTTGGAGATGCTGATGCAATGGTAACAGGTGTGACTAGAACTTTTAGTGATACTTTGGAAAATATAAAATACGTTGTAGATGAAAGACCGGGTGAAATTATTTTTGGACTTACAATTGCTGTTACAAAAAAAGGAACAGTATTTATTGCAGATACAAACGTTCATGAATATCCAACTGCAGAAAATTTAGCAGACATTGCTATCTCTTCGGCTAGAGTTGCAAAAACTCTTGGTTTTACTCCAAGAGTTGCTTTCCTTGCCCATTCAACGTTTGGAAAACCAATGTCTGAAAGAAGTGTTCATTTAAGAGAAGCTAGAGATTTACTTGAAAAAAGAAAAGTTGATTTTGAATTTGAAGGAGAAATGCAACCCGATGTGGCTTTAAATCAAAAATTTAAAACTATTTATCCATTTTCAAAATTATCGGCACCTGCAAATATTTTAATTATGCCAGCTATTCACAGTGCTGCAATTTCTACAAAGTTACTTAAGGAACTAGGTGGTAGTACATTAATTGGTCCCATGTTAATTGGATTGAATAGACCTATTGAGATTGCAACTTTAAGATCAAAAGTTTCTGATATCTTTAATATGGCAGCTATTGCCGCTTTTTCTTCAGACGTGATTAAATATAAAAAGAATTAAAGATAGTTTCTTCTAGATAAATTATCAGCAAGAATAATACTTGGCACAACTTCAACTACATCCGGAATCAATTTTCCTTCTTTAATAACTTCTTCCATTTCTGCTGTAGTTTTTGCCATACCATAAACGTAAATTTTTCCATTAATAGTTTCAGAGTTATAATTACGAGAATTTATTTTTTTATTTACTAATAATGCAGCATTAAATTGTGAAGATATTAAAATATCTTTTGCTCTTTGTTTGAAAGAAGTTTCATCTGCAATAATAATATCATTTCTCACCGCTTTAATACCTGCTGTCTCCCATGCAAATTTTGTCATTTTTAACTTATCTTCAGCTTTCTCAACTCGACCACTCAAAATAGCCGTACCATCTATAACTCTAACAGTTAAAAAAACTTGCTTATAATCATTTAGTACAATTTTTTTCATAATAAGCGTTTCTGCTAATTTATCATCTAAATATAATCCTGGAGATCTTGGATCTAAATTTATATTAACACCAACACCAAAAAGTGTTGAACTAAAATTTCCAATACAAGATGTTAAGAACAGAGATATAAAAATTACCTTTAAAAATTTCATTATTTTTTATCTAACATTAAAATCTTTTGATAAATTTCTTTTTTAGAAAACTTAAATTTTTTAGATAAATATTTTGCAAGATCTGCTGTTTTCATTTTCTTTGATAAATCTAAAATTTCTTTATTTAAATCAACGTTTTGGTCTTTATTTTTATTCGCCTCAGAAGACAACACTATTGTCACCTCCCCCTTAAGAATAACTGATTTAACTTTATCAAGAATATTATCTAGCGTTCCTTTAATTATATTCTCATGTATTTTGGTAATTTCTTTAGCAACCAATATCTGTCTTTCACCAAGAAACTCTTTCATTTCTTTTACTGTAGAGACTAAGTCTCTAGCCGGTAAAAATATAATAATTGAACTATCTAAATTAGAAAATTTTTCATAAACTTTTTTTCTCTCACCTAGTTTTTTAGGTAAAAAACCATAAAAATAATAATCATCGCTATACCCCGCCAAACTAAAAGCTGCTGTTGTTGCTGAGGCTCCAGGTATCGGAATAATTTTTATATTATTTTTTTCAATCTCATTAATTAAAATCTTTCCAGGGTCAGATATTAATGGTGTTCCAGCATCACTTATTAAAGATACAATTTTATTTTTTTTAAAAATTTCTAATATTTTTTCAACCGACTCTTTTTCATTAAACTTATGATATGAAAATAATTGAGCTTTAATGTCATAATAATCTAATAACTTTTTTGAAACTCTTTTGTCTTCACATAAAATAATGTCTGATTTTTTTAAAATATTTACAGCCCGTATAGTAATATCTGCTAAATTTCCAATTGGCGTTGAGACTAAATAGAGACCCTTTTCTAAATTCTGATCTATAAATTTAATGTTTTCCATAAATCTAATATTTAAAATATCTTTTTATTTTATTAAACGCCCTATAACGATGACTAATTTTGTCCTTTAAATCAGCCTTCATTTCACCAAAAGTTTTTTTATAACCATCTGGAATAAATATAGGGTCATAGCCAAATCCATTATAACCTTTAGGCTCTTGCGAAATTTTACCATTAACCGTACCGCTAAATGTTTTGTATGCTCCATTTGGATAAGCAATTGCCAAAGAACAATAAAATCTAGCATTATTTTTTTTATTTAATTTTTTTTTCTTTTTTATTTTTGAATAAACTTTTTTAATTGCTAACTTAAAGTCTTTATTTTTTCCTGCCCATCTAGCTGAATAAATTCCAGGATCTCCATTTAAAACTGATATTTCTAGTCCCGAGTCATCAGATAAAGATATTAATTTAGATTTTT
>VERQ01000059.1 GCA_018882565.1 Candidatus Fonsibacter sp. | reverse complement strand
CGTTATTTCATAGAACAAGCTTAAGAACCTTTGCTTAATCAAAAAAAGGTTCAAAAAATCATATAAATTTTCCGGTTTTCTATAACCTGGTTAAAGGGACCAAAAGTCCCTTTTTGCTTTAAATTTAAGGTTATTGACAAATATATTAAATTATTGCATTATCTGCATATCTGATATGCAAGATTCGCAAGTCAGTAAGTTAAACATAAAACAAAGGAGTTAAAATGCTAGAAGGATCAAAAGGATTGATAGCTAAAAATTTTGAAAACAAGCAGAAAGAAAAGAATATCGACAATATCAATCGTAATATGAAATCAGTTGATACCTACGGTAATGGTACAACAGGTTACAGAATTAAAAACGGTGTAAATGCCGGTAAAGTGGTTGGTCATATTCAAAGAGTAAAGTCCGAAATTTAAAGTTTTTTTTACCTAGCGAAAGCTAGGTAATTAAAATCCTATAGCACAACATCACAAAAGATCCCTTTTTTTTGACAAGGCTATAGGCATGTCTTAAGCGCAAATATTTAAGCTGAATTGTGATAAATGCATTTGTTGCATACATCAAAATTAATGTAAGTAGTAAATCGTTTTATGAAAAGTTCATTAAAAGTTGGAATTCAATATCAACATAAATTTATAATTCCAAAATCAAAAACAGTCCCTAATCTTTATCCCGAGTCTAATGAATTTAAAATTATGCCTGAAGTTTTTGCAACAGGTTACTTAGTCGGATTTTTAGAGTGGGCCTGCATATTAGCAATCAAACCGCATCTGGATTGGCCAAGCGAACAAAGTGTTGGTACTCATATTAATGTAAGTCATCAAGCCGCAACACCAGCTGGCCATGAAGTTATTGCAAATGTAGAATTAATTAACATTGATGGAAAAAAATTAACTTTTAATGTAGAGGCAAGAGATAGTGTTGATATTATTTCCAAAGGAACTCATGAGCGATTTATTATCAATAAAGAAAAATTTGACAATAAAGTGAGAGAGAAGAAAATAATTTAAATTTATGCGCGTTACTAAAAAAAGAACCTTTGTTAAAACTGCAATTTACCGTGTGTGGATTTTAATTACCTCTTATATTTTTTTAAGTATCGTTGGAAAATCTTGGTCAGATTCAATTCTTCCAACCCTTACATTAAATTTTCTATATTCAATTGGTTACTATACCTACGATAGAATTTGGCAAAATATAAAGTGGGGAATTAAAAAATAATTCTAATTTTTTTTCTTAACAAAATATATAAAAACAAGTGTTGCTAGCAATTGCGAAACTACAAAGCCAATTATATTACCTGAATAAATTCCAACAAACGTGTCTGTAAAGCTCCTTGCAATTGTTAACACAGGATTTACAAAAAAAGTTGATGAAGTGAATAAATATCCAGCAGTTACTAGCAAAGAAACCATTAATGGAATTTGATTTTTATTTGTACTTGAGAAATGTTTAATGACAAAAAGTAGAATTAAAGTTGAAATGAATTCACTTATCCAAAATGGATAACCCGATCTAAACTTTGTTGAAAATTGTACAATGGGTAAATAAAATATTAGATGAGCAATCATAATAGCTAATAGTGCACCCATCAATTGACTTAAGAAATATTTAATAAAAACTTCATTATTAATTTCATCTTCGGCCCAAGAGACCAAAGTCACTAATGGATTAAAATGAGCTCCGGATATATTTATAAAAATTGAAATTAAAATAAAAAGTGCAATTCCTGTTGCAATAGAATTAATAAGTAGAGCTATTCCTAAGTTGCCACGTGATAAATCGTAGCCCATAATACCAGAGCCTGTGATCACCAAGGTTAATATAGCGGTGCCAATAAATTCAGCTAAATACTTATTATTTATCATTGTTATAAATTTCTCTAAGTTTAAATTTTAAATTAATCGTGTCCATTGTTGCAACAGGTAATCTTATAAGTTTTTCAATTTTAGGTTTTAAATTGTTAATTAATTCATCAAATGCTTTACGCTTTTCAACTTTATCACCACCTACAGCGGATGGATCTTTAAATCCCCAGTGAACTTGTAAAGGATGACCTGGCCAAATAGGGCACATTTCCTTTGCGGCGCTATCACAAACAGTAATGACAATATGCATCTTTGGAGCGTTTGGTTTTGCAAATTCATCCCAACTTTTAGAGTAAAGTTTTTTAGTATCGTACCGCATCTCTTGTGCAATCTCCCTTGCCATAGGATTGACATCTGTTTTAGGAGAAGAACCTGCGCTAAATCCTGTAAATTTACCTTTGCCTAATGTGTTGAGTAATACTTCAGCAATGACTGATCTTGCAGAATTGTGTGTGCAAAGAAATAAAACATTCACCATTAGCTAATTTTAGCAAAAAATTATTACAGTTGCATTAAACAAAATTGTTATGTTATAACATAACATATGAAACATAATGATGATTTAGTCCTAGATATTATAAAAAATAATGCAAAATCACTGACGGCTTATGAAATTTTAAGCAAAGTTCAAAGGTTAAAAAAAATTCAACCTATGTCTGTTTATCGCTCCCTTAAAAATTTACAAACTCAAGGTAAAATTCACAAATCCAATCAGAACAAAAGCTTTTTACTATGTAAAGAAGGAGATCATGAACATAATCACAATCCTGTATTAGTTATTTGTAAAGATTGTGGAAAAACTGAAGAGTTAGAGGTTAATACTTTTAGTAAGTTATTATCTAATCTTAAAACAAAGGCTAATTTTCAATTTCAGAACTTTCAAATGGAAGTTTCTTCAACTTGCAAAGGATGTATTTAATGGAACATTTATTAGAAAATATAACTTTTTTACAAGATAAAGTTTTACTTCGAGGCTACGTATTTGGTGTAATTCATGCAGGTTTAATTGTAATCGGCTATTACACGGGATGGAGCATTAATCGTCTTCTTAAAATAGCATCTAATGGATATATCGCTGGAATTTTTGGTGCAATTTTTGCACACGTTATTGCAGATTTAATCGCATCCTTAGTTGATCCAGATATTCGCCCTGCAACAATTGGAATTTTTCTTGGCGGTTTAACTCCACTTATACTCATTCCATTCCTTGAAAAATATGTAGTGAAATCTAGACATCACATTGTTGTAGGTGATCACGAGGATATTGAAAAAGACTTAAAAGATCACAAACACTAAATTTAAGTACTTTAGAAATTTCTAACTAAATATTTAACCTCTGGAATTCGGGTATGAGTATTTTTGCTTCCTAAAACAACCACAACTCTTTTTCCTTTATTAGTATCCATTAATAAAGCAATGCAACCACCTGCAGCTCTAATGTAACCTGTTTTGCTTACTATAAATTTTTTACTAACTAATGGATTTGTATTTTTATATGAAAAGTAGCCCTCATCTAATTTAATTCGCATTTTTGGGGTTTGTGATGATTTTACGATGAGAGGATATTGTTGTGCTGCAAGAACAAGTTTAATTAAGCTGCTTGATGTTGAGACGTTATCATCATCAAGTCCGGAGGCATCAACAAATGAAGTGTCTCTCATTTTTAAAGATCTTGCCTTTGCATTCATAGCGTCCACACAAGCTTGATAACCGCCTGGGTAATGCTCGCATAGCAAATCCGATGAATGATTATTAGATCTAATAAGCGCTAATCTTAAATGTTGCCGTCTTGAAATATCATTAATTTTCTCATCTAAATTTTGATTAGCATCTATCACAACCATAGCGGTCATTAATTTTGTAATACTTGCAATACTGCGAAGATCGTTAGTGTTGGCTCCTTTTATAATTTTTCCATTAACATCTGCAACCACCCAACTCTTTGCACTTATAGGAACTCTTTTTTTCTTTGCTGTATTAGTTTTTTGTGCCTCAACCGACGATGTAAGCAACAACAAAACTGCAGTGAAGACAGAAATTATTTTAAACATGTTCTGCCCTAATTATATGAATTCATAATTAAAAAAACTTAAAATTAGTAAAAGCGCCGTAAATGCTCAATAATATTAATAATTTATGTTATAAATTCTAAAATAAATATTTTTTAGTTAATTTTAAATAAATGACTCATAGCGCAAATTTAATAGCACTTCTTGCAACTGGTTTTGGACTTGCATTAATTTTTGGATATCTTGCTAATTATTTTAAAATTCCATCCCTAGTTGGATATTTATTTGCAGGTGTTGTGATTGGTCCTTTTACTCCTGGCTATATTGGCGATCAACAACTTGCAAATCAACTCGCTGAAATTGGTGTTGTGCTATTGATGTTTGGTGTGGGCTTACATTTTAGCTTACACGACTTGGATCGTCTAAAAAAAACTGCAATCCCAACTGCGATTATAAATATTTTCATCATCACATTGATTAGTGCATTTATCAGTATTGAGTATTGGGGTTATTCATTAATGGGTGGGATTATTTTAGGGCTTTGTTTATCTGTTTCCTCAACCGTTGTTTTAGTGAGAGCTTTAGAAAAAAGAGATTTAATTGAAACCGATATAGGTAAATTTTCAATTGGTTTTTTGGTGGTTGAGGATATTATAATGATTTTAGTATTAGTATTTTTACCAGTTTTTTTTCAAGTATTCTTAAGCCCACAGATTAACCAGACTGAGCAAACTTTATATCAAAGTTTTGCTCCAGCAATGATTACCGTTTTTAAAATAGTCTTATTTATAATTTTGATGCTAGTTGTTGGTAGAAAAATTTTACCTAAAATTTTAAAAGCTATCGTTAAAACTAATTCTCGTGAATTATTTACGTTAGCCATTGTAAGTGCGGCGGTGACAATTTCTTTTTTTTCAGCTAAATTTTTTGAAGTATCAATGGCGCTAGGTGCTTTTTTTGCAGGAACTATCTTAAAAGAAACTGAATTTTCAAAACGTGCCGAACTAGATTCTCTGCCGTTAAGAGATATATTTTCTGTATTATTTTTTGTCAGCATTGGGATGTTATTTAATCCCTTAACTATAATTATGTATCCTTACAAAGTATTAATTATTGCACTTATTGTTGTCGTTGCAAAATTAATTTCAACCACTGCTCTTTGTTTAATTTTTAAATACCCATTTAAAACTGCCTTAGTGATTGGTTGTGGAC
>VERQ01000010.1 GCA_018882565.1 Candidatus Fonsibacter sp. | reverse complement strand
CACTAAGATCATTAAATTCCATTTTAAAATCAATTCAAGTTGCAAAAAGCAACTTTAAATACCTTGATATTAAAATTACAGCTATCGACTCTGGCTCGGATGACGCTGATGTTCAAAAACTTGAAAAAATGATTAAAGAAAAAAATATTAATTTTGAATACATAAAATTAGAAGTGGACGAACTAAAAGATTTTATTGATCCACAAGCTTCTGCTAATCAAAAATCCAATATGGCAAATATTTACAAATCTTTTGAAATTGGAAGAGATGGAAAATATGACTTATTATATTTTCTTGAAGACGATTATATACATGATCAAAATTCTCTTAGTGAAATGCTTTTTTCTTATGAAAAATTTGCTAGTTTAATAAAAGATGAGTTAATACTTTGTCCAACTGATTTTCCTTATCTCTATAATAAATTCGAACCAACTCAAATTATTTTAGGCAATAATAGACATTGGAGAGTTATTGAAGAAACACTTTGTACTTTTTTAACAAGCAAAAGATTGTTATTGAAACATTGGGATACTTTTGTCTCAATGACTAAAACTGAAAATTTACCCTTCGAAAAACCATTGCATGAAATATATTCAAAACAATACTGTCTATCTCCGATCCCATCGCTTGCAATGCACTGCACAAATATAAATTCTATTTATGGTCTCTCTCCTGTTATTGAATGGAAAAGATTATGGGATGAAAATGAAGTAAATGATTAAAGAAAATTCTAAAGCACCAAATTTTAAGTTACCTTCAAGTAACAATAAAGATTTTGAGATCAACAAAAGTCTTAATCAGTATTTGGTTGTTTACTTTTATCCACGCGATAACACTCCTGGATGCACTAATGAAGCTAAAGATTTTTCAAGATTACATAAAGAATTTAAAAAATTAAATTGTGCGATCGTTGGAATCTCAAAAGATAGTATTGAAAGTCATAGAAAATTTATTAGTAAATTCAAAATCCCGTTTCATTTATTGTCAGATGAGAAAATTATAGCTCTTAAAAAATATGGAGCATGGGGTGAAAAAAGCATGTATGGAAAAAAATTTATGGGTATTAAAAGAACAACTGTTTTAATAAATCTTAAAGGTAAAATAATAAAAATTTGGAATAATGTTAAAGTTAAAGATCATGCAAAAGAAGTGTTAAATTGTCTTAAAGAGGCTATTTAGAAAATTCTTTTTCAGTAAATCCTAAATAAAATAAAATAGTTTTAAGATCAGTAAATTGAATATGATTCTCAACAGATTTTTTTACTATTTGGTGAGAATGATAACCTATGCCAAGTCCTGAATTCTGCAACATTCCAAGATCATTTGCACCATCACCAACAGCAAGAGCATGTTTTAGTTTATCTAATTTCTTTTCTTTACAGATCTCATTTAAATAAACTAATTTTGAATTTTGTTTTCCAGTAATTGGAATGTATTCTCCTGTAAATTTATTATTTTTTATAACAAATCTATTACTAATTACTTTTTTAAAACCCAAAACTCTTCCAACATATGTTGAGATCGGCTGAAAGCCTCCTGTTACTAAACTTGTGTGATAACCATTCCTATTTAGAGTTTTTACCAAAACTTTTGAACCTTCATTAAATCTGATTTTTTTTATAACTCGTTTTATAAGTTGTGTACTTTTGCCTTTTAAATAACTAACTCTAAACTTTAGTGTATCCCTAAGACTAATTTTTCCATCCATCGCAAGTTTACTTAATTTATCAATGTCAGCTTTTATTCCTGCAATTTTTACAAGATTATCTAAGGTTTCATCTTTAATCATGGTTGCATCCATGTCCGCTAGAAATATTTTCTTTTTTCTCCATTTTGCTTTTTGAATGCAAACATCAATTTTATTTTTAATGCAAAATTTTCTAAGTTTATTTTGATTTTTTTTACTAATCTCTGCACAATAAAGATCCAGAGCTCTGTTTGAGAGTATTTTATAATCGTTAGTGTTTTGAATTTTTGAGAAAAAATTTATAAGCTTTTTATAATCTAATTTCTTTTTAGTTACGAAAGTACAGACTAGTTCGGAAGAACTATTCATTCTCTTTATCTTTGAATTGAATGTATTTAGCTTGGATCACTAGAGGAATTTTTTTAATACTTTCAATGACAGAATTTTCAATCTTATTGTCGGTTGAAATAATAGCAATCGCCTCGCCACCACTACTTAGTCTTCCTAAATGAAAAGTTGCTATATTAATTTTATTATCAGCTAAAATTTTTGATAAATCTTTTATAAAACCAGGTTTGTCTTGATTTGTTACATATAAATTATGTTCCGATAAATCTGCTTCAATTTTAATTCCTTTAACTTCAACTATTCTAGCTCTACCTCCAAAAATCGTTCCAGAGACTGAACGAGTTTGTTTGTCTGTAGTTACAGTTAATTTAATTAATGACTGATAGTCGTTTTCTTTTTGATGCTTAACTTCTGAAATTGAAATTGATTTGCTTTTAGCAACTAAAACAGAATTGATAACATTAATACTATCAGTTGTTGGTTTTAATAAACTGTAAATAATTGTTTGAGTAAGTGGAGCGCTATTTACATTTGCAGCAGTTCCTTCAAATTCAATCTGGATAGACTTAATAGCATTCTCAGTTAGTTGACCTGCAAAACCACCTAGTAAACTTGATAACTTTAAGAATGGTTTAACTGACTGGTATTCTTTTGCAGTTAATGAAAAAGTATTAACAGCATTAGTAATAGCTCCTGTTTTTAAGTAGTCTGATATTTGCTCAGCAATTTGAACTGCCACTTTTTCTTGCGCTTCTGTTGTTGAGGCTCCTAAGTGTGGAGTAAGTATTAAATTTTTCGTTCCTAAAAGAGGACTTCCTTTTGGCGGTTCTTCAACAAAAACATCTAAAGCTGCGCTGGCAACATGTCCACTTTCTAAATTTTCTTTTAAAGCAGCCTCATCAACAAGACCTCCTCGTGCACAATTAACAACACGAACGCCCTTTTTCATTTTTTTAAATGCTTCTTTATTAATTATATTTTTTGTTTTTTCATTAAGAGGTGTGTGTAGAGTAATAAAATCTGATCTTTTAAATAAATCATCTAAATTTACTTTTTCAACCCCAAGCTCTGCTGCTCTTTTGTCTTGCAAAAATGGATCAAACACAATTACTTTAAAATGAAGACCTAATGCTCGTTGAGCAACAATTGTTCCGATATTCCCACAACCAATAATTCCTAAAGTCTTTCCAGTAACTTCTACACCTTTGATAGTTGATTTTTCCCATTTACCTTCATGGGTAGTTTTATCTGCATAAGGAATTTGTCTTGCTGTTGAAAGTATTAAAGTAATTGCATGCTCTGCTGTTGTAATTGAATTTCCAAATGGAGTGTTCATCACAACCTTGCCATTGCTTGTAGCGGCATCAAGATCTACGTTATCAACTCCAATTCCAGCTCTTCCAATAACTTTGAGTTTCTTGCAAGACTCTATTACTTCTTTAGTTGCCTTTGTTGCAGATCTTACAACTAGACCATCACAGTCTTGTAATTCTTTTATTAATGATTTTGCATCAAGATCAGTTTTAGTAATAGCTTCAATTCCATTTTCTTTAAAAATGGCTAATGCTTCATTACTAAGTTTGTCTGCTATTAAAACTTTATACATTTAAATTCGTCAAATAAGCCCACTTGATCCAAGGTAATAACTTTTCAACATCAGTCGATTCAATTGTAGCGCCACCCCAGATTCTAAAGCCCGCAGGTGCAGTTCTATAAGAATTGACATCATAAGCAATATTTTCTTTTTCTAATATTTGATTAATAATCTTTAATTTAGCTGCCTGATCTTCTTTGCTTAATTTTTTAAATTTTGGATCAGTAATTTTTAAACAAATACTAGTTGAAGAAATTGTATTTTCTTTTTCAGCCAAGAAATCAATCCACTCCTTATTTTCTTTAACAAAAAATTTAACTTCTTCTAAATTTTTCTTTGATCTTTTGATTGCTCCTTCTAAACCGCCAATGGATTCAATCCACAACAATGCATCAACGCAATCTTCTACACAAAGCATTGATGGAGTATTAATTGTCTCTCCTTCAAAAACACCCTCTAATACCTTTTTATCTTCAGCTAATCTAAATATTTTAGGAATTGGCCAGCTTGGTTGATATGTTTTTAATCTTTCTAAAGCTTTAGGTGATAATGCAATCATACCATGGGCAGCTTCTCCTCCTAAAACTTTCTGCCATGACCACGTAATAACATCTAATTTCTTCCAATCCATAGGCATTGCAAAAACAGATGATGTTGCATCGCATATTGTAAGGCCTTTTCGATCGTCTTTTATCCAGTTAGCATCTGGAAGGCATACTCCAGAACTAGTACCATTCCATGTAAACACAACGTCATTATTAAAGTCTACTTTTGTTAAATCAGGAAGTTTTCCGTAATCCGCTTTATGAATATTTAAATTTTTTATTTTTAATTGGCTAACAGCATCTTTAACCCAGTCATTACCAAAATTTTCCCATCCTAAAATATCAACTCCTGTTGCTCCAAGTAAACTCCACATTGCCATTTCAATGGCACCAGTATCTGAACCTGCAACAATTCCAACTTTATAATCGTTTGGAAGTTTTAATAATGATTTTGATAAAGTGATTAATTCTTTTAATTTATCTTTAGCAATCTTAGATCGATGCGATCTACCTAAAGTAAAAGTTGGAAGATTGGCAATAGACCAACCAGGTCTTTTCGCACATGGACCTGATGAGAAAAAAGCTCTTTCTGGTTTTGCAGAGGGTCTTTCGATTGTCATAATTAATACCTTAAACTAAACAAATAAATATCCTGTGGTTTAATTTACCACAGGATATTTACAAAACTTATTTAGGCTGCTGCTTGAACGCTTAGATTATGTTTTTGAGCTATGCCTGAAAGAAAATTCCAAAGATGTTTTGCAGTTTTAAGAGCTGCTGTTTCTGCTTTTGCTTGATCTTCTTTAGAAAGATTATCCAACAAAACTTCACACTCTTGTCTGTGATACACATCAGCTTTTTTATGAGTTTCAAAAAATGCAAGTCCAGATTCTGAATCTACACCGTAAAACTTTTTAAGACCTTCAATCTTAACGTCTGCGATTTCAGGAATTTGTCTTTCGTAAGTATATAAAGAAGCAAGTCCTTCAGCATAAGTTGATCTTCCTTGTTTAAAGAAATTATCAATCATCTCTGAAGTAAATTTTTCTAATTTTACTTTTTCGATTTCATTTTTGTCAGCTCCTAATGCTACGGCGAACTGCTTCCATAGTTTAGGGTGATCATTATGTTTATCTTCCTCATCATTTAAATTCTCTAGTAGAATTTTTCTTTGCTCAATATCCTCGCAAATTGAGTGAGTTGCGCTAATGTAACGAGGGAATGCTTTTACGTGATGATAATATTGTTCAGCGTAATCTTTTATAATATCTCTAGTTAATTTTCCTTCATTCCATGCTTGATAGAATGGATGTTTTAGAAGATGGAATTCATCTAATTTTGCGTTTAGTTCTTTAGAAAACATGTTTTTCTCCAAATTGTTTAGTTAAATTATAGATTAATTAAATTTATATACAAACAAGTAAAGGTTGAAAAAAATAAAAAAAACAAAATAAATGTTAGTAATTTCTCTTAACTTTTAATCTTAAAATATTTTGAAAATTGCTTGAGGACTTAAAGATTAATAACTCAGCCCATAAAGGCTGAGTTATTAAAAACGTAATTACTTATTAAACATCTCTTTTAAAGCTTTTGCTGGCAAAAACTTAACTTTTTGAGAAGCACCAATTTGGATACTTTCGCCAGTTCTAGGATTTCTTCCAGTTCTAGCTTTTCTTTTTGCAACTTTATACGTACCAAAACCTGCGATTTTTACAGTTTCATCATTCTTCAATGCATCAAGAATGATATCTTGTATTTTATCAAAGGTTTTTTCAGCATCACTTTTGCCCATGTTGCAAGCAGTAGCTATTTTAGCCACTAATTGTTTTTTGTTCATTTTTAACCCTTTTGATTCGTTGATATTTTAATAATGTTTAAAAAACCTAGGAAATCAACATAAATGTAGTATTTGCTTAATTTTTGAACACTACATGTTGATATGATTTATAAGGCTTTTTTACTAAAGAGCTGTTTTATATGGCTTTTTAGAAAAGACCTAAGCCTTTGAGGTCATTATAGGTCGAAAAGAACATTAAGGAGAAAAGTACAAACAAACCAAATTTAAAGAAGTATGTTTGCATCTTTTCACTCAAAGGCTTGCCTCTAACAAACTCATAAAAATAAAACAATAAATGACCACCGTCTAATAATGGGATTGGAAACAAATTAATCAGACCTAAACTAATAGAAATGTAAGCCATAATAGAAAGGAATGGAATAATTCCAAGTTCAGCAACCTGTCCTGAGATTTGCGCAATTTTTATAGGTCCACCCAACTGATCAGCTTTTTCAGTTCCAACAATCATTTTTCCCACATAGCTCATAGTTGATGAAATGGTGAACCAAATCTCCTTTAAAGAATAATAAATTGCTTTTGCAGGACCTAACTTCTGTCTATTGATTTCATTATTAAGCGGAATAATTTGAATTCCAATCATCTTACGACTTATATTGTTGCCTAAATTATCTTTCGAATCCTGAACAATTGATTGAACTTGAAAATCAAATTCTTTCTTGTCTCTAAGAACGGATATTTTAATTAAATTTGTGTCAGATAAACTGATAAACTGTGACACTTCCATCATGCTAGTAATTTTCTGCTCGTTAATTTTAATTATTTGATCACCTTTTTTTAATCCCGCTTTATCAGCTGGGCTATCAATTTTAACATCTTGAATAACTGGTACTGAGAAATCTTTTCCAAAGAACATATAAACGCACGAAAAGATAACTAGAGCTAAAACAAAATTAGCAATCGGTCCCGCTGATACAATAATTGCTCGTTGATATAATTTTTTAGTAGCAAGAAGATGTGTTTTTTCATTTTCAGAAAAAGAAGAAAGCTTTTCAGGTTGGCTTGCAGCATTGGTGTCGCCAAAAAACTTAACGTAACCTCCTAGGGGTATAAGACAAACCTTCCAACGTGTTCCATCTTTGTCTGTCCAGCCAAATAATTCTTTACCAAAACCGATTGAAAAATCTGTAACTTTAACTCCATATTTCTTTGCATAATAGTAATGACCATATTCATGCACAAAAACTACAACTGATATTAAAATTATAAATGGAATAATAATATTAACTAAACTCATAAATTAAATATTACCTATAGTTGATAAAATTACAATCGCCCCAAAACCTAAAATAACAAATCCTGAAATAATATTAGATCGTCTTATAAATGTAGAATTGACTTTTTTTTTTAAAAACTTTGCAAACTCGATTAATATTAACCACCAACACATCGATCCTGTAAATGCGCCTAGTGAAAAATTTAAAACTAGATCTGAATTAAAGCTTTTAAAGTTTAAATGCATATAAGAAAGTAAAGCTATAAATCCAATATAAGTTAAAGGATTGCTTAGTGTAATAACAAATCCTGAAATAATATCGCGTGGCCACTTTTTGTAATTAACTTTCTTGTTTTTAATAATAACAGGACCGCCAAATAACATTCTGATCGAAATAAAAACCAAACATAAACCACCAATAATTCGAAGTAACTCTTGGTTTTGGAGAAAAATGTTTGAGATAGTGCTCAAACTATAAACTGCAATTAATGCATATAAAGCATCTGCTAAAGCAGCTCCTAATCCAACTGCAAGTCCAGATTTAATTCCAAACTGAAGAGTTTTGTTAATACACATCAGTGCTATAGCGCCGACAGGTAATGCAAGACAAAACCCTGATAAAGCTCCTATAAAAAAAGTTAACATTTAATCAGTTGAAAAGTTTAAAAAATTAAAAACGCCACTCGTTTACTTTATCAAAGATAAAATCTCTAAAGCTTTTAATGCGCGCAACATTTTTTAAAGATTGAGGATATACAAAATGTGCTTCATATTTTGGTCCGTCTACATTTGACAAGACCTTAACAAGAGTACTTTTTTCTTGAACCATATAATCTGGTAACGCCGCAAGACCCACTCCACTTTCAACAGCAAGCAATAAAGAATAAATATTATTTACTCTCATTACTGATTTTCTTTTAGTTGAATCCTTCTTACCAACTTTTAAAATCCAATCTGTTTGTGATAGTGGCGATGGAGTTCCTTTTCCATAAACAATGAATTTATGTTTATCTAAATCTTTAATCGTATTTGGATAACCGTTTTCTTCTAAATACTTTGGTGAGCCGTAAATATGATAATTAATATCAATTAATTTTTTCTGAATATAACTTAGTTGAGTTGGTGGCCTCATCCAAATAGCAACATCTGCTTCACGTGTGCTTAAATCTAACTCTTTATCTGTTACGATCACTTCAACTTCCATTTCAGGATATTTATCCATAAACTCTTTAATTCTAGGTGTTAACCAAATACTTCCAAAGCCAACAACTGTTGTTACTATTAATTTTCCAGATGGTTTGTCTTTTTTTTCCATCAAAGAAGTCTCAACTCCTTTTAAATGAATTATAACTTCATTAGTTGTTTTAAAAAGTGTCTCACCGTCTTCTGTAAGGGAAAGACCTCTTGCGTGTCTTTCAAATAAAGATGTTTTTAATGTTTGTTCTAAGGATTGAATTTGACGACTAATTGCAGATTGACTTAAGTTTAAAGTGCCTGATGCTTCAGTGAAACTGCCGGCCTGAGCAACTGCGTGAAATATTTTAAGTTTATCCCAATCCATAATTATTGATTTACGTCGATAACTACTCGACCCGCAACCTCTCCTTTTAATATTTTATCATAAGAACTTAAAAGTTTTGACATGCTCCACAGTTCTGTAATCTCATCTAATTTTTTCATATCAATTAAGCTTGCAGCTTGTGACCAAACAAATTCTCTTCTTTTCATTGGTGTATCTACAGAGTTAATTCCCCATAACTTAACACCACGAATGATAAAAGGCATAACAGTTGTTTCTAATTTAAAACTATTAGTAAGTCCGCATGCAGCAACAATTCCTGTAGGCTTGGTATGCGTTAAAGCTTTAGCTAAAATTTTGCCACCCACAGTATCTACAACACAGTCCCAAAGCCCTTTATCTAAAGGTCTTGTTTCGCCTTCAAGTTCCGATCGATCAAGAACAACACTTGCGCCTAATTTCTTTAAAAAATCTGTCTTATCTTTCTTTCCTGTAAGAGCGTGAACTTTGTAACCCATCTTTGACAAGATCATCACAGCCACACTGCCCACTCCACCAGTTGCCCCTGTTACAAGAACATCATTTACTTTTTCGCCTAATAATATTGTCTCTCTTGCTTGAACTGCAAAAGAACATAATAAAGCAGTAAAGCCCGCTGTGCCAATTGCCATGGCATGCTTTGTTGAAATATCTTTTGGAGCTTTGACTAAAAAGTTTGCGTCTACTTTTGCATACTGTGAATAGCCACCGTAATAAATCTCGCCTACTCTCCAACCAGTCAAAATAACTTTATCACCTGCTTTAAATTTATCGCTTTTGCTTTCTTCGACTGTGCCTGCAAAATCTATTCCTGGAATATGCGGATAATCCTTAACTAAGCTTCCACCATTCTTTAGAATCATTCCGTCTTTATAATTAAAGTCTGAATAATCAACTTTAACTAAAACATCACCATGAATTAAAAAGCTTTTGTCTATACTCTTAACTTCTCTTGCAAATTGATCGCCAGTTTTATTTAGAACAATTGCTTTAAAATTACTCATGATTACTTTTTTTCTTTAAAAATTTTTTTCCACAATAACCACAAACGACTTCAGATTTTTCTCCAAAATTATAATAAACAGTTGGATGACCGATATCATCGTCGCCACCATTGCACGATACGGATTCTATATCTGCATCAACAACAACTTGATCTAGCATTTATTTCTGACCAATATAATGAAGGAAACGATTTTGAAGATTGTGACTTTCTTTAAATACACCTGTAAAATAATTTGTGACAGTAGTCGCTTCATGTTTTTTAATTCCACGAGATGTCATACAATGATGCGCAGCATCAATACTTACGGCTGCTCCTTGCGCCTTTAAACCTTTAAATATTGTATTTGCAATTTCCATTGTTAATCTTTCCTGAGTTTGCAGTCTTCTAGAATAAGCCTCAACTACTCTTGCAAGTTTGCTAAGGCCCACGACTTTTTCATGAGGAATGTAAGCTACATGAGCAATTCCAATAATGGGTGCCATATGATGTTCACAGTGACTATAAATTGAAATATTTTTTTGAATAACCATGTCATCATAGCCTTCAACATCACCGAATGTCTTTTCTAAATCTTTGTAAGGATCAATTAGGTAACCTGAGAAATATTCTTCAAAAGCCTTAACCACTCGTTTTGGAGTATCAAGTAAACCTTCTCTTTTTGGATTATCACCTGCCCAAGCAAGTAAAACTTTAATAGCTTCTTCAGCCTGTTGTCTAGTAACAGTTTTTTCTAACTTCTTTTTTATTAAATCAGTAACGTTCATTAAAAGTGATTATATTTTTTGTTAAGTTATAATATATACTAAGTGCTTAGAACAAATTAATTTTCATAAATGTTTAAAAAAAGAACCTCCATTAAGCAAGTAGAAGAAGGCAAGTATTTAAGCCCTAAATTCAATAAGGATGGCTTAATTCCAGTGATCACTACTGATTATAAAACTAAAGAAGTTCTTATGCACGGATTCATGAACAAATTAGCATTACAAAAAACAATTGAAACAGGCGAAGCCTTCTACTGGAGTAGATCCAGAAAAGCTTTATGGCATAAAGGCGCAACCAGTGGCTTTGTTCAAAAAGTAAAAGACATTAGAATTGATGATGACCAAGATGCAGTATGGATTACTGTGGACATTGGTCAAGGAGCAAGCTGTCACGTAGGTTATAGATCTTGTTTTTATAGATCAGTGCCTACTAAAACTAAAAAAAATATTAAATTAAAATTTAAAGAAAAAAGAAAAAAATTTAATCCAAACATTGTCTACAAAGGACAACCTAATCCTACAAAACTATAATGACAAATAATGTAAATGTCTTGGCTCCATTTGGTCCAAGAATTGCAAGATTAAAAATTCCAAAAAATCTTATTAATAAAATAAATAAAGAGATTGATAGAATTGTAGATAGTCAAAATCTTTCAAAAAAATTTGATTATAGCAAAGAGTTAGTTGGTCAAGTGAGTCAGGAACTACAACTTCCAAAAACTTTTATTAATAAATATTTAAAAAGCTTTTTATTCAAGGTTACTAAAAGCTATATCGAAAAATCAGTTAATAAAAAAATTACTAAATTTAAAATTAATAATGTTTGGGTGGTTCGACAATTTGAAAATGAATATAACCCTATTCATTATCATGATGGACATATTTCAGGAGTTGGTTATTTAAAAATTCCAAAATTTTTAAATAAAGACACAAGATCTCATAAACATAATCTTAAAACTCATGGGACAATAGATTTTATTCATGGCTCAAGATCTTTTTTAAATAAAAGTATTTATAATCATCAACCAAAAGTAGCTGACATGATTTTATTTCCAAATTATTTAATGCACACTGCATACCCTTTTCAATCTGGTGAAGAGCGAAGATCGTTCTCATTCAACGCTGAAATTGATCAAAAAATAGCAAATGTGTTTAAGCATGAATAAAATTCCAAAACAAAAAAACGTTCTAGGTGAAGATATTGAACCTTGTTCAATGAACCCAATTACAGGTTGGTTTCGTGATGGTTCATGTAACACAGATAAAACTGACGTAGGTGTGCACTGTGTCTGTGCAAAAGTTAATAATGATTTTCTAAATTGGTGCAAAGAAAACGGTAATGATTTAATTACACCTCATCCCGAGTTTGGATTTGAAGGATTAAAAGATGGAGACAATTGGTGTGTTTGCGCGAGTTGGGTTAAACGCGCAATTGATGCCGGACATGGATGTAAAATCTATATTCGTAGAACCCACATGAAGACTTTAGAAATTATACCTATGGAGACTCTAAAGAAGTTTGCTGTGGATATCTCTTAATTCTACGTTTCGATGTTCTCGTTTTGATTCCCTTTTGATTCCATTTTGAATCAAATTTTCTACTTTTAAGGGTGTATGTGGATATTTATTAAAATTTACTTAATAACTCTTATTCCGTCTTTACTAAAAAATACTTCTAAAACTTTTTGAGTAATGTGCTTAGCGTTTAAGCCTGCAACATCATACATTCTCTCTGGAGTATCTTGGTCAATGAATACATCTGGCAGGATCATTGATCTAAATTTAAGTCCTTTATCAAAAATTCCATTTTCAGCTAATAAATTTGCAACGTGCGAACCAAATCCGCCGATTGAACCTTCTTCGATAGTAATAAGGACTTCATGATTATTTGCTGATTTTAAAATTAATTGTTCGTCTAATGGTTTTGCAAACCTTGCATCAATAATCGTAGTTGAAATTCCTTTATTCTTTAATTCATTAGCTGCAATTTTACACTCCTCTAGTCTTGTACCTAAACTTAATAGACAAACTTGTTTTCCTTCTTGAACAATTCGTGCTTTTCCAATTTCAATTGTCTCTTTAATGCTTGGAAGCTCAACGCCATAACCATTTCCTCTTGGATATCTAAATGCAGAAGGTCTATCGTTAATAGTAACTGCAGTATTAATCATTCGAACAAGTTCAGCTTCATCACTTGGTGCCATAACTACAAAATTTGGAAGCGTTGCAAGATAGGTAATGTCAAATGAACCTGCGTGAGTTGGTCCATCTGCCCCAACTAATCCTGCTCGATCAATTGCAAATCGAACAGGGAGATTTTGAATAGCAACATCGTGCACTACTTGATCATAAGCTCTTTGTAAAAATGTTGAATAGATAGTTGCAAAAGGTTTATAGCCTTCTGTTGCAAGTCCTGCTGCAAATGTAACTGCATGCTGTTCTGCAATTCCAACATCGAATGTACGTGTTGGAAATTTTTTTGCAAATATATCAACGCCTGTTCCTGATGGCATTGCCCCTGTGATTGCCACAATTTTACTATCTAGCTCTCCATGCTTAGCAAGAGTGTCACCATAAACTTTTGTAAATGCTGGAGTGTTGGTTGTAGATTTAACTTGCGCTCCTGTAACAACATCAAATTTATTTACACCATGATATTTATCATCTGAGTTTTCAGCTGGTTTATAACCTTTGCCTTTTTGTGTAATGGCATGAACTAAAAAAGGTCCTTTATGACTTGAGTCTCTAACATTTTTTAATACTGGAATTAGCTGATCAAAATCATGACCATCAATAGTACCTACGTAGTAAAAACCTAATTCATCAAATAAAGTTCCACCAACAGCAAGGCCTCTAAAGTATTCTTCAAATCTTGCGGCTCTAGTTTTGATTGATCTTGGAAATAATGCTGCAACTTTTTTTAAAAATCCTCTAAATCCTATGTAAGTTTTTCCTGATAATAATTTTGCAAGATAAGATCTCATTGCACCAACCGGTGGAGCAATAGACATATCGTTATCATTTAAAATAACAATTAATCTTGATTTCATCGAACCTGCATTATTCATGGCCTCATACGCCATTCCTGCACTCATCGCTCCATCACCAATAACAGCGATTACATTATTATTTCTATCATCTAAATCTCTTGCAACTGCCATTCCCAATGATGCTGATATTGAAGTAGAACTGTGTGCTGCACCAAATGGATCATAAATACTTTCAGATCTTTTCGTAAATCCTGAAAGCCCACCACCTTTTCTTAGTGTTCTAATTCTATCTCGTCTTTCTGTTAAAATCTTATGAGGATAAGCTTGATGACCTACATCCCAAACTAATCTATCTTTTGGAGTGTCAAAAAGATAATGAATTGCAATAGTTAGTTCGACAACGCCAAGCCCAGCACCAAGATGTCCACCGGTAACTGAAACGGCATCGACTAATTCAGCTCTAAGTTCTTCAGCTAAAATTTTTAATTCTGATACTTGTAATTTTTTTAAATCCTGGGGATTTTTAATTTTATCAAGTAATGGTGTATTTGGCATTAATGATCTCTTCTTAATAAAAAGTTAACAGAATCTACCAATCTATCAGCTCTAGTTCCATATCTTTTTTTTAACTTTTCAGTAATGCCATCTGCTAACTGGTAAGAAAATTCAATGGCTTTATTTATACCAAGATTTTTAATAATTGTAGCTTTGCCTTTTTTCTTATCCCCTCTTGTCGGTTTGCCAATTTTTTTGGTATCTCCAAATACATCTAAAAGATCATCAGTAATTTGAAATAACAAACCAATATCGAGACCTATTTTTTTTAAAAATTTTCTCTCTTTTTCTTTGCCTGACAAAATAGCAACGCTCTCTAAGCAAAAACTAATCAGCTCTCCTGTCTTCTTATTTTGCATATCCACTATGGAATCTTTGCTTACTTTTATTTTTTCAAATTTTAGATCTAGAAATTGCCCGCCTGCAATACCCGTATAACCAGATGATGATGCTAATGTGTGAACTAAATCAGATTTTGATTTTGAATTTGCAATCATCTTATTTGAAGTTAAAATTTCAAAAGCTAAAGTTAATAAAGAATTTCCAGCCAATATAGCTGTGGATTCTCCAAAAACCTTGTGAGTGCTTTTCTTTCCTCTTCTAAAATCATCGTCATCCATACTAGGTAGGTCATCATGAATAAGTGAGTAAGAATGGATGCACTCAACTGCCGCACCAATAGTAATTAATTTTTTATAATCTAAGTTAAATATGTTTCCTGAAGTAACAATTAAGTAAGATCTAAATTTTTTTCCTCCTGAAAACAAACCATAATTAATAGCTTCAAAGAGCTTATTGTTTTGCTGATTTTGCTTTAGAAAATTTTTTAAAAAAACATCAACGTCTTTAGCGACTTTAACTATTCTTCTCTCAGTATCTTTCATTTTTAAGAATTTTTATTAAATTCTTTTGTTGAAAATTTACCTTCTTTATCAATAGTAATTTGTTCTACTTTTAGAGTGGCTTCTTTTAATTTATTTTCGCAATGATTTTTAAGATGAACACCACGCGTATATTCTTCTATAGACTCTTCTAAATTTATAGAGCCATCTTCTAACTTGCTAACAATATCTTCTAGCTGCTCCAATGCTTCTTCGAAAGATAGCTTTGTAATATCTGGAGAAATGTTAGATTTTTTCATATAAGTATTATTTTTAAGAATTACTCTTTTATATTAAATAATTAATGAAAAATATCTATTCAAATATTTATAAACCCACAAATAATAATTTAAGCAAAGCCAAGATTGCCATAGAAAAAGGTGATGTGGTCGCGGTCCCAACCGAAACTGTCTATGGCCTTGCTGCAAATGCATATAACACTAAAGCGGTAAAAAAGATTTTTTCTTTAAAAAAACGCCCTAGTAATAATCCTTTAATTGTACACTTTAAAAACATTGAACAGATAAAAAAAGAAGCAATTATTAATAAAAACTTTCTAAAACTTGTAAAAAAATTTTCACCAGGTCCCTTAACTTATGTTTTAAAAAAAAAAAGAGATTCAAAGATATCTAAGCTTGCAAACAAAGGTCTTGATACAATTGCAGTGAGAATTCCAAGAGAAAAAAACATAATAAAATTATTAAATATTGTAAAATGCCCCCTTGCTGCTCCTAGTGCTAATAAATCAAAATCATTAAGTCCAACAACTGCAAAACATGTTGCCGAAGAATTTGGCAATAAACTTAAAATGATTATTGATGGAGGTGTTTGCAAAGTTGGAATTGAGTCAACGGTTATCGATTTAACAACTAAACCAAAAATATTAAGAGAAGGAGGATTATCCTCTGAAGCAATAGAAAAGTTTCTTAAAATAAAATTATTTGAGAATAAAAATAAAATTATCAAATCTCCAGGACAAATTGGCCTTCACTACTCTCCGGGTATACCCATCTACATGAATAGAGAAAAAGCTACTAAGGATGGAGCATTAATAACTTTTGGTAATAAAAACTATAGTAATCATAATACTTTTAACTTAAGTACTAGTGGCAATTTAAAAGAAGCTGCTAAAAATTTCTTTAATACTTTACGGTTAATTAAAAATAAAAAATTTAAATCTATAAGCATTAATAAAATTCCTAATAAAAATTTAGGTAAAGCAATCAATGAAAGATTAAGAAGAGCTGCATACTATGAGTGAAAACATAATTGAAGTTAGAAATTTATCAAAAAAATTTAAAAATCATCACGCTGTTAAAAATATTTCCTTCGATCTAAAGAGAGGAGAGATAAAAGGAATTTTAGGAGCTAATGGTGCTGGCAAAACTACAACTATCACAATGTTGTTAGGGTTGTTAACTCCAACATCAGGTAGCATTAAAATTTTATCAACGGATATTTCAAAAGATAGATATAAGATTTTAAATAAAATTAATTTCTCATCGCCTTATGTGGATTTACCAAAAAAATTAACTGTTAGACAAAATTTATTTGTTTATGGAATGTTATATGGAATTAAAAATATAAATAAAAAAATTAAGAGTGTTGCAAAAGAATTAGATTTTGAAAATTTATTAGACTCTAAAGTTGGAGAACTATCCTCAGGTCAAAAAACCAGAGTATCATTAGGTAAAGCAGTTATTAATGATCCTGAAATATTATTTTTAGATGAACCTACTGCTTCATTAGATCCGGATACTGCTGATCGTGTTAGAACTTTCTTTGAAAAATTCTGCAAAAAACATAATACTGCAATCATTCTTGCAAGTCATAATATGGAGGAAGTTACTAGACTTTGTGACACCGTTATTATGATGAAGGATGGAAGAATTACAGATCAAGGATCTCCTAACAGTCTTTTAAAAAAATATGGAAAGAAAAAATTAGAAGATGTCTTTCTTAAAATCGCAAGGGATAAAAGTAATTCATGAAATCGATAATTAGAATTTTTGCATTAGTTGTTAGATATTTTTATTTAATCAAAACTTCTTTTCCTAGAATTTTAGAACTAATGTATTGGCCTACATTTCAAATGATATTATGGGGATTAATTTCAAAACATTTAACAAACTCTAACGATACTGCTGTGCTGATTGGTGGAGTTTTGATTGCTGGAGTTTTATTATGGGATGTTTTATTTAGAAGTCAGTTAGGCTTTTCTTTATCATTCTTAGAAGAGATATGGTCAAGAAACTTAGGGCAATTGTTTGTTAGTCCTCTTAGACCGCTGGAGATGGTTTTATCATTAATGACAATTAGTTTTATTAGAACAATTATTGCAATTATTCCAGCAGCTCTACTTGCTATACCTCTTTATTCTTTTTCATTATTTCAAATGGGATTTAGTCTAATGCTTTTCTTTTCAAGTTTATTAATAACTGGATGGATACTTGGAATATTTATTATTGCAGCAATTATTCGCTTTGGTGTTTCAGCTGAAAGTTTAGCATGGGGAGCTATTTTTACTTTGGCTCCTTTAAGTGCTGTGTATTATCCGGTCGAAACCTTACCTGAATGGATAAGATGGCTTTCATTATCATTTCCACAAACTTATGTTTTTGAAGGAATGAGAGACATTTTATTTAATAATAATTTTAACTTAAATTATTTTTTAAAATCCGTAGCCTTGAATGGAGTATACGCATTTATTGCTATTATTGTTTTTTTAGTATCTTTTGAAGGTGCTAGAAAAAGAGGTGGCCTTATTAATACTGGCGAATAAATTATTAGTTAATCAAGATTTTTGATTATGTCTTCTACCATTTTTTTTGCATCCGCAAAAAGCATTAACGTATTATCTTTGTAAAAAAGCTCGTTATCTACTCCTGCATATCCTGCGGCCATTCCTCTTTTTACAAATAATACAGACTTTGATTTTTCAACATCAAGAATTGGCATACCAAAAATTGAGCTCTTAGGATCATTTTTGGCCGCTGGATTAGTTACGTCATTTGCTCCAATTACGAATGCAACATCTGTATTAGAAAAATCATTATTAATATTTTCAAGTTCAAAAACTTCATCGTAAGGCACATTTGCTTCAGCTAATAAAACATTCATGTGTCCTGGCATTCTTCCAGCTACTGGATGAATTGCATAAGAAACTTTAACCCCCAATTTTTTTAACTTATCGGCCATTTCACGAAGAGCATGCTGAGCTTGTGCTACTGCCATTCCATAACCTGGAACAATGATAACCGAAGAAGCATTTTTCATTAAAAAAGCTGCATCATCCGCTCCGCCTTGCTTTACTGGTTTAGTATTTTTTTGAACAGTTAAAGCTGAAGTATCTCCACCAAAGCCTCCAAGAATAACATTAAATAATGATCGATTCATTCCTTTGCACATAATGTAAGAAAGAATGGCTCCTGAAGATCCTACTAATGCTCCTGTAATAATTAATGCAATATTTTCTAAAGTAAAACCAATGCCGGCAGCAGCCCATCCTGAATAAGAATTTAACATGGAAACTACAACGGGCATATCCGCTCCACCAATTGGAATAATAATTAAAAAACCTATAAGAGTTGAAATAATTATTATTGCCCAAAATAAATTTTCAGATTGTAATTTTGTAAAAGAGAATATTAAAAAAACTATTAATAATCCTATTAATAAATTTATTAAATGTTGTCCTTTAAATGTTATTGGATTTCCTGACATAAGACCCTGAAGTTTTAAAAAGGCAATACAAGAACCTGAAAAAGTTATGGCACCAATTGCAACTCCCAATGACATTTCAACTAATGATAAAATCTTAATATTTCCAACTTGGCCTATTCCAAAAGAGGCAGGGTTAAAAAACGCAACAATTCCAACTAAAACTGCAGACAGACCAACTAAACTATGAAAACCAGCTACTAGTTGTGGCATTGCTGTCATTGAAACTCTAAATGCAATTATTCCACCAACTAATCCGCCAATAATAATCGGAATTAAAATGTAGAAAATATTTTCTTTTATTTGATTAACATCTCCAAGCGATAATAAAGTAACAATGACTGCAAGTCCCATCCCTAAAATTCCTAGAAAATTTCCAGTCCTTGAAGTTTCAGGAGACGAAAGACCTCTTAAGGCCATAATAAATAATATACCCGTAACTAAATATAATGATGCTGTAATATTAGCTGAGATCATTTCTTTTTATTTTTTTTGTACATTTTCAACATTCTTTGCGTAACCAAAAAGCCTCCAAAAATATTTATGGAAGCAAGTAGAATGCCAAGTATTCCAGGGAACTTTCCAAAAAATCCCTGAGTAATTGGAGATAAGCCTACAGCAACTAAAGCTCCTACGATGATGACCGATGAGATAGCATTAGTCACTGACATTAAGGGAGTATGCAATGCAGGAGTAACGCTCCACACTACGTAATATCCTACAAAAATAGATAATATAAAAATAGCAAATCTAAATATAATTGGATCAATTTCCATTAATGAATCTCCTTGTTAATATAAACTGCTTTAATAATTTCATCATTCTCATCTATTTTTATTTTTTTTCCAACTTTGTCGTAAATAATTTCTAAAAAATTTAAAATATTTTTTGCAAATAAGATAGAGGCACTTTCTGAAATTCTACTTGGAAAATTTTTATATCCTATAATTTTTACACCATTCACAATTGAAATTTTTCCTGGTTCTGAAAAAGCAGAATTTCCACCCTGTTCAACTGCTAAATCACAAATAACAGAACCGCTCTTCATTGACTTAACCATTTCTTCTGTAACAATTCTTGGTGCCTTCTTACCTGGAATTAATGCCGTGCAAATAACAATATCTTGATTTTTAATTGTATTTTTTAACAACTCTTCTTGTTTTTTTTTATCTTCTTCATCCAACTCTTTTGCATAACCGCCACTTGTTTCTAAATTCTTAGAACTCTCAGCGAAAACAAATTTTCCACCTAAGCTCTCAACTTGTTCTTTTGAAGCTGACCTGACATCTGTTGCCGATACAACACCTCCTAATCTTTTTGCAGTAGCAATAGCCTGCAATCCAGCCACTCCTGCGCCTATTACAAAGAATTTTGCAGGCGTTATTGTTCCTGCGGCTGTCATCATCATAGGAACTGCTTTGTTAAATTCATAAACTGAATCTATAACTGCTTTGTATCCAGCTAAATTTGCTTGTGATGATAAAATATCCATAGATTGAGCTCTAGTAATTCTTGGGAGCAATTCTAATGAAAATATTTTGATATTTTTTTTTAAAAGCTTATTAATTTTATCTTTATTTAAGTGAGGGAAGAAACTTCCAATTAATACAGAGCCATCTTTTATTAATGAAATTTCGCTGTCGCTTGGACAATTAATTTTAATAATAATATCTGAAGTTTTATATATTTCATCTTTAGTTGATATTTTAGCTCCTAACTTTTGTAATTCACTATCATTAATATTTGAATTTTTTCCAAAGTCTTTTTCTAATTGAACAGAAAACCCGTTAGAAATATATTTTTTTACTGTATCTAAAGAAATTGCAATTCTTTTTTCATTTATATCGCTATCAACTACTGATCCTAATATCATTTCTCATTACTTATAATAAATTAATAAAATCTTCTAGTCCTAGACTCTCAATTTTGCTAATTTATATTTTAATAATAATCAGCAAGTTACGGTCTTGTAGTGAAATGGATATCATCCTAGTCTTCGAAACTAGAGTTCTAGGTTCAAGTCCTAGCAAGACCACCAAAATTACTAATCATGTCTATTAATGAATACAAATTTGAAATAACTGAAGAAAAAGATAATACACGCTTAGATTCTGCCCTTGCTGTTTTAATTCCAGAAATTAGCAGAACAAGAATTAAAAATATTATTAATGAAGGTTTTGTTAAAATTAATAAAATTCAAATAACCCAACCTTCAATTAAAATAAGATTTTCAGATATAATAGAAGTTACAATCCCTGAACCTAAGGAAGTTAATATTTCAGCAAAAGATATTAAACTGGATATTCGTTACGAAGACGCCGATTTATTAATTGTTAATAAATCTCCTGAAATGGTTGTTCATCCTGGTGCGGGAAACTTTGACAACACTTTAGTAAACGCTCTTATGTTTCATTGCAAAAATAAACTTTCAACCATTGGTGGAGAATTAAGACCGGGGATAGTTCATAGAATTGATAAGGGAACTAGTGGTCTGCTTGTGGTTGCAAAAAATGATAACTCTCATATTTTTTTATCAAAACAGTTTGCAGAACATACTATTAAAAGAGTTTATGAAGTTCTTGTTTATGGAAGAATGAAACCAAGTTCTGGACAAATTTCTTCTATGATTGGCAGAAGTAAATTTAATAGAAAAAAAATGAGCATCAACACTTCTAGAGGTAAAGATGCTGTTACAAATTACAAAACTATAGAATTTTTCTCAGGTAAAAAAATTCCTGATATGAGTTTTCTTGAATGTAGATTAGAGACGGGAAGAACGCATCAAATTCGAGTTCATCTATCATCTCACGGCAATCCTATTATTGGTGATCAAATTTATGGAAAACAAAATAAATTTATCAGAGATGTTGATCCTGAATTTAAAGAACTATTAGAAGGATTTAAAAGACAAGCCTTGCATGCAAAATCAATTGGATTTATTCATCCAACCACAAAAAAAGAAATAGAATTTGAATGTGAAAAACCAAAAGATTTTGAAAATCTATTAAAAACAATCAAAAAGCTTAAGTTTTAATATCTTGTTATACAAGTTATAATACCCACATAATTATAA
>VERQ01000058.1 GCA_018882565.1 Candidatus Fonsibacter sp. | reverse complement strand
GATTATGATAATCTAATAATCGCTCCAGCATTATAAGATGAGCATTGGATGAGATTGGTAAAAATTCTGTAATACCCTGAACGATTCCAAGAATTATTATTTTGATAAATTCATCCATAATTAAAGCTTTAGTCTAGGCAGATAGCTTTATAAATTTAATTATTAGTTAAACATTGCTTACAATTATTAATTGAATATTAGTAAAAAACCTTAATTTTACTTATTTTATTAATAAACTACATAAATTGATTCATTATTACTGACCTAATTTATCTTTTAAAAATATAGCTTTTATGTGAATAATAGTAAAAAACACTAAATTTTAGGTATTTTAATCAATGTCAGAAAAAATGCTCAAGTTTGTTAATACAAAAGGACAAACTCCTGAAAAATCGAGTCCGTCTCAAAGGATTAAAAATTTTTCTGAAATTTATAAGAATTACATTGCTCCAAAAGCAGAAGAGCAATCTAGTAGATGTTCGCAGTGTGGAGTTCCTTATTGCCAAATTCACTGTCCGCTTTCAAATAATATTCCTGATTGGTTAAAGTTAACAGCTGAAGGCAGATTAGAGGAAGCTTATGAAATTTCTTCAGCAACTAATAATATGCCAGAGGTTTGTGGGAGAATATGCCCTCAAGACAGACTTTGTGAGGGAAATTGTGTAATTGAAAGAGCGGGGCACGGGACAGTTACTATTGGTTCAATAGAAAAATTTATTACCGACACTGCTTTCGCAGAGGGCTGGGTAAAACCGATTAAAGTTAAAAAAAATTTAGGACAAAGTGTTGGCATTATAGGCGCAGGGCCAGCAGGTCTAGCGGCTGCAGAGCAGCTTAGAAAAATTGGATATGAAATTACGGTCTATGACAAATACGATAGACCAGGTGGATTATTAATTTACGGTATTCCTAATTTTAAATTAGAAAAAAATATTGTTGAAAGAAGAACAAAACTTTTAAAAGATGGCGGAATCAAATTCGAATTAAATTTTGTAGTTGGAAAAAATGCAACTCTATCTGAGCTTAAAAAAAAGCATGATGCAATATTAATTGCAACAGGAGTATACAAAGCTAGAGAGGTAGAAATTTCAGGATCAAATCTTAAAAATATTTACCCAGCAATGGAATTTTTGACAGCTTCAAACAAAAAAGGTTTAGGTGACAAAGTTAAAATGTTTGATGACGGATATTTGAATGCTGAAGGAAAAGATATTGTTGTAATAGGAGGAGGTGATACAGCAATGGATTGCGTTAGAACTTCAATAAGGCAAAACGCTAAATCAGTGAAATGTCTATATAGAAGAGATAAAAAAAATATGCCAGGCTCAGCAAGAGAGGTTGCTAATGCTGAAGAAGAAGGAGTAGATTTTCAATGGCTTACAAATCCAAAAGAATTTATTGGAAAAAATGGACAAGTGACGGAAGTTGTTCTTAATAAAATGAAATTAGGAGAAGCAGACGCAACTGGAAGACAAACACCAGAAATTATTAAAGGGTCTGAAATTAAAATTAAAGCAGATATGGTAATTAAAGCTTTAGGATTTGATCCTGAAGATATTCCAAGTTTGTTTTCAGAACCAAAACTTGACGTATCCAAATGGGGAACTATCAAAATAGATCTTAAAACAATGCAAACAAATTTAGATGGAGTTTTTGCAGCCGGAGATATCGTTAGAGGAGCATCTTTAGTTGTGTGGGCTATTAAAGATGGAAGAGATGCAGCAGAAGCAATGGACATTTATTTAAAAAATAAAATTTCTAAATCATCAAAAAAAAGATTGGTTGCTTAATTATTTATGAAAATTTTAGATCAAAATTTACAAAAACTTATTAAAGCAGGGGTTTATAATAAAGAGGATGAACATGATGCATGTGGGGTTGGTTTTGTTGCTTCAATCGATGGAAAACCAAGAAGAGAAGTAGTTGAAAATGGGATCGAAGCTCTCAAAGCTGTTTGGCATAGAGGCGCAGTAGATAAGGACGGAAAAACAGGTGATGGTGCTGGAATTCACGTGGAGTTAGCAAAAGATTTTTTTGAAGAACAAATAAAAATTACAGGACATCATACTCATAAAAACGACCAATTGTGTGTTGGTATGATTTTTTTACCTAGAAATGATTATGGAGCACAAGAAGCTTGCAGAACTATTGTTGAACATGAATTATTGTCTAATAATTTTTATATTTTTGGATGGAGACACGTTCCTGTAAAAGCAAAAGTTCTTGGTATTAAAGCAAATGATACAAGACCAGAAATTGAGCAAATATTATTTTCTCCAATAGAAAAAACAGGTACAGAAGAATTAGAAAAAAATATTTATATTGTAAGAAAAAAAATTGAAAAAAAAATTACCCAGTCGCAATTAAAAGATTTTTATATTTCATCAATAAGTTCAAGATCAATAATCTATAAAGGAATGTTTCTCGCTGAACATTTATCAGATTTTTATCCAGATCTATTAGATAAAAGATTTATTTCTAGATTTTCAATTTTTCATCAAAGATATTCAACGAATACTTTTCCAAGCTGGGAACTTGCTCAACCTTTTAGAATTTTAGCTCACAATGGGGAGATTAATACTTTAAAAGGAAATGTGAATTGGATGAAGACTCATGAGCAAGGACTTGAGTCTAATTTATATCCAAACATTGATGATTTAAAACCAATTTTAAAATCTGGAAGTTCAGACACAGCTTGTCTCGATGCTGTTTTTGAATTGTTAACAAGATCAGGAAGATCGTTGCCTCTTGTTAAAATGATGTTGATGCCAGAAGCATGGTCTAAGAGAAGCAAAATTATTCCGCAAGCTTACAGAGACATGTACAATTATTTAAATTCTGTCATTGAACCTTGGGATGGTCCGGCCGCAATCGCAGCAACCGATGGTAATTGGATTTTAGCAGCAACAGACAGAAATGGTTTAAGACCCTTAAGATATACAATTACAAAAGATAAAATTTTATTTGCAGGATCAGAAACTGGAATGGTTCCAGTTCAAGAAGAAAACATTATTTATAGAGGCAGAGTAGGTCCTGGACAAATGATAGCAGTTAATCTTGACGAAGGCGTTTATTATAATGATAAAAAAATCAAAGATTTATTATCTAGAAATCCTATTTACAAAAAATTTAGTCAGAATTTAATTGAGATTAGTAAAAAATTTAACAATTTAGAAGAGTTTAATTCTTTTGAAGGAGATAAATTAAGACAAAAACAATACGCAGCTGGTATTTCTATTGAAGATTTAGAGATGATTTTGCATCCAATGGTGGAGGATCAAAAAGAGGCTGTTGGCTCAATGGGCGATGATACACCAACAGCTGTTTTATCTGATATTTATAGGCCTTTATCACACTTTTTTAGACAAAATTTTAGCCAAGTAACAAATCCTCCAATTGATTCTTTAAGAGAAAATAGAGTGATGTCCTTAAATACAAGAATTGGAAATTTACAAAATATTCTAGGCGAAGATTTGTTTAATAAAAAAAGTTATCTTTTAGAAAGCCCAATATTATCCAATGCACAATTTAAAAAATTATTTGAAGTTTTGAATGATGAATACAAAGAAATAGATTGCACATTTGACTCTGAAGACTCAGAGGTTAACTTAAAAAAAGAATTAAAAAGAATTCAGACAGAAGCAGAGATAGCAGTTAGAGAAGGAGCTAAACATATTATTCTAACCGATGAGAAGATTTCAGCAACGAGAATTGGAATTCCGATTATTCTTGCAACAGGTGCAGTGCAAACCCATCTAGTTAATCATGGACTTAGAAAATTCACTTCATTAAATGTTAAATCAGCAGAATGTTTAGATGTTCATTATTTTGCAGTTTTAATTGGTGTAGGCGCTACAACAGTTAATCCGTATTTGGCATTTGATTGTATTTACCAAAGACATCAAAAAAATATTTTTGAGAAACTGACTTTTACTGAGTGCGTTAACAATTATATTAAAGCAGTCAATGATGGATTGTTAAAAGTAATGTCTAAACTTGGCATTTCTGTCATTAGCTCTTATAGAGGCGGTTTAAATTTTAGCGGTCTTGGATTAAGCAGAGCTTTAGTTGCTGAATATTTTCCAGGAATGTATTCAAAAATTTCTGGTATTGGAGTTTCTGGAATTGAACAAATGATTAGAACTCAACATCAAAAAGCGTTTAGAGGCAACGTTATTAGTTTACCAATTGGTGGATTTTATAAATTTAGAAAAGGCGGAGAGCAACATTCCAATCAGGCAATGACTATGCATATGTTGCAAACTGCAGTCGCAACAGACTCTTATGATTTATATAAAAAATATTCAAAAATTATTAATGATCAACATCCTTTAAATCTTAGAGATCTTTTAGATTTTAACTTAATTAAAAAACCAATTCTAATTGAAGAGGTAGAGTCTATTACAAATATTAGAAAAAGATTTGGAAGCGGAAGCATGTCTTTAGGTGCGCTTTCAAAAGAAGCACATGAAACTTTAGCAATTGCTATGAACAGAATTGGAGGCGCATCATGTAGCGGAGAAGGAGGAGAGGATGCAAAAAGGGCAATACCAAAAGAGAACGGCGATAATGCAAATTCAAGAGTTAAACAGATTGCCTCAGCTAGATTTGGAGTAACAGCAGAATATTTGAATAATTGTGATGAAATAGAAATTAAAATATCTCAAGGAGCAAAACCTGGAGAAGGAGGTCAGTTACCGGGATTTAAAGTGACCGCCGAAATTGCAACTTTGAGACATTCTACGCCAGGTGTTACCCTAATATCTCCACCACCTCACCATGATATTTATTCAATCGAAGATTTGTCACAACTTATCTACGATTTAAAACAAATAAATCCTAAAGCAAAAATTGGAGTTAAATTAGTTTCATCAACAGGAATAGGAACTATTGCTGCAGGAGTTGCAAAGGCAAAAGCAGATGTAATTCTAATTAGTGGACATTCAGGCGGAACAGGAGCTTCCCCATTAACAAGTGTGAAGTATGTAGGACTTCCTTGGGAAATCGGCTTAACAGAGGCCAATCAAATTTTAACTTTAAACGGTTTAAGACATGAAGTTATTTTAAGAACTGACGGAGGAATTAAAACAGGTAAAGATGTTGTTATGGCCGCAATGATGGGAGCAGATGATTTTGGAATAGCGACAACTTCATTAATAGCGATGGGCTGTATAATGGTTAGACAATGTCATTCTAATACCTGTCCCGTGGGAATTTGTACCCAAGATGAAGAGCTTAGAAAAAAATTTACAGGAACACCAGAAAAGGTTGTTAATTTATTTTCATTTATAGCTGAAGAAGTAAGAGAAATTTTAGCAAGTCTTGGTTTTAAATCATTAAATGAAATCGTTGGAAGAACAGATTTGTTAAAACAAGTAAGTAGAGGATCCGCTAATTTAGATGATTTAGATTTAAATCCTCTTTTAGTTCAAGCAGA
>VERQ01000009.1 GCA_018882565.1 Candidatus Fonsibacter sp. | reverse complement strand
ATGTATATAGGACCATCTTCACCGTCAGGTCTTATTAACCAACCTTCTTTTTTATCTGCATACAAAATCTCACTGCCATTTCTATTTTTAAAACCTAATAATTTTAATTGAGAAATAGAAATTTTATTTTTAAGATTTTTTGAATCTGAGTTAATTAAATTTTTATCAAAGTTTTTATCTATGCTAACTTCAAATCCCCATTTATCTTTTTCGTTCCATCCAATTGTTTTTAAGTAATTTGCCGCGGAAGCAAGGGAATCATGAAATGAATTGATTAAATCAATATCAGCCACTTCGTCAAAATTTATTCCATGCTTTTGAATTGTTGATGGCATGAATTGAAAATTGCCGATAGCACCAGCCCATGATCCATATAAACTCTCATACTTAATAGTTTTATTATCGATTAATTTTAAAAGTATAATCAATTCTTTTTCAAAATATTCTGATCTTCGATTATCAAATGATAGAGTTGATAAAGCAGAAATTATATCCACTTTTCCTTTATTAACTCCAAAATTTGTCTCTATACCCCACAGAGCTACAAGAATTTCTTTATCAACTTTAAATTTAGTGTTAACTTTTTCAAGTAAAGCTGAATTTTCTTTTAAGAGATTTTTAGCCGATTGTATTCTTTTATCATCAACTCTTTTTTCTAAATACTCGTAAGTTTTCTCAAAAAATTCAGGCTGCTTTCTATCTAATGCAACAATTCTCTCTAAAAATTTTGCATTTTTTAATGCAGTATCAACGGTTTCTTTTGAAACACCTTGGGCTATTGCTCTACCTTTAAAACCAACTAACCATTCGGTAAATTTTTCATTTGCTAATGAAATATTGGGATTAAATATTGTAAATAAATAAATAATTAGAAATATTTTAAATTTAAGGTAAATATTCATTACTTTTTTTAACATAGCCTACATTTAAAGTCATTAATCAAGGAGAGGTGGCTGAGCGGTTGAAAGCACTAGTCTTGAAAACTAGCAACGGGGCAACTCGTTCGTGGGTTCAAATCCCACCCTCTCCGCCATTATTATTAAAATAATAGAAAATTTGATTCTATAAAAATTTAAAATTGTAACTTAAATTCCTTAATTTTTTTAGAAATAGAAAAGTTCTCCAAATCTATATTTTTCTTATTATCTACTAACCAAGAACTTAATTCTTTATCAGTAAAATTTAATAAAAGTTCAAATTCTTTCAACTCATCAGAGTTTAATTTATTTAAGTTTTCATTAGCAAAACCACCAATTAGTAAATCCATTTCTTTGGTGCCTCTGTGATTAGATCTATATAAAAGTTTTTTTATTAAATTGCTCATATCTAATATATATATCTAAATTCAAACCAAGTCTTTAAATGAAAGAAAAAAATTTTAATTTTTTTTTTAATCCAATTTCTAAGACAAAAGGAATAGGACCAAAAATACAGAAGCTATTTAATGAAAAAAAAATAGAATCTAATATTGATCTAATTTTTAATTTTCCATATGGATTGATTGATAGAACCCATTGTCCAAAGTTAAACAATCTAGAAATAGGAAAAATTAGTACAATTTTTGTTAAAGTTAAAAAACATAACTTTCCAAGAATAAGAAGACTTCCAAATACTGTTCAGTGCTTTGATGACACTGGGGAGATTAACATTGTTTTTTTTAATTCAAGAGAAAATTACGTTAAAGAAATATTACCTCTTAACAGTGAGGTCATTATTAGTGGAAAGGTGAATATTTATAAAAATAAGTATCAAATAACTAATCCTGACTACGTTACTTCAGTTAATAACGAAGAAAAGGTTAGCAAAATAATGCCAACTTATAGTTCATTAAAAGGCATTTCTAACAAAACTATAAATAAAATTTATGAAAATATTACCAAAGAGATTCCTGATGTTCCAGAGTGGCACAGAGATTCTGTTATAAAAAATAATAAATGGCCTAATTTTAAAGATTCATTAACTCAACTTCACAATCCAAAGAAAAAAGAAGATTTAGACAAGAATTCTTTAGCATATGAAAGGATATCTTTTGATGAGATATTTTCTAATTTATTAATTTTTTCTCAAATTAAAAAAAAAAACTTAACTATTTATAAAAAACCTAAAATTTTCTCTTCAGAATATAAATTAAAAATAATAAAAAATTTATCTTTTACTTTAACAAAAGATCAACAAGATATTATTAAAGAAATTGAAGATAATCTGAAAAAAGACAAAAAAATGTTAAGACTGCTTCAGGGTGATGTAGGTTCTGGTAAAACTATTATTTCAATTATTTCAGGATTAAATGTTATAGCCTCGGGTTTTCAAGTAGCTTTAATGTGCCCAACTGAAATATTAGCTACGCAACATTTAAATTTAATCAAATCAATTACTCAAGGTCTTGATATAAAAGTTGAAATTTTAAGCAGCGGAGTAAATAAAAAAAGGCAGATTGAAATCAAAAAAGAGCTTATTGATGGAAAAATAAATTTTTTAATAGGGACTCATTCTTTATTTCAAGAAAGCGTTTCATTTAATAATTTAGGATTAATAATCATAGATGAACAGCATAAATTTGGTGTCAAACAAAGAATAAATCTTTCAGAAAAAGGAGGCATGAACTGTGATGTTCTTTTAATGAGCGCAACTCCAATACCCAGAACTTTAATTTTATCAACTTATGGTGATATGGATATTTCTACTCTTAGAGAAAAACCATTTAAAAAAACTAAGATTATAACAAATATAATTCCTGAAAATAAAATACCTGATTTAATTAATTTAATAAAAAATAAAATAACAAGTAAGCAACAAGTTTATTGGATTTGCCCTTTAATTGAAGAGAGTAAAAAAGTTAAATTAACCCCAGTCTTAGATAGATTTGAATATCTAAAAAATTATTTTCCTGAAGATGTTGCCATAATGCATGGCAATTTAAAGAATGAAGAAAAAATAAAAGTAATGAAAGATTTTTTAGATAAAAAATTTTCAATATTAATATCAACAACTGTAATCGAAGTTGGTGTCGATAATCAAAATGCAAATACAGTTATAATTGAAAATTCTGAACGATTTGGGCTTGCTCAACTGCATCAGTTAAGAGGAAGGGTCGGAAGAGGAATCCAAGATGGTGAATGTATTCTAATATATTCAAAATCAATAAGCGAAAATGGTAAAAAAAGACTTAAAATTCTTAAAGAATCTAATGATGGATTTTATATATCCGAACAGGACCTAAAATTAAGAGGATTTGGAGATATCATTGGTTACAAACAAAGTGGTGAAAAGGATTTTATTGTAGCGGATCCAATGTATCACTCTCATCTTTTTGAATTAGCTAAACTAGAAACTGATTTTTATATTGAGGGTAATTTACCAATCGATAAATTTAATACTCTTCTCAAATTTTTTAAAAAAGATAAAATATTAAATATAATAGATAGTGGTTAATTTTTTTTATAACCAATTGCAATTTCAAACTCGCCTAATCTTTTATGTATAGATCTTAATTCAGTAATTGTTGTCCATTGATGAATAAATAAAGAAAAGCTATTATGAACTCTTTGAAATGCATTTGACACTTGAACTATAACTCCAAGTGTAATTGCACCTGTAAATAAACTTGGCGCCATCACTAAGTATGGAACAATAACCATAAATTGATCATACAAATTAACCCATACGTCAAAATAACCGTAATTATAAAAAAGTCTGTGGTAGTTAAACTTAATTCCTGAAAATAATTCAAATACGGTGTCGGGTTTTGCATATTTTAATCTGTCATCTTCACCATATACTAATTCTTTTCGGAATGACGCTTCTACTCTTTGATTATTATATTCAAGGCCTGGTAATTTAATTCCAACGAACCAACTTATTATTAATCCTCCCAAACTAACAAATAGAGAAACCCAAACTAAAGATCCTGGAAATTGTTTTAAAAAATCAATTTGAATTCCAGAAGAAAGCCCCCAAAGTATAGGTATAAAAGCAATTAAAGTCATAATACCTCTGATTACTTGAAGACCTAAACTTTCTACAATTTTTGCAAATCTACTTGTATCTTCTTGAATTCTTTGTGATGCACCTTCTACATTTTCGAGGCTGTTTTTCCATAATGGGATGTAATCAAAAGTTATAGCCTCGCGCCAACGTAGAGAATAAACTCTTGTAAAAAAACCTGTAAAAGTTGCTAGCAATACATATGGAAATGCTAAATAACAAAAAACATAAATTTTGTTCCAAAATTCTGAAATATTACTTTTTGTAGCATTTTGTAATAAATCATAAAAACCTTTGTACCATTCATTTATTTGAACGGTTATTGACACTTGGATTAATAATGAAAAAATTAATAACAGTCCTCCACCCCAAGACCATAACAACCATTTTTTATTAAAAAAAAAACTTTTAAACATTATTTAAAAAATTATCAGCATAAGCTTTGATGATAAGCTTATTTTTTTTATGAGTTGTCAGATCAAATTGAATATTATTTTCCTTAGCGTAAGCAATGGCTTGTTCTTGAGTTTCAAATTTTAACTTTATTTGCTCTCCAGTGTTTGATGATGATGTCCATCCCATTACAAAATCTTTGTTAGAATTAGATTTTGCAAATTCTAAAATCCAAAATTTAGTTCTAGCCCTACCCGATTGCATCGCTGTTTTTACAGGTTGATAAATCTTGGCTCTTTGAATCATTAATTATTTTCCTCTGAAGAGTCTTCTACTCTGGCAGCAGAAACAACTTTTTCATCGTCAGAAAGATTAAAAATTCTAACACCCTGTGTATTTCTACCCGTTATTCTAATATCTTTAACGTTACATCTAATCATCTGTCCTTTATCAGTAATCAACATAATTTGATCTTCATGATTAATCGTGAATGTTGAAGCAACTCCACCATTTCTTTCTGAGTTTATAATATTTATAATTCCCTGCCCTCCTCTACCACTTACTCTGTATTCATAAGCAGATGAACGTTTTCCATAACCATTTTCTGTTACAGTTAAAATATATTGTTCTTTATTTTTAAATTCTTCAATTTGTTTTTTAGATAATGTTACTATTTTAGTTGTTTCATTTTCATCATCTGGAGTTTCCTCTACATCTTTTTCTAATCTAGATGCTTTGATATATGATTTTGCTTCGTCAGATGTTATTTTTACGCTCTTTAAAATTGATAATGAAATAATTTTATCACCTTTTTTTAATGACATTCCTTTTATTCCTTTAGAAGATCTACCTTTAAACAATCTTAATTTTTTTGATTGAACTCTTAAAGATTTCCCTTTTTCTGAACTTAATAAAAAGTCGTCATCATCATCTAAAATTTTAATTCCAACAATTAAATCGCCATCTTCTAATTTCATTGCGATTTTCCCGCTTTGCTGAATGCTTTCAAAATCTAAAAGACTATTTTTTCTAACTTTTCCATTGGCGGTAGCAAATATGATTTTCATTTTTGCCCATAAAGACTCATCGCTTGGTAAAGGCATAATTGATGTAATTATGTGACCTTCTTTTAAAGGAAGAATACTATGAAGAGCTTTACCTTTTGACTGGTTAGAACCCTCAGGAATTTTCCACGCTTTTAATTTATAAACGATACCTTTTGATGAAAAGAAAAGAATAGGTGTATGAGTATTTGCAGTAAATATTTGACTTACAAAATCTTCATCTCTTGTCGTTATTCCTGTTTTTCCTTTGCCGCCTCTTTTTTGAACTCTAATTGAACTTAAAGGACTTCTTTTGATATATCCTTTATTAGTAATTGTAATAATCACATCTTCTTTCTTAACCACATCTTCAATATCGAAAATTCCAACTTGATTTATAATTTTAGTTTTTCTAGGCGTTGAAAATTTTGTCTTTATACCTTTAAGCTCATCTTTGATTTGGTTTAACAAAGCATTTCTATCATTAAGAATTTTTTTGTATTGAACTATAAGCTTATAAAGTTCGGTAATTTCTTGATTGATCTCCTCATGTCCTATTGCTGTAAGTTTTTGAAGTCTTAGTTCTAAAATTGCTCTAACTTGATGGTCTGATAGACGGTACTCATTCTTATTAGATAAATCACTAACGTCTAAAACGTCTTTATTAATTTTTGATTTTTTAAAACTCCATGATTTGTTTTGAAGTGTAGTTTTTGCATCATTTGGATTTTTAGATTTACGAATAATAGCTATAATTTCATCAATATTTTCTATGGCAATAAACAATCCAATTAGAATATGAACTCGATCTTTCGCTTTCTTTAAATCAAATAAAGTCCTTTTAATTAAAACTTTTTCTCTAAACTCAACAAAAATTTTTATAAATTGTTTTAAATTTAATAGTTCTGGTTTGCCGTTAAGAATTGCAAGTGTGTTAAATCCAAATGATGATTCAATAGGTGAGTATTTATAAAGTTGATTGATAATTACTTCGCTCGACACTCCTCTTTTTAAATCAATAACTATTCTTACACCTTCTTTATTAGACTCATCTCTAATATCCGATATACCTTCAATTTTTTTTTCTCTCACTAAAAGAGCAATTTTTTCAATTAATAATGATTTGTTTGTTTGAAATGGCACTGATTTAATCACCACTAGAGTTTTGTCTTTTTTTTCTTCTTCGGTTTCAATCTCTCCACGTATTTTTATCGAACCTCTTCCTGTTTTATATCCGGTTTTTATTGCATCTTTTCCTATTATTAAGCCACCTGTTGGAAAATCAGGTCCTGGAATAAGTTTAATTAATTCATCAATAGAAATTTCATTGTTATCAATATAAGCAAGTGTTCCATCAATAATTTCACCAAGATTGTGAGGTGGAATATTTGTTGCCATTCCAACGGCTATACCACCCGCTCCATTTACTAATAAATTTGGAAATTGAGCTGGCAGTACAGTTGGTTCTAATTCAGTATCGTCATAATTATTTTGATAATCGATTGTATTTTTTTCAATATCAGCAACTAAATATTCTGAAATTTTTGCTAATCTTGTCTCTGTATAACGCATTGCAGCCGCCCTATCACCGTCCATAGAACCAAAATTTCCTTGTCCGTCTAACAACTTTACACTCATTGAAAAATCTTGAGCTAATCTCACTAAAGCATCATAAACAGCCTGATCGCCGTGTGGGTGATACTTACCAATTACATCCCCGACTACTCTTGCTGACTTTCTAAATTGTTTTGACCAGTCATATCCACCTTTATACATTGCATAGATAATTCTTCTATGAACAGGCTTTAATCCATCTCTTGCATCAGGCAAAGCTCTACTTATGATAACGCTCATCGCGTACGACAAGTATGAGGTTTTCATCTCATCAACAATTTGTACTGAATTATACTTTTTGCTTATTGATTTTTCTTTATTTAAATCTTCACTCATGAAGTAAATTTAAAAAGGAACTTTATCGTCTGGATCTTGAGAAATGTCAGGCATATCATCAGATGGTAACTGGCTACTCTCTAATTTTTTGCTATCACCAGATGAAGAATTCTTTCCATCCAACATTGTAAGAGATGAATTGTAACCTTGTAGAACTATTTGAGTGCTGTATTTTTCCTGTCCATTGCTATCAGTATACTTATTAGTATTTAATTGACCTTCTATATAAACTTGCGCCCCTTTTTTTAAGTATTTCTGAACAACACTTACTAAACCTTCATTAAAAATAACAACTCTATGCCACTCTGTTTTTTCTTTTCTTTCCCCAGTGTTTTTATCTTTCCAAGACTCAGAAGTTGCAACGCTAAGTCTTGCAACACTTTTTCCATTTTGCATTTGTTTGATTTCAGGATCGTTCCCAAGTCTGCCGATTAATAAAACTTTATTTAAGCTGCCTGCCATAATATAGATCTTTTTTTGAAGTAAAAATTACGTATTTATTATATCAGACTAATCAAATTAAAAGAATAAAATTTACCGAAAAGATGAGTAATACAGTCACAAAAATCGTTATCAAAGGTGCTAGGGAGCACAATTTAAAAAATATTTCAGTAGAGATTCCAAGAGATAAATTAATAACAATCACAGGTTTATCTGGATCTGGAAAATCATCTCTAGCATTTGACACAATCTATGCTGAGGGTCAGAGAAGATATGTTGAAAGTTTATCCGCATATGCTCGACAATTTTTAGATCGAATGAGAAAGCCGGATGTTGACTTAATCGAAGGTCTATCACCAGCAATATCTATTGAACAAAAAACTACTTCAAAAAACCCAAGATCAATTGTTGCAACGGTAACTGAAATTTATGACTATATGCGTGTTTTGTACGCAAGAGTTGGAGTTCCTTATTCACCATTCACAGGAAAGCCTATCAAATCACAAACAGTCTCAGAAATGGTAGATCGCATATTAGATCTGCCTAAACAATCTAAGATTCAAATTTACGCTCCTGTAGTTAGAGGGAGAAAAGGAGAATACAAAAAAGAATTACTTGGATACAAAAAAAGAGGTTTTCAAAAAGCAAGAATTGATGGCAAAATTTATGAAATTGATCAGTCGCCTACTCTTAATAAAAACATAAAACACGACATAGATATATATGTCGATGGTTTTATTAATGACAAAAAAGAACAACAAAGAATTGCTGAAAGTATTGAAACAACTTTATCTTTATCTGACGGTCTTGTTTATGTGGACTTTACAAATGAAAATCTTCCTAAAGAATTTAAGAAAAATGAAAAAATTGTATTCTCTTCAAAATTTGCATGTCCAGAAAGTGGCTTTACAATAGAGGAAATAGAACCAAGGCTTTTTTCTTTCAATAGTCCTTACGGAGCTTGTCCAGAGTGCGAAGGTATCGGTGTTGATCTTTATATAGATCCAAAATTAGTAATTCCTAATGATAAGAAAACTTTAATAGATGGAGCTATTATTCCTTGGGCGTCAAGTTCAACTTTGTATTACGCTCAAACTTTATCTTCTTTAGCAAAGCATTATAATTTTTCATTAGAAACGCCTTGGAGAGATTTACCAAAAAAAATTCAAGATGTTATTTTGTACGGATCTGGTGAAGAGGAAATTAAATTTTCTTATGATGATGGATATGAAAAATATTCAAACAAAAAATCATTTGAAGGTGTTGTTAATAATTTAGAAAGAAAATATTTAGAAACTGATAGCGACTGGAAAAGAGAAGAAATTTCACAATTTCAAAACGAAACAGAGTGTGAGAGATGCAAGGGAATGAGACTTAAAGAAGAGGCTCTTTCAGTAAAAATAAAAGACTTAAATATTAGTGAAGTTTCAAGAATGTCTATTCAAAGTGCATATGAATGGTTTTCTAATCTTCATAATCATTTAACAGATAAAGAAAATAAAATTTCAGTACATATTTTAAAAGAAATTAATGAAAGATTAAGTTTTTTAATAAATGTGGGTCTTGATTATTTGAATTTATCAAGATCGTCTGGAACATTGTCAGGTGGAGAATCTCAAAGAATAAGATTAGCTTCGCAAATAGGTTCGGGTTTAACAGGCGTTCTTTATGTTTTAGATGAACCATCAATAGGATTGCATCAAAAAGATAACATTAAACTATTAAATGCTCTTAAAAGATTAAGAGACTTAGGAAACACAGTGATAGTAGTAGAACATGATGAAGAAGCCATGCTCAGCTCTGATTATATCATTGATCTTGGACCAGGAGCCGGAACTGAAGGCGGAAAAATAATCGCAGCGGGTACCCCTTCTGAAATCATGCAAAATGAAAATAGTATAACTGGACAATATTTATCAGGGAAAAAATTTATTTCTATTCCACAAATAAGAAGAAAAGCAAGAGACGGGAGATATTTAACTTTAAGTGGAGCCACTGGGAATAATTTACAAAATGTTACAGCAAAAATTCCCCTTGGAACTTTTATAGCAGTTACAGGTGTTTCTGGAAGCGGCAAATCAACATTTGTTCTTCATACTCTTTATAGAGCATTAAATTTAATGATTAATAAAACTATAACAAAAAATATGCCTAAACCTTTTAAAGGCATTCAGGGTTATGAATATTTAGATAAAATAATTGATATTGATCAATCTCCTATCGGTAGAACACCAAGATCTAATCCAGCAACATACTCCGGTGCATTCACTGTTATAAGAGAATGGTTTGTTAATTTGCCGGATTCAAAAGCAAGAGGTTACAAACCTGGAAGATTTTCTTTTAACGTCAAAGGAGGTAGATGCGAGGCTTGTGAAGGCGATGGAGTAATTACCTATGAAATGCATTTTTTACCTGATGTTTATGTTCAATGTGATGTTTGTAAAGGCAATAGATATAATAGGGAAACTTTAGAAATAAGATTTAAAGATAAAAATATTGCTGATGTTTTAAATATGACCGTTGATGAAGGTGTAGATTTTTTTGAAAATATATCATCAATAAGGGACAAACTTTTAACGCTTCAAAAAGTTGGTCTTGGCTATATAAAAATTGGTCAACAAGCCACAACTCTCTCTGGCGGAGAAGCTCAAAGAATTAAACTCGCAAAAGAGTTATCAAAAAGAGCAACAGGAAGAACAATTTATATACTTGATGAACCAACAACAGGTCTGCACGTTCATGATGTTAAAAAATTATTAGAAGTTCTTCATACTTTTGTAAATAAGGGAAACACGGTAATTGTTATTGAGCATAATTTAGATGTAATAAAAACAGCAGATTGGATAATTGATATGGGACCTGAAGGAGGAGTAAAAGGTGGAAAAATTATTGCAGAAGGCACACCAGAAGACGTTTCCCTTGTAAAGGGTAGTTATACAGGTGAATTTTTAAAGAAAATTTTATCTAAAAATACTTCAAAAAAGAGTGCGTAAAAAAATATTATTTATGCTATTATTTGTTAATGGGAATCATTAATATTCTTCAATCTTTACCAAAAACAATACTAAGTTCTGTTATAGCTACATTAATTTTCTTTGGAGTTTTATTTTATATTAACGATGGATGGGCTAACGATAGATATTTTTGGAGCGCTATATTTAGATACTTACATGTTTTATCCGGAATTATGTGGATAGGACTATTATGGTATTTTAATTTTGTACAAATACCAAGTATGCCAAAAATTCCTGACGAACAAAAACCTGCAATTGGAAAAGTAATAGCTCCTGCAGCTTTATTTTGGTTTCGTTGGGCTGCCCTTTCCACAATTGTAACAGGTTTAATAACAGCCTATTTAAACGGTTATGTTCATGAAGCTTTAGCTTTTAAAGGAAGTCCTAAAAGTATAACAATAGGAATTGGCATGTGGCTTGGAATAATTATGGCTATTAACGTTTGGTTTATAATCTGGCCAAATCAAAAAAGAGCTTTAGGAATTATTGATTGTGATCCTGAAACAAAAGCTAAGTCGGCAAGAATTGCAATTCTTACATCTAGAACTAATACTTTTTTGTCTATTCCGATGCTTTTAACAATGGTTATAGCGCAAAATCTTTATTAAGGCGTATTATCAACTTTTACAGACCAATCTCTTTTAACTTTAAAAAACATAACTATAGGAGAAGCTATATAAATTGAAGAATAAGTTCCTATTATAATTCCAAAAGTTATTGCAAAAGCAAATCCTCTTAGAACCTCTCCTCCAAAAATTAATACGGCGACAATTGATAATAGTGTTGTGCCTGAAGTTTTTAATGTACGCGAAAGAGTATTATTTAATGATTCATTAACTAAAATCGACAACTCGGAAGTACTATCCTTTTTTAAATTCTCTCTAATTCGATCATAAATAATAACCGTGTCATTAATTGAGTAACCAATAATAGTTAATAACGCTGCAACAATAGTAAGATCAAATTGTAATCCTAAAAGAGAAAAAACTCCTACAGTGATAATTGTGTCATGAAAAAGAGCGACTATTCCACCAAAGCTAAATTGCCACTCAAAACGAAACCATAAATAAAAAAACATTGCAATAAAACATAATAAGACTGAATAAATAGCAGATTTAATCAACTCAGATCCAACTTTGGGGCCCACCGTCTCTACTTTTCTAATTGTAATTTTTTCGTTTAAATCTTTTTCAATAAAATTTTTTATATCGATTGGTGAAACACTATTATCTGAAGAAACTAAAAAATCATTCGCACCTCCAAATTCTTTAACTGAATAATTGTTAATTTTAAGTTTTGATAATGAATTTCTAATTTTTTCTATTTCAATTTTTTTTTCTGGTCGAATTTCAATCGTCGTACCTCCTTTAAAATCAACTCCAAAATCTAACCCCTTTGTAAACACTAGGATAATCGAAGCTAAAATTAAAATAAATGAAAGTAATAAAAAAAAATTTTTATATTTTAAAAAATTAAAATTAGTCATGTTAAATATTTATAATTTTAAATTTATTAGTCATAAGATATTTTGAAACCATTAATCTACTAACAGTAAAAGCTGTAAAAAATGATGTTATTAATCCAACGCACAGTGTAACGGCAAACCCTTTTACTGGTCCGCTACCTAAATAAAATAAAATAATGCCAGCAATTAATGTTGTTAAATTTGAATCAATGATGGTTAATAGTGACTTTTTATAAGCAATGTCAAAAGCGATAATATTTGATTTTTCAATCTTTAGTTCTTCTTTCGCTCTTTCATAAATTATTACGTTAGTATCAATTGCCATGCCAACCGTTAAAACAATTCCTGCTATACCAGGTAAAGTTAGGGTAGATCCAAAAATAGATAAAACTGAAATTAAAATAACAATATTTAATAAAAGAGAAATATTTGCAAAAACTCCAAATAATTTATACGCGTAAACCATATAAACAAAAACCAGCAAGAAACCCGCAATAAAAGATATAATTCCATAACGAATAGAATCTTTTCCTAGATCAGCACCAACTGTTCTTTCTTCTATAATTTTCATTGGTGCTGGCAAAGCTCCAGCTCTTAATAAAATTGCTAACTGATTTGCCTCCTCAACCGTAAAACCTCCAGATATTTGTCCACTACCAGTTAGTATGGGTTCTCTGATAACTGGTGAGCTTAAAATTTCATTATCTAATATAATAGCAAGAGGCCTGCCCACATTATCTTTTGTAGCATTGGCAAACTTTTTAGCTCCTATATTGTCAAATTTAAAACTGACGATAGATTGATTTGTTTGCCTATCAAATCCTGGTTGAGCATCAGTTAAGTTTTCGCCAGACACAATTAATTTTTTTTCTACCTCTATAAATAAACCATCAGATTTATTTTTAACTTTTTCAAAACCAAGGTTGTCACCAGAACTATTGCTAGTTTTTACAAATTTAAAATTTAATTGTGCAGTTTTACCAAGAATATTTTTAAAAGTTGATGGATCTGATAATCCTGGTAACTCTACAATTATTCTATTATCTCCCTTTTGCTGAATAGTTGGTTCTTTTGTGCCAAGTTGATCTACTCTTTTTCTTACTATTTCTATAGATTGATTAATTGTATCTTTTTTAAGCCGCTTAATATGTTCTTCATTAAATTGTAAAGTAAATACATCTTTTTCAATCTTATAGACAAAATCTTTATTAGCATTTTCTGTATTAACTTTGTTAATTCTAGAAAAAATATTTTCTTCAATATTTGTCTTGTTAATTGTGTTTATAAAAATATCTTTTTGAGATAAATTTTTTATTTCAAAAGTAATTTTATTATTTAAAATACTTAAATTTTTAAAATCTAATTTTTTTTCATTAAAATTTTTTTTTAAATCTGACGCTTTTTCCTCTAATTTTTTATTAATTAGAGGGTTCATATCAATTTCTAACAGCAAATATGAACCACCTTGAAGATCTAAACCTAAATTTACTTTTTTATCTAAAAATAAATTAGTTTTATTTGCAAAGTTAAAATTTCCTATAAAAATATAAAAAAAAATTAAAATAGAAGAAATGATAAATCCAATTTTTAATCTGGAGAAATTTAACACTACTAAATTAGTTAGTTTCGGATTTAGATAAAACTTGTGAGATAGTAGATCTTATAATTTTAACATTAATATTATCAGCAATTTCTAACTCTGCTTTTTCTTCATCAATAATTCTTGAAATTTTTCCTACAATCCCACCTGCCGTAACAACTGTATCGCCTCTAGTTAGCTTTGAAACCATTAGCTTATGCTCAGCGACTCTTTTTTGTTGAGGTCTAATTAATAAGAAATAAAAAATAACAAATATTAATATTAGAGGTATAAATTGCGCGAAACCAGATGCTGACATAATTTGGTTGATTATACTAGATGCTGATTAAATACAATATTTTTTTTAGCTTTTTAATTTATATATAAATTAAATCTTTTTTAATCCGCCCATATAATTATGCAAAACTGTAGGAATATTAATTGAACCATCTTCATTTTGATTATTTTCTATTATAGCAATTAATGTTCTTCCTATAGCGAGCCCAGAACCATTTAATGTAGCAACATAGTCAATTTTTTTTTCTAAATCTTTAAAACGCGCCATCATCCTATTTGCCTGAAATTGACCACAAGAGGAACAGCTAGATATTTCTCTATAATTATTTTGAGATGGTATCCATGCCTCAAGATCATAAGTTTTTTCTGCACTAAAACCCATATCCCCAGATGAAAGTAATATAACTCTGTAGGGTATCTCTAGTTTTTTAAGTATAGTTTCTGCGCAATTAGTCAGTCTTTCAAGTTCATCATTTTTATCTTCGGGTTTTACAATGCTTACTAATTCAACTTTATAAAATTGATGTTGTCTCATCATGCCCTTTGTGTCTTTTCCTGCAGCTCCAGCTTCAGCTCTAAAGCAGGGTGTGGCCGCAACATATCTAAGCGGCAAATCCTCATAATTTAGTATTTTATCTCTAACAATATTTGTAAGAGAAACTTCAGCTGTTGGTATTAACCATGAGCCAGTGTTTAAAGAAAATTGCTCTTTCGAAAATTTTGGCAACTGACCAGTTCCAAACATTGATTCTTCATTAACAATTATTGGAACATTCATTTCTAAATATTCAAATTCTTTTACGTGCGTATCAATCATAAAATTTATTAAAGCTCTTTCTAATTTAGCAATATTACCTTTCGTTATTACATATCTAGCGCCAGAGATCTTAGTTGCGGTATCAAAGTCAATCAAGTCTCTCTCTAAACCAATCTCATCATGAGACTTAATTCTAAAATTAAAATTTTTAACATTACCGAATCTTTTTATTTCTTTATTGCTATTGCTATCTTGGCCAACCGGAACATCATCCAAATGTATATTTGGTAAATTATGAAGAATATTATTTATTTTATATTTATGTTCGGAAAGATTTTTCTCATAAATTTCAATATCATTTTTAATATTTAAAACATTTTTAGATAAAGATAAGAATTGATCACTTTTTTTATCTTTAGAAATAGACAATTCTTTAGATATCTTATTTCTCTCTTCTTGCAATTTTTGCTGTTTTTCTAAAATTTGCCTTATGGAAGAATCTAAAGAAATAATTTCATCTATCAATTGATCTGAATTTTTTATAAATCTTTCTTTATATTTTTTTTTAAAAAGAGATGGGTTTTCTCTTAAATTTTTAAGATTTATCATTTTTACCTTTTTCTAAATATTTAATAATTAAAATAGAAATTTCATACAAAATCATTAATGGAATAGCTAATCCTATCTGACTAATTGGATCTGGAGGCGTAATAACTGCTGCAACAATAAATATAATAACAATAACATATCTTCTTCTTTCAGATAAATATTTTGAATCAACAAAACCAATAGTCGCTAATAGAATTAATAACACTGGCAATTCAAAACTAAGTCCAAAAGCAATCATAAAAACCATTATTAACGAAAGATATTCACTTACTCTTGCTTCTAATTGTATTGGCATACTGGTCTGTGTACTTAAAGTTTCAAATGATAAAAAAAACTTTATAGCCAAAGGCATTATAAAATAATACGCCAATAAAGCCCCAGTTATAAAAAGAACAGGTGTTGCAATAATAAAAGGTAAAATCGCTCTTTTTTCATTTTGATACAATCCAGGAGCTATGAACTTCCAAATTTGAATTAAAAAAACAGGAAAAGAAAAAAATAGAGCAGAAAAAAAAGATAATTTCAAATATGTAATAAAAGTTTCCTGTAATGCTGTAAAAATTAATCTTTTAGTACCTATCTGTCCTTCTCCTAAAGCCCTAACATAAGGTTGTAATAAAAAATCATATATTTTATCTGCATTCATGTAAGAAATTATAAAAGCTAGTGCAAAAAAAATAAGACTTTTTATTATTCGAGACCTTAATTCTAAGAGATGCTCAGTTACACTTGATTGATTTTGCTCATTAGTATTGTTGTCACTCATACAAATAAAAATTAAAGTTTTTTTGATTTCTCTTTATTTTCTTCTTCGGGATTAATATCTATTATTTTTTTTATATCCTTTTCTTGCTCCTGAACAATATCGTCAATTCCTTTTTGAAAAGAATTAACATAATTTTTTATTCCATTTTTTATTTGAATGAATTTTCTAAGAACAATTGGAAGATCTTTTGGTCCAATAACAATAATTGCGACTAGAAGGATAACTAAAATTTCTGACCACCCAATTTGTGGCATAAATTATTTTAGTGATTTGACTTAGAATTTTGATCTTTATCTTTATCTTTAGGGTCTTTATTGTCTGAGGACTGATCGTCAGACATGCCTTTTTTGAAACTTTTAATTCCTTTAGCAACGTCCCCCATTAAGTCAGATATCTTTCCTCTACCAAACAGAAGGACAACTACTATTACAACGATGATTATATGCCAAAAACTTAAACCCATAACTAAATTTATATATTAAATAATATTATTTACAAATAATTAATTATCTTTTTGATTTAAAGTTTCTGAAAGCATGTCGTCTATATTGGAAAAAATGTCTTCTTTAGATTGCTTATCTAAATCATCTTTAGCAAACTTGTTTGTACCAAAAATTGATCTATCCAAACGACTATCAATTAAACCGGCAGATGCTAACTCTTCTGAATTTGGTAAATCCGATAAAGATTTAAGATTAAAATGACTCAGAAAAGTATCGGTTGTAACATATAACAAGGGTTTTCCTGGTATTTCTTTTCGGCCCTGGGGTTTTACCCATCCAAGTTCAAATAATATTTCTAAGGTACCGGTACTAAAAGAAACTCCTCTAATCTCTTCAATTTCAGAACGTGTAACAGGTTGATGATATGCGATGATTGCTAAAGTTTCTATTGTGGCTTTTGATAACTTTCTTTGCTGAACAACTTCACTTGCAATTTTTTTAGACAAGTTCTCAGCAGTTCTAAAGGACCATTTGTTTGAAATTTCATAAAGATTTATACCTCTTTCGATAAATTCAGATTGTAATTCCTTTAATATTTTTAAGACATCAACATTTAGTTCAATTTTAGATTTAATTGTTTCTATGTCTAAAGGTTCATCAGCTGCAAATAAAATAGCTTCAACCAATCTTTTTGCGTCTTTATTTTTATTCAACATAATTATCTAGCTTTAATTAATATTTTATCAAAAATTTTTTTTTGCATAATTGATAATTTTCCTTCTCTTACCAATTCTAAGCTTCCAGCAAATGTTCCTGCTAATCCTGATTTTTTTAAATTTTTCGAACCTGAAAATGATCCTGGAACTACATCTTTAATATCTCTCCAATCTGTTAAATCCTTAAGTAAACTTGTAATTTTTTTTATAGCTTCTTCCATTGTATAAACTGGCAGCTTTGAAATATTCATAATAGAAAAATTTTGTTTTCTTTTAATTTCTGCATAAGATTTGATAAGTTCATAAAGAGAAACAGCATATTTAGAAGTGGAAATTTTTTTAATACCTTCACGAATTCCTTTTGTAAAAATATCTCTCCCTAATTGTTTCTGCGAAACAAGTTTGTCAGAAAGAAATCTAATTGCTTCTAATTTTCTTAATTGCAGTTTAAGTTTTTCAGCCATTTGAATAGCTGAAAAATCATCCTCAAAATCATCAGGTAATAATAATCTAGATTTTAAATAAGCAAGCCATGTTGCCATGACTAGAAAATCAGCTGCTAATTCCAAATTTTTTTTAATATTATTTATAAACTTTAGATACTCATCAGCCAACTGAACAATAGAAATCTTCATAAGATCAACTTTTTGAGATTTAGCTAAATCTAAAAGCAGCTCTAATGGCCCTTCGTAATTATCTATGTTTAGATTAAATTTATCTTCAACCTGCTCCACCTTCTCAACTGATAGAGGTTTTAATTCAACTATACTGTCCATTTAATTTATTTAACTGATTCTTTAATTAAATTTATTAAAATTAGCCTTAATTTTTTGAGTAATTTTGTAGGTAAAATTATCGATTTTTGGCACTACTAGAGACAGTTTCTTCATTTCATCAATATTCCCACTGCAATGTAATAATAAGTTGCAGCCTGCATCTAGGCTTAGTTTAGCATTTTTAACAACTCCGCCAGATAAAGCTTTCATGCAAACATCATCAGACATCAATATTCCTTTAAAATTTATATATTTTCTAATTATATTAGTAATTATTTTTTTTGATTGAGTAGCACATTTATCTGGGTCTAGTTTTTCATACAGAATATGTGCTGTCATTGCTAAACTACTATTAACTCCTCTGAATGTTCTAAAATCATTTTTTTTTAAATAATCCAAAGAAAAACTTACTATAGGCAAATGGTAATGAGAATCTATGTTAGTGCAGCCATGTCCTGGGATATGTTTTGTAACAGTTTCAAGTCCTGAATTTCTATAAAAATTTATTAAATATTTAGATAATTTTATAACAATATTATATTTTTTTGAAAAAGCTCTATTTCCAATAACACTTTTCTTGTCATCATTAAATAAATCAAGAACTGGAACTGTATTTATATTAATGCCACAATATTTTAAAATAGATATATTAATTTTAAGAAATTTACTAAATTTAGAATAAAATTCTTTATTATTTTTATAAGTATCTCCAAAATACTTAGCATGATATTTGTCAAGATTAATAATTTTTCTAAAACGATTAACTTTTCCTCCTTCTTGATCAATTAATATTGGAAAATTTTTATCTTTAAAAAGTTCTCTTATACTGAAAGTTAAATTTCTAACTTGGTCTAAACTATTAATATTTCTAGAAAATAATATTATTCCCCATGGTTTATAATCTTTAAAAAAATTAATTTCTTCTAAATTTAATTTAAAACCATTAATCCCAAATATAATCGCGTGTGTTTTCAAAATTTTTATTTTATCAACTCCCAATATTGTTTTTGTTTATAAATTTTTTTAAAAAACTCTTCGTTATCTATTCTTTTTTTAAAATCAGAAGATGAACTAATTTTATCTAATTTATCAACATATGAATTTAAATAAATCAAATAACTTTCTCTTTTTTTATCTGTATTTTTAATAAATGTATTTGAATTATAATAAACCAAACAAAAAACTAAAAAAGAAAGAACAAGAAAAAAAGATATTAAATTTATCAAATTTTTTTTCATTAAATCAATCACATCTCAACCGGGGCAGTTACATTTAAAATATCTAAACCGCTTTTTAAAACTAATTGTATTTTTTTAATTAAAAATAATCTTGAAGTCTGAAGCTCAGGTTGGTTTTCATTTAAAATTTTTAAATTATCATTCTCATTTCCAGAATTCCAATAAGTGTGAAATAAACTTGCTAATTCATATAAGTAAAATGGCACTCTGTGTGGCTCTAAATGATACGCAGATAACTCTAAACATTTTGGCCATTCAGCTATTTTTTTAATTATATCAATTTCGATTTCCTGATTAAGAAAGTCTAAATTCAATGTTTTTTCATTATTAATTTCATATTTATTTTTTCTAAATAAAGAACAAATTCTAGCGTGAGCATATTGAACATAAAACACTGGATTTTCTTTAGAATGATCAGTAACTAAATCAAAATCGAAATCTAACTGAGAGTCATTACTTCTGTATATCATCATAAATCTAACGGAATCTTTACCAACTTCACTTATAAGATCGCTTGCAGTTATAAAATCCCCTGCTCTTTTGGACATCTTTAACTGATTTCCAGATTTAAATAATTTTACTAACTGGCAAACTTTAGAAATAATTTGCTGTTTGTTTTCTGATAAAGCCGAAACGCATGAAGACTGTCTCTTTAAATAGCCAGCATGATCGGCTCCCAGCACGTTTATAAGTAAATCAAACTTTCTTTCTATTTTATTAAGATGATAAGCGACATCATTCGCAAAGTAAGTCCAAGTACCATCTGATTTTTTTAATGCCCTATCCGTGTCATCTCCAAATTTCGTAGACTGAAATAAAATTTGCTTTCTAGGTTCCCAGTCATCAATTTCATTTCCTTTAGGTTTTTCTAAAACTCCTTCATAGACATAATTTTTTTCTTTTAAAATATTTAAGGCTTTTTCAACTAAATTTTGATTAACAATATAATTTTCTGAAACAAAATTGTCATGAACAATTCCAAGTTTTCTTAAATCATTCTTTATTAAATTCATCGCCTCTTCTATGCATAAATTTTTAAGATCATTAAAAATTAAATCGTAATTATCAAAATTAGAAAATTTATTTTTTTTTAAAATACTTTTAGCTATATCAACTACATATTCACCGGGATAAAGATCTTGATCATTTGGAAATAAACTATTATTTTTTATTTCTAGTATTCTAAAATAAACAGATTTAACAAATTGATTAATTTGATTTCCATAATCATTAATATAATATTCTTTAACAACTTTATTTCCGACAAAACTTAAAAGATTAGCTAAAATATCACCAAAAACAGCACCTCGGCAATGTCCTACATGTAAAGGACCAGTTGGATTTGCTGACACATATTCAATTAAAATTTTTTTAGAATCTGAACTTTGATCCTTTCCAAAATTAGCATCTGTCGATTTTAAAAAATTATACCAAAAATGATTATTAAAAAAAAAATTTAAAAAACCTGGTTTAGCTACTTCAATTTTTACAATCTCACTAAATTTACCTTCTAATTCTTTTTTTATAATATTTGCGAGAATAATAGGATTTAGATTATTTTCTTTTGCAAAAATCATTGGTGCATTTGTACTAAAATCACCGTGAGCTTTTATTTTCGGAATTTCTACAGAAAAATTATCAAATTTTTTAGGTAATTTAATAATTTTGTTATTTTCCAAATTTTTAAAAAAAGCGTTTAGTTTTATTTTATAATCAGTAAAAATATTCATTTTATTTTATTGTATAAATCAATTGCAAACTTATCCGTCATACCAGCAATAAAATCTGAGACTGATCTTTCTAATCCCCATTTTTTTTTAAGATCTTTAGGTATAAATTTTTTATTATTATTAATTAGATATATATACAAAGTTTTTATTATTTTTTCTGCTTTACTTGTCATTCCTTTAACTGATTTATTTTCATACATATTTAATCTTAAAAATTCGCGAATTTGATTATTTGCATTAATCAGTTTGGGTGAAAAACTAACTATGAAATCACTTGTTTTGTAAACGTCTTCAATTGTTTTAATTTTTAATTTTTTTAAATTATTTTGTGTATGTAAAATTAAATCTGTAACCATAAAATTAATTATTGATCTTATAATTTCATTTCTTAATAATTTTGTATTTTTAAATTGTTTATTCTTTTTTTTTATAATTTCTCCTATGATAGGCAAATCTTTAATATCATTAATCGAAAACAACCCTGCCCTAATGCCATCATCAATGTCATGATTATTATAAGCAATATCATCAGATAAAGCGCTAATTTGAGATTCTAAAGAAGACTGTTTGTAAAAATTTATTTTTTTAATTTTTCTCAAATTAGGTAATAAATTAAAATTTTCCATCATTAAGTAATTAGGACCATTATGTTTAACAATCCCATCTATTGTATTTATGGACAAATTTAATCCGTCAAAATTTTGATAGGCTTTTTCTAATTCTGTAACCAAACGTATTGAATGAATATTATGATTGAAACCTCCATAATCTCTAATGCAAAAATCTAAAATTTTCTCTCCTGCATGCCCAAACGGCGGATGACCCAAATCATGAGCTAAACTTATAGCTTCAGATAAATCTTCATTTAATTTTAAATATCTAGAAATTGATCTTGATATTTGTGAAACTTCTAAAGTATGCGTAAGTCTTGTTCTGTAATGATCTCCTTCATCATAAACAAAAACTTGCGTTTTATACTTCAATCTTCTAAATGAAGTTGAGTGTATAATTCTATCTCTATCTCTTTGATAAAATGATCTATACAAGTTTTTTTTATCTCTAAATTGTCTTCCTAAATAATTTGAGTTATTAGAAGAAAATTTACTTAATAACTTATTGTAATTATCAACCCCAGACATATATTAATAATAAACATAAAATTGAATGACTTATAATTTTACCATTACAGACAAAGCTAAAAAAAAGATAGAAAATCTTTTAGAAAAAGAAAGTATTAATAAGTTTTTTAGAATTGAAGTTAAAGGTGGTGGTTGTTCTGGTTACAAATATCATTTCTCAACAGATAATAAAATAAATGAAGACGATATAATTTGTGAAAATGTTTTAATAGATAAGTCATCCTTTGTTTTTGTAGAAGGATCGATGCTAGATTTTTCTGAAAAATTAATTGAAAATACTTTTAAAATTATAAATCCTAAAGCTACATCTTCATGTGGATGTGGCAGCTCTTTCTCAGTTTAATGATCATAAGTAGCTGGAATGTAAATTCTGTACGAGTAAGATTAAATCATATTATTGAGTATCTTAAAAAAAACAAACCGAGATTTTTACTACTTCAAGAAATAAAAACTGAAAATAAAAATTTTCCATACTCAGAATTAAAAGCTATTGGTTATGACAGTGAAGTTC
>VERQ01000057.1 GCA_018882565.1 Candidatus Fonsibacter sp. | reverse complement strand
AAGTACTACTTTTGCCTTACCATTTACATTGGCATGAGGTTTGCCGTTCTTATCGTTGTAGATTTCGATATTTTTAAAATGAATTCCTTTTGAAAAACCATGGCCAATAGCTTTAGAAATAGCCTCCTTAGCAGCAAATCTTTTAGCAATTGTTGCAATATTCTTTAGCTTTGATGTTTTTTTTTCAATTTTTTTTTCAGATTCAGTTAAAATTTTATCTAAAAAATGATTACCATACTTAGAATAGATTTTTTGTATTCTATTAATATTAACAATATCTGTTCCTAGTCCAATTACATTCATCGTTTTAAAATCTTGTTAAACTTTTTAAGGACACTAGCTATACCAAAAAATATCGACTCTGATATAAAAAAATGGCCAATATTCAATTCTGTAATCTCATCAATCTGCGATATTTTTTTAGAAGTTTGATAATTCAAACCATGTCCAGCATGAACTCCTAAATTTAATAAATTACCAAGTTTTGCTGAATTTTTAATTTTTATAAATTCTTTTTTAATATTTAAATTATTTCTTTCTCTAAAGAATCTACAATACTTTCCAGTATGCAGTTCAATATTATCTGAGCCTAATTTTTTTGCTAAATGAACAGTTTTTAAATCTGGTTCTATGAATAATGAAACCTGGATATTTTTAAGCTTCAATAAATGAATAACTTTTTTTAAATAATTTGTTTTATAATTTAAATTTAATCCACCTTCTGTCGTTACCTCTTTTCTTTTTTCAGGAACAATACATACGTATTTTGGCTTAAGTTTTAATGCAATTTTAAGCATCTCGGGAGTTAATGCCATTTCCAAATTTAATGGAATTTTAATTTTTTTCTTTAATTCAATCAGGTCATGATCTCGAATGTGTCTTCGATCTTCCCTTAAGTGAACTGTTATAGAATCTGCACCATTATTTTGAGCTATAATTGCCGCTCTTAATGGGGATGGATAGTCATCACCTCTCGCGTTTCTTACTGTTGCTACATGATCAATGTTAAATCCTAATCTAATTCTTTTTCTCATTTAGACTAAATTTCTACTGCCTGGCTTTATTGCTGGAATAGATTTTAATTTATTAGGAATTTCATCTTCGCGATAGGTTGGAATATCAAAAGTAATTTGCGAAACAATTTTTGCATTAATCGAACTTTGATTATTAGACCGATCTACAATGCATGCAAACCCTACCACATGTCCTTTGTGTTTTTTAATAACTTTTGCGCATTCAATGCTTGATTTACCTGTTGTGATTACATCTTCTACAATTAAAACTTTTGCTCCCGCTTTAATTTCAAAACCACGTCTTAACTGAAATTCTCCATCAACTCTTTCTGTAAAAATTGAAGGGACTTTTAAATGTCTAGCAACTTCATAACCAACAATTACGCCTCCCATTGCTGGAGCTACTACTAAATCAATTTTTTTAAAAACTTTTTTAATTTTCTGCGCAAGTGATTTACAAATTAATTCTGATTGTTTTGGATGCATTAATAATTTTGCACATTGCAGATATTGTTCGCTTCTCAAGCCCGATGATAAAATAAAATGCCCTTGTAATAGCGCTTTTGTTTTTACAAAAATTTCTTTAGTTTTTTTTTCTGTCAGCATTTGCTTTTCTATTTCTTATAATTTTAAAATTTATTCCTTGTTGTTTGATCTCTGAAACTAAATTAGTAAAATCTTTTAAGTTTTTAATCTCTAAATCAAAAATAAAACTTATAAAATCATCTTTTTTATCAACTAACTCTACGTTAGAAATATTACATTTATGCTTTCCTATCATGGTACAAACTTCACCCAAAGTTCCTGCTTTGTGACTTAAAAGAACCCATAAACTGGTATCATAAGCTTTTTCCTCAGATTTATCTGCGCTTCTTATACTCCAATATCTTCTGACAGCTGCTCTAGCTTTTCCTGTTTTTGCAATTGATGACCAATACATGGATGGTGATGGTTTTGAAGATGTTATAATTTGAACTTCATCACCATTTTGAAGAATACTTTGTAGCGGAGATTCCTTTCCATTAATTTTACATCCAATGCATTTGTCTCCAATTTCAGTATGCACAGCATAAGCAAAATCTATAGGCGTTGCGTTTGCTGGTAGACGAATAAGAGCACCTTTGGGTGTAAAGCAAAAAACCTGATCCTGAAATAACTGAAGTTTTGTATATTCAAAAAAATGTTCTGGATTTTCACCGCTTTCCAACATCTCAACTAAATCTTTTAACCAATTATAATCTTTTAGTGTGTTATCACTTACTTTTTCATTAGCTTTGTAATTCCAATGAGCGGCAACTCCTCTTTCTGCAAATTCATGCATTTCTTGGGTTCTAATTTGAATTTCTATTTTTTGTCTTTTAGGACCAATTACCGAAGTATGAATTGATTTGTAATTATTAGATTTTGGAACTGAAATGTAATCTTTAAATCTTCCAGGTACCATTGACCATTCGGTATGAAAAATACCAAGAGCGCGATAGCACATATCAACATTATCAAGAATAACTCTAAAACCTACAATATCTGTAATTTGCTCTAAAGAAATTCTCTTACTTTGTATTTTTCTCCAGATAGAAAAAGGAGTTTTTTCTCTGCCTGTTACTTTAGCTTTAATATCTTTCTCTTCTAATAATTTTATAATTTTTTTTGAAATATCTGAAAAAGTTACTCCTAGACTTTCCTTGTTAAGAATTAAACGATCAGTAATTAATTTTCTAGCATCAGGATTTAAAACATTAAAAGCTAAATCTTCAAGCTCATCACGAAAATTATGCATTCCCATTCTCTCTGCTAATGGAGAATAAATTTCCATAGTTTCCTTTGCTATTCTTAATCTTTTGTCAGGGTTTGTAATATTGTTAATGGTTCGCATGTTATGAAGTCTGTCTGCGAGCTTAACTAATAAAACCCTAATATCTTTTGATGTTGCTAAAATTAATTTTCTAAAATTTTCGGCAACAGAATATTCTTTTGATTTATCTTCTAATCTTGAAATTTTTGTAACCCCTTCAACAAGATCAGCTATTTCTTTTCCAAATAATTTATTTACTTCACTGTATGTTGCTTCTGTGTCTTCAATAGTATCATGCAGCAAAGCTGTTGTAATAGTAGCGGTGTCTACTTTTAAATCGCACAAGATTGCAGCAACTGCAATTGGGTGAGTTATGTAAGGATCTCCAGAAAGTCTTTTTTGATTTTTATGAACATCAAATGCAAAATTATAGGCTTTTTTAACAACATTTTCGTCTATGTAATTATTATAAACCTTAACTTTATCTAGGAGTTCTTGCTGATTAAGCATGAACAAAAATATATCAAAATTTTATATAATTGTAATGTTCTTCTTGGTTTCGGTGTCCAAATTTTCAATCAATTGATCAATATATTTTCCTGATAATGGACTTTTCCAATTTTTATCAATTTCTCTAATTGGATACAAAACAAAACTTCTTTTCTCTAGACGTGGATGTGGGATTTCTAATGAAATATTTTTATTTAAAATATTTATCACCTCGCCATTAAAATCTACAATGTCTATATCGCATGTTCTTGGAGCATTAACTTGAGCCCGCTTTCGATCAAATTTTTCTTCAACACTAAGAATATATTTTATTAATTCTTCTGGAGAAAATTTTGTCTCAATAGATATAACGCTATTAATAAATTTTGGGTCAGATTTATTTGGAATAGCAAAACTTTCGTAAAAGCTAGATTTTTTTAATATTTTGACATCACTATTATTAAAAAACTCATAACATTTTAATAAAGTTTTTTTACTATCACCAAACTTAGATGGAAGATTTGAACCAAGGGAAAGCAGAATCATAATTAACTTTTTCTAAAAACTCTTGATTTTTCTCTTTCCCAATCTCTTGTTTTTTTAGTATGTCGCTTATCATGCTGTTTTTTTCCTTTAGCTATAGCAATTTGAACTTTGGCAATTCCTTTGTGATTAAAATACATCCTTACAGGAACAACCGTTAATCCTTCTTGATTAATTTTTCCAATAATCTTGTTAATTTGCTTTTTGCTTAATAATAACTTCCTGAGTCTTCTTGGGTCATGATTGTTATAAGAAGATTGATTATATTCAGGAATATAAGAATTTTGCAAAAATAATTCACCACCAGAATCTACAGCATAAGATTCTGCAATATTACCTTTTCCTAAACGTAAAGATTTAACTTCGGAACCTAACAAAACAATTCCAGCTTCAATTAATTCTAAAAGAAAAAAATTAAAACTAGCTTTTCTATTATTTGCAACTACCTGATAATTGCCCTCATCTTTTTTCATTAATTAAATTAATGAAAGTTTTTTTAATAAATTCTTAATTCTAATTTGGTTTTTTTTAGTAATTGTAACCATTGGTAAACGCAAATCTTTAGAACATAGTTTCAATAAACTAACTGCATATTTAACTGGGGCTGGATTTGTTTCAATAAACATCAAATCATGCAAAGGTTTCAGTATTTTATTAATTTCTTTAGCTCTTTGTAAAATAAGTTTATCTGTTTTGTAATCTAATAAAGTTTGCATCTCAGAACAAAGTCTAGGTGCAACATTTGCTGTAACAGATATACAGCCTACTCCGCCTCTTAATTTAAATTCAAGTGCGTTTGAATCTTCTCCAGTAAATTGAATAAAATCTTTTCCTAGTTTTTTTCTTTGTTGAACAACTCTATTTAAATCTCCGGTGGCATCTTTAACTCCTGCAATATTTTTAAGCTCATACAAACGAGCCATTGTATCAACACTCATATCAATCACTGAACGACCTGGAATATTATAAATAAAAATTGGTATCCCGCATTTATTATTAATTGCTTTATAATGTTGATATAAACCTTCTTGGGTTGGTTTGTTGTAATAAGGAGTTACAATCAATGCTGCCTTCGCTCCTGCTTTTTCTGCAAATCTTGTAAGATCAATTGCCTCTTCCGTCGAATTTGAACCTGTTCCAGCCATTACAGGTATTCTATTTTTAGATTCACGAACGCTAATTTTAATTATTTCTCTATGCTCAGCATGACTTAGTGTTGGGGATTCTCCTGTGGTTCCTCCCGGTACTAAACCGTTTGTACCATTATCAATTTGATGATGAATTAGTTTAGTGAAAGCGTCTCTATCTAATCGATTGTTTTTAAATGGTGTAATAAGAGCGGTAAATGATCCTTTAAACATTATATAAATATCTATAAAAAAGCTTTTTTATAATACACTGTTTTTTTAAATAATAAAATTAAATGAACTTTAAATTTGTTGTAATTATTAATTTATTCTTACTATTGGGTATGAATTTTTCAGCCTATGCAAAAAATATACCTCCAAAATTAAAACCTGAAAAATTTATAGACAGCTCAGCATATTCGTCAAAATCATCAAAGTTTTTTGATAATTTGTCAAAAAATAAAAAAAAAGAACAACCGATTTTAAAACCTAAAGACGAAGTTATAATTCAGGAAGAAAA
>VERQ01000008.1 GCA_018882565.1 Candidatus Fonsibacter sp. | reverse complement strand
GTCCCTATAGGTGCTGCAAAATCAATACCTAAGTGCGGTGAGCGAGGCTTACCATTTAATATTCTTTGACTACCATAAACTCCTGAGATCACGCCATCAATAGGCTTACTAAATCCTGATAAGAAAAATTCAAAATCTGAATTAATTAATTGAGCATTTTTAATTAAGTCGTTTTCTTTTTTTATTATTTCTAATGACTCTTGATCTGGAGTTACCATTTTTTCATGAAGACCGTCTATTTTTTGAATTTTATATTGTCTTTTCTTTATTTTGTAAGTTTTAGAATTGATTTGATTATTCTTATCAACTGACTCAATAACAATATTTCCTGTTTGATTATAATTTATACCAAAAACAAAAATACCATTTTTAGATAATTTTATTTTTTGTTTGTTAATGTATACGGACTTATCTGGATTTTCTTTTCCGATAATAAGTGCTCCTTGGATAATTTCTCCATTTAACTCAAAAGCACTTGCTAAGTTCGATTGTAATAAAAAAAAAAATATAATTAAAAAGCGCATTTATTTTTTATTTAATTGTTTAAATCTCTCAGTTGCCTCAATATAAGAAAAATAGGCTTCTTGTAATTCAACGTTCCAATATTTTAATTCTGATAAATGAATTTTTTTTCCAGAAACCTTGCAGAGCACATAATCGCCTGAATTAATAATCTCAAAATTTCCAGGTTTAAATTTTAATTTTGCTTCTTTCATAAAAAATATTACTAATTAATTTTAGCCTTAATTTTTCCATCTGATAATTCAATTATAATATCACCATTTTTGTGAGCATGATTTTTTTTGTAAATAACATTATTATTTATATCTCTAATAATTGAAAAACCTCTTTTTAAAATTTTATTAGTATCCAAACTATTTAATCTAGAAAAAATGTTATTTAAGTTTAATTGAAAATATTTAAATTTATCTTTTAAGAGATTTGCAAGGGATTTCTCATAACTTTTAATTTTATCTTTCTTCTCTCTAATAAAATTTTTTAAATTATTAATATTTAATGATTTGGCTAATTGGTAAATATTTTTATCTTTTTCTTTTAAAAATAAATTAAAACTAGAAATTAACTGCTTATGTAGTGCAAAAATTTTTTCAATTAAATTATTCTTTTCTGGAACTGCTCTTTCAGCGGCAGCTGTTGGCGTTGATGCTCTGTAGTCTGCAACAAAATCCAATAAAGTAAAATCAGTCTCATGACCAATTGCAGAGATAATTGGTATTTTACTTGCGAATGCAGCTTTCACTACGTTCTCATCATTGAATGACAATAAATCTTCTACTCCTCCACCTCCCCTAGCTATAATTATAGTATCAACATTAATTTTTTTATTAAAAAATTCTATTCCTTCAATAATTTCTCCAGCAGATTTGTTTCCTTGCACAGAAATTGGATAAATTAAAAGATGTGTTGGATATCTATCTTGTACTCTATTTATAATGTCCATTATTACTGCTCCCGTTGGTGAGGTAATTATTCCAATTTTATTAGGAATAAATGGAATAGGCTTTTTGTGCTCCTCGTTAAAATATCCTTCCGCTTGTAATTTTTTTTTTCTTTGCTCAATTAGCTTTAGTAGCGCTCCTTCACCTTGCAGTTCTATTTGGTCTACTTTGATTTGATAACTTGAAATGCTACTTTTTGCATAAGTTGTGATCTTTCCTTCAACAACAACCTCCATGCCCTCTTCTGGAAAAACTTGTAAAAGTGGCACTGCGCTTGACCAACAAATAGCATTCAATACAAAATTTTCATCTTTTAACGAAAAATACAAATGGCCTTTATTTTCTTTTATTTTGGAAACTTCACCTCTAATCCTTACTCTATCAAAATTTTCTTCTAAAATATTTTTTGTTAAAGATGTAATTTCTGAAACAGAAAATTCTGGTATGTTTTTCATTATCAATTTATATACCTATATTATTATATGAACATAGCTGTTATAGGAAGTGGCGGCAGAGAACATTCTGTCTGCTTTAAACTAAAACAATCAAAAGAAGTTAATAAAATTTTTTGCATTCCAGGAAATGCTGGTACAAGCGCAATAGCTGAAAATATTAATATTGATATTTTAAACTTTAAAAGTATTTCAGATTTTTTAAGGAATAATAATATAAAAATAGTATTTGTTGGACCTGAAGTTCCTTTGGTTAAAGGAATTAAAGATTACTTAGAAAAAAAAGGTTTTTTTGTATTTGGACCTTCTAAAGCAGCATCAAGATTGGAAAAATCTAAATCTTTTACAAAACAACTTTGTAAAAAATATAAAATACCTACGGCGCAATACAAGTCTTTTAACAGCATGAAAGGAGTTAAAGAGTACATAAAAAAGATGAACGCTCCTATAGTAATAAAAGCTGATGGATTAGCTTCGGGTAAAGGAGTTTTTATCTGTAATAGCAAAACTACAGCATTACAAAAATGTAAAGAAATCAACCAAGGAAAATTTAAAAGTTCAAAAAAATTTGTTATTGAAGAATTTTTATTAGGAGAAGAGGCAAGTTATTTTATACTGTCGGATGGAAAAAATTATAAATTTTTTGGAACCGCACAAGATCACAAAAGAATAGGAGAAGGTGATACAGGTCCTAATACAGGAGGAATGGGCGCTTACTCTCCTTCAAATATTATTACAAATAAAGTTGAAGAGAAAATAAAAAAGAAAATTATTGAGCCTACGTTAAAAGGGCTAAAAAAATTAGGATGTCCTTTTGTTGGAATTCTTTATGCGGGGCTAATTATTAAAAATGATCAACCCAAACTTATTGAATATAATATTAGACTTGGAGATCCTGAGTGCCAAGTTTTGATGATGCGATTAAAAACTGATTTATTAAAAATTTTATTAGCTTGTAAAAAAAAACAAATTAACAAAATAGCAATTAATTGGAGTGATAAAAAAGCAATAACAATTGTTGCCTCGTCTAAAGGATATCCTAATAAACAGAGCAAAATATCGGAAATCAAAAATACAGAAAAAATTTTACTAAATAATAATCAATATTTATTTCACGCTAGTACATTTAAAAAGAATAACAAGATTTTCACATCTGGTGGTAGAGTTTTGAATGCTACGGCCTTAAATAAAAATCTTAGATCAGCTCGAAGCGCATGTCTTAAAATGTTAAAAAAAATTAACTGGAAAGATAAATATTTTAGAAGTGATATTGGCTGGAGAGCAATTAATAATTAATTACGTTTTTTCTTAAAAAAATCTTTCATTAAATCTGAAAAAATATTTTCCTTAAAACCATAATAAAACTTAGGCTTATGATGTAAATTATTAGAATAAATCAACTTTGGACCATTAATAAAGCCTCCTGACTTTTTATCTTCTAAGCAAAAGTAAACTCTTCTAATTCTAGAAATTGAAATTGCAGATGCACACATGGCGCAAGGCTCAAGAGAACAATAAAGATCAAATTTATCTAATCTTTTTGAATTTGTTAATTTTAAAGCTTTTAAAATAGCATTAATCTCAGCATGCAAAATTGGATTTTTTTTAGTTTGATTTATGCATGCTGATATAACTTTTTTATTAACTGGATCTACTATAATTGCACTAATAGGAAGCTCTCCTAGAGCTTGAGCTTTTTTTGATAATTTTAAAAGTAAATTAGTATAAATATCAATCTGACCATTCATTATGAATAATAATTACCAAAAAAAAATTAGAATAGCTAAATTTTTATCTAGCAAAGGATATGGTTCTAGACGCGAAATAGAGCAATTAATTCAAAAAAATAAAATTATTGTTAATAAAGAAATTATTTCATCACCAATTACTTTTGTAAGTAATGAAGACGAGATAATTATAAATAATAAAAAAATTAATCTTGAAAAAAAACTAGAGGTATGGAAATTTTATAAACCATTAAACTACATCACTTCTCGAAATAAACAGGACGATAGACCAATTATATATGATCTATTACCTTTTAATCTTAAAAAAATAAAAACTGTTGGAAGATTAGATATTAATTCAGAAGGACTTTTATTGTTAACAGATGATGGCGAAATAATAAGAAATTTAGAATTACCTAAAAACAAATTTATTAGAAAATATAAAATTAGAGTTTATGGATACATAGATGAAACTTCTTTGGATAGAATTAGCAAAGGAGTAAAAATAAATAACATTCAATACGCTCCTTTTGAATATAAATTATTAAAAAAGGGAAATGCAAATTCTTGGGTAGAATTTCATATGCGTGAAGGAAAAAATAATGAAATAAGAAATTTATGTGCTGCTATTAATCTTAAAGTTAATAGGCTAATTCGTCTGGAATACGGTCCATTTAAACTCAAAAACTTATTAGCTGGAAAAGTAGAAAAAGCAGAAGAGAAAGAAATGAGATTATATGAGGATCATATCAGGAAAATATAAAGGAAAAAAAATACTTTTTCCAAACAAATTAATTACTAGACCTCTAAGAGATAGAGTCAAAGAGAGTATATTCAATATATTGCAGCACTCAAATAAAATTCAATTTGAATTTAAAAATTCGACAGTTCTAGATCTTTTTTCTGGTTCAGGTTCCTTTGGATTAGAATGTTTGTCTAGAGAGGTAGAAAAAGTATTTTTCTTTGAAAAAAACCCTGAAGCTTTTTCTATTTTAAAAAAAAATCTTAATACCCTAAACATACTAAGTGCGAATGCTATTGCTACTAATGAAGATGTTTCTTTAATTCAGAATAATAAGTTGTTTAATCAAATTAAACCTAATTTAATATTTTTAGATCCACCTTTTAAAATAAAAAATATTGATAATATAATAAATGACTTAAAAAAGATTATTAACAAAAAAAATGTATTAGTTATTCATACAAACTCTGAAAACATTATTGAAAATAAAGAACTCGATGTTATTGAAGAGAGAATTTATGGCGTTTCTAAAATTTACTTTGCAAAATTAAATCTAACTTAATAAAGAATAAGTCTCTTTTTTGATTGCCTCTACAGCTGGTTGGTTAAAAGGGTTTAAATTAAAAGCTTTACACAAAATTGCTGTTTCTAACATTGAGTAAACAAGTAAAGAAATAAAGCTTTGAATAGGTTTTTTTTGATCAATCAATATTACACGAAATGGTATCAAATTCTTTTTAAAAACTTTTATCGTCGCATTAAATTGCGCATCAATAATATTATTTAATGAACTTTTTTTAAATTTTTGATCAAAATAATCTTTTATCGGTAGATCCTTTTTATTATTGATTATTTTAAAGAATGTAAAAAATTTATTTCTCTTACCGTCTAAATAAAGCTGCATAATACTATGATGATCTTTTGGGCACTCTGAAATAATTGGTGTGAAATCTTTGCCATTTTTTCCAATACTTTCTGCCAATAATTGTTGATGCCAATAACCATAACTTAACAAACTATGAGAATAGATAAGAGACACATGAGTGTCTATTTTAGATTTTGTAATAAAAGTTAATAAATTAGCTGCATTACTAATTAGATTTTTCTTTAAATCTTTTTTAAGAACAGAATTAATGCCTTGTATAATTTTCTTATAATCTAAATTAAACATTAACAAACCCGCCTCTGATAAAACGGAATAACGACCACTAAGGTTTGCATTGTGTTCATAAAATAAAATATTATTTTCTCTTGCAAAATTAAATAGAACGCTATTTCTCTCTGAAATAATTATAAAATTTTTTTATATATTTTTTTTTCTTTTTTTAAAATTATTTAAAATAATATTAAAATTTGTTAGGGTTTCTAAAGTTTCTCCAGATTTAGATATAATAAAAATTGAGAATTTACTTAGATCTTTTTTAATAAAATCATTAACTTTAGAATTACTTAAATTATCCAAAAAATAATAATTCTTATCTAAGCCAAAAAAAGAAGAAAGCATCTTAGATCCAAGAACAGATCCACCCATTCCTACTATTAAGATATTTTTATGTATCTTTTTTTTGAAAACTATTTTTTTTAAAAAAAGAGTTTTTTGGTACTCTTGCGACAATGTATTAAAGAAAAAATTTTCTTTATTATTTAATAAATTTTCAAATATCTCAGAGCATTTTCTTAAATTATTCTTATAAACTATTGAGTTATTATTTGAAAAATTAAAAAAATTAATTTTCATCGAACTATTTTATTTTTTCAAGAATACTTTTTTCTAAAGATCCGGAGTCTGTTCCTTTGTTAATTTCTGTGTCTTTTTTATCTTTACCAAGATTTTTATTAAAAATATCTTTTAAATTATCTTTCTCATCTTTTTGATTGTTTTGATTTACTGAATCTGGTGGCAACAAATCGAAATTTGGGGGCATGGTCAAAGGATTTCTTTTTTCAATTAAAAATTCGTCAGGAACGTCTTTTTTCATGCCTAACCCTTTTTGAACATTTTCGCATGAGCTTAACAATATGAATAATACAAATAAATTTATAATTTTTTTCATATTTTTTTTATTTTAAACAGATCGATTATAATTAAACCAATAATTCCAATAGTGATAAAAATATCAGCAATATTAAAGGTAAACCAGTGAAAACTCTCATAATGCAGATCTATAAAGTCTGGAACAGAACTATAATAATATCTGTCAAATAAATTACCTAATGCTCCTCCTAAAATTATAGAAATAAAAATAGATTCTAAGTAATTTGATGAAGTAAACATCCAATAAATTAATATTAAATTAATAGCAGTTATAATTATTGAAATAAGTAAATAAAAAATATTAGCTTCGAGTTGCAAAATTCCAAAACCAATTCCACTATTCCAAACTAAAGAAAAATTAAGAAAAGAGTTAATATAAATTTCAGAAGAAGAATTATTTAAAAAATTTTTTAAAATTAAAATTTTTGAAACTCTATCTATTGTAAAAAGAACAAGAACAAAAATAAATAAATATATCTTTTTTTTATTCATCATATTAATTTTTTAAACCACAAATATCTCTACTGCATGGTTTTTCTAAGATCTTCCAACAACGAGAGCATTTTTGTCCCTTTGCTTTTAGTATTTTTACAGCTACTCCCTCTGCATCTTTTAAAGAAAATAAATCATTTTGATTAATAAAAGATTCCGCCTTTGCTTCTGAACATATAAAAATTTCACTAAGATCTTCTTGTTTTATAATATTTAGATATTCATCTTTTAAATAAACAATAACATTTGCTTCTAAGCTAGAACCGATAATCTTCTTATTTCTAATATCTTCTATAGCTGCATTAACAACTTGTTTTACTTTCTTAATACCAATCCACTTATTTTTGATTTCAGAATTGTTCCATATAAAAGGTATAACTGGAAAATCCTGCAAATGAATACTCTTATATTTTTTATTTTTAATTACCTGATAAGCCTCTTCAGATGTAAAGGCTAAAATTGGAGAAAACCATTTTAATAAAAAATTAATAAGAACATTTAATATTTCTAAACAGTTATTTCTTCTTTGACTATTTTCACTATCGCAATAGAGAATATCTTTCTTTATATCAAAATAAAAAGCCGAAAGATCCAAAGTGCAAAAATTTAAAAGCTCGATATATATTTTATGAAAATTATAAGACTTAATATAATCTCTAAATCTTAAATCGAAGTCATATACTTGAGTTAAGATATATTTCTCTAATGATGATAATTTTGAATATTCAATTTTAGAAAAGTCATCGTTTAATAATTTGTCATTTAAATTTCCTAAAAGAAATCTAAGAGTGTTTCGAATTTTTCTATACGACTCGGCATGTTGATTTAAAATTGCTTTATCAATCTTTAAATCTTCAGAATAATCTGAGGCAACAACCCATAATCTAAGTATATCGGCTCCAAAATTTTTAATAACCTCTTCTGGCAAGACCACATTCCCCAATGATTTCGACATTTTTTGTCCTTTACCATCCACAACAAATCCATGACATAAAATATTTTGAAATGGAGCAGTCCCTTTTGTTCCGCAAGATTCGAGTAGAGAAGAATGAAACCACCCTCTATGTTGATCTGATCCCTCTAAATAAAGATCTGCTGGCCAGGCAAGTTCTGGTCTTTTATCTAAAACATAACTATGAGTAGAGCCGCTATCAAACCAAACTTCCACTATATCTTTGACTTGCTCATAATCATTAGCATTATAATCTTTTCCTAAAAAATCTTGTGCCTGCCTTGCAAACCAGGAGTCGCTACCTTCTTCTTCAAATATTTTTGCTATCCCTTCTAATACCTTTTCATCTGCTAATGGTTTTCCTGTTTTTTTTGAAATAAATATTGGCAAAGGCACTCCCCAAACTCTTTGTCTAGAAATGCACCAATCTGGTCTTGTTTCTATCATTGATCTTAATCTATTTTGTCCAACTGCTGGATAAAATTTTGTATTACCAATCGCAGCAATGGATTTTTTTCTCAGATCATTTGTTTCCATAGATATGAACCATTGAGGTGTGGCTCTATGAACTAGCGGCGCTTTAGATCTCCATGAATGTGGATAGCTATGCTTCAGTTTACCTTTGCCTAATAATCTCGATAAACTAGTTAACTCGTTAATAATAATATCATCAGCCTTAAAAATATGAGTACCAGAAAATTTAATAATATTTTTTGTATAATGTCCTTTGTCGTCAATTGTATCAAAGGCTTGAATGTTATTGTTTAAACATAAGTAATAATCATCCGGACCATGACTTGGTGCACAATGAACAATTCCTGTTCCTTGTTCTAAATTAACAAAATTAGCGTCAAGCATAGGAACGTCAAATGTATACCCAATGTCCTTGAAAGGATGATTACAAATAATATTTTTTAATTCTGATCCAGAAAAACTTTCAATAATTTCATATTTTGTAATTGCACAATCTGCTAAAACTTTATCTATTAACTTTTCTGCAATAATAATCTTTTCATTATTATTTATTTTAACAATAGAATAATTAATTTTATTGTTAAAAGCTAAAGCTTTATTACAAGGAATAGTCCAAGGAGTTGTTGTCCAAATAATGATGTTGCAATTCAAAAATTTTTCAGGACCAGACTTAATTAAAAACTTTGAATAAATTGTATTTGAAGTGTGATCATAATATTCAACCTCTGCATCAGCTAAGGCTGTCGACTCAACAACAGACCATAAAACTGGTTTGAATCCTCTGTATAATCCTCCATTAATTATAAATTTACTAATTTCTCTTGTTATTTGAGCTTCTGAAGACTTGCTCATAGTCGTATAATAATTCTTCCAATCTCCATTTACTCCTAATCTATTAAATTCTTTATTTTGAATCTCGATCCATCTTGCTGCAAATTCTCTACATTCTTTTCTGAATTCATTAACTGGAATAGTGTCTTTATTTTTTCCTTTTTTTTTATATTCCTCCTCTACTTTCCATTCTATTGGTAATCCATGACAATCCCATCCTGGTACGTAAGGGGCATCCTTGCCTGTCATTTGATTAAATCTTACGACGATATCTTTTAAAATTTTATTTAATGCAGTTCCAATATGAATGTGCCCGTTTGCATAAGGAGGTCCGTCATGCAAAATAAATTTTTCTCGACCCTTACTGTTAGATCTTAACTCTTGATAAAGGTTTATTTCTTCCCAAAACTTAAGTATTTCAGGTTCTTTTGTAGGCAAATTAGCCTTCATAGGAAAAGAAGTTTCAGGAAGATTTATTTTAATTTCTGACATTATTTTTTGTTTAAACTAATTTTGGCAACTTTAATATCTTTCTTAATCTGCCTAACCAGCATTGCGCTATTTTTAAATTTTTTCTCTTTTCTAATAAAATTAATGAACAAAACTTTGATTTTTTTATTATAAAAATTATGATTTTTTCCAAAAACATTAACTTCTAAAACAGGACTAGAACTTCCAAATGTTGGTCTTACACCAAAATTAGCAATTCCTTTATAGGTCTTTTTATTAAAAATAATTTTAACAGAATAGACGCCGAATAATGGGTTAATCTGATTAAAGATTTTAATATTTGCTGTTGGAAAGCCTATGCGTCTTCCATATTTTTTTCCCTGAATAACTCTGCCAGAAATCGACCACGGCCTTCCCATAATTTTATTAGCCAGGTTAACTTTTCCTGTTTGTATTAAGGTCCGAATTTTTGATGAAGAAATCTTATAATTATTAAATTTTTTAAAACTAATTATAAATATTTTAAAATTATTTTTTTCCGATAATTTTTTTAAAAAAAATATATTACCTTTTCTTTTGAACCCAAATTTAAAGTCTTTACCAACAAAAATACTATGAACTGCTAATTTTTTTAAAAGAATTTTTTTAGCAAAATTATCATGGCTTATTGTAGAAAAATTACGATTAAAATTTTGTTTAATAAAAAAATCTGCGCGAAATTTTTTAACTATATCTATCTTATCATTAATGTTTAAAATTTTATTATCAGTCCTATTAAAAAAATCTTTAGGCAAAGGATCAAAGGTAAATATACCAAATTTTTTATTTATCTTACGTGCAAAAATATAAGCCTTTTTTAAAAGTTCTTGATGTCCTAAGTGTACTCCATCAAAATTTCCTATTGCCAAAACGGAATTGAGAAATTTTTTATCAACAGAGTCAAAATTGTTATAAATTTTCATTTACCAAATCAATTCGTTCTGAAAATAATTAATCTTAAAATCTTTATTTTTCTCGATTATGAATTTAGCTAAATTTATTTTTTTTTTATTCCATTCGGATCTGTGAATACCACCTGCTATAAATAAATTCTTAACTTTAAAATTATTTGCTCCTAAAATGTCAGTATTTAAATTATCTCCAATAACAAGAATTTTACTCTTATTTATATTTTTTTTATATTTTTTTTTTATTAACTCATAAATATATTCATAAAAATATTTATAAGGTTTTCCAAAATACTTAACACTGCCACCCATTTTTTCATATAATTTTGCAATAGACCCGGCGCAATATTCAGTTCGATCACCTCTATGGACAATTAAATCTGGATTGGCACAAATCATTTTTAAATTTCTTTTTTTTATTTTTTTTAGGATAGAAAAATATTTATTAAGATTATCTTTGTTATTATTTACTCCTGTACAAACAACAAAGTCTGCATTATTTAACGAAGTTTTTTTTAGACCTAAATTAACAAATAAGCTTTTGTCTTTATCTGGGCCTAAATGATAAAAAGATTTGTTTTTACTAAAATTTTTTAGATAAAAACGAGTTAAGTCTCCTGAGGTGATTAATAAATTATAAAATTTTTTGTTAAAATTTATTTTATTTAAGAATTTTTGAACACTATTACTGGGTCTTGGGGCATTTGAAATTAATATAATTTTCTTGCTGCTTCTTATATTTTTTAGGGCTTTTAAAGCATCAGGATAACATTGAATGCCGTTATGAACTACACCCCAAAGATCAACAAAAAATAAGTCAAATTTTGAATAAATTTTATTTAGCCCGCTTAAAAAAACAGGATTATTCATAAATTTAAAATTATTGCGTTGAACTAATTGTCTTCTTTAATCTTTCTACGATTAAATCTATCTCTTGTTTTTGAATAATTAAAGGGGGAGACAAAGCAATAATATCTCCTGTTACCCTTACAAATAATTTTTGATCTCTAAAAGCTTCACAAAGAACATTGTATGCTCTTCTAGATGGTTTCTCTGGTACAGATTCTAGTTCTATTGCACCTATCAACCCAAGATTTCTTATATCTATTATGTGTTTAGTTCCTTTTAATGAATGCAAAGCATCTTCCCAGTATTTAGCAATTTCGGACGCTCTAATTAATAAGTTATCTTTTTTATAAACATCAAGAGTGGCAATTGCTGCTGCGCACGCTAATGGATGTGCTGAATAAGTATACCCATGAAAAAAATCAATAACCTTAGGATCTCCATTCATAAAAGTTTTGTAAATTTTATCTGAAACAAAAGTTGCGGCCATTGGAACGGTTCCGCTTGTTAATCCTTTAGCTATAGTCATCAAGTCAGGTTCAATGTTAAAAAAATCTGCAGCAAATGGTTTTCCTAATCTTCCAAATCCAGTGATCACTTCATCAAATATCAAAATTATATCGTTATCAGTGCAAATCTTTCTTAACTTTTCCAAATAACCAACTGGTGGGATTAAAACTCCTGTTGAGCCAGCAACTGGCTCAACAATAACTGCCGCAATGTTAGCTGCGCCATGTTTTTCAATTTGTTTTAATAAATCATCTGCTAGATGAGCTCCCCATGCTGGCTGTCCTTTAGAATATGAATTATGTTCCAGATTATGTGTATGGGGAAGATGATACACGTCTGGTAAAAATCTTTCGAATTGTTTCTTGTTATTAACTATGCCTCCTACTGACAATCCTCCAAAACCTGTTCCGTGATAACCTCTTTCGCGACCTATTAAGATTCTTTTTGATGGTTTTCCAATTGTCCTAAAATAAGCTAAAGCAATTTTTAAAGCTGTTTCAACTGCCTCTGAGCCAGAATTGCTATAAAAAACATGGTTTAAATTTTCTGGCGAAATATCTGTTAACTTATTACTTAATTCAAAAGCTTTGTAATGACCTGCTTGGAAAGAAGGAACAAAATCTAATTCAGCAGCTTGTTCTTGGATTGCTTTTACAATTTCTTCTCTATTGTGCCCCGCATTGCAACACCATAAACCTGCAACTGCATCTAAAATTTTATCTCCATTTGGAGTGTAATAGTACATGCCTTTAGATTTTGAGATTATTCTCGGATCTGCTTTAAAATCTTGATTGGCAGTAAAAGGCATCCAAAATGCCTCTAGATCATTAGGTGTATAATTGTTTTTTTGCTTTTGATCTTTGGCTAAGTCTTTGTTTAGGGTCATAAGAGCAGTACTTTATAAAGTATAATTTTAGTTCTTCCATATAAATTAGATTAAAAATAACTAATAAAATATAGTGTTTTAGCTATTTTATTGTACTATGCACCCCTTGAAATTTAATAGATCAATCATCATATAGCGTCAGGTACATTATTGTACGAAGTTATATTTTGATTAACAACTAATTTTACGGAGAATTAAATTAATGAACTTTAGACCTTTACACGATCGCGTTCTTGTTCAGCCTTTGGATGGAGAAGAAAAAACAGCAGGTGGAATAATCATACCGGATACAGCAAAAGAAAAACCTTCTGAAGGAAAAATTATTGCTGTTGGTCCTGGAGCAAAAACTGAAGATGGAAAAATTTTACCAATGGAAGTTAAAGTTGGAGACCTTGTTCTATTTGGAAAATGGTCAGGAACTGAAGTTAAAATTGACGGCGTGGAGTATAGCATCATGAAAGAGTCTGACATCATGGGCATCATGTCTAAGAAAAAATAAATAAAATATAAAAAAGGAGAAAAAAAATGGCAGGTAAAATTGTAAGATTTGATACAGATGCAAGAAATGCAATGCTAAAAGGCGTTGATATACTTGCAAACGCTGTAAAGGTAACGCTAGGCCCGAAAGGAAGAAATGTAGTTATAGATAAATCATTCGGCGCTCCTAGAATAACTAAAGACGGAGTTACTGTTGCAAAAGAAATTGAGCTTGAAGATAAATTTGAAAATATGGGAGCTCAAATGGTTAAGGAAGTTGCTAGCAAAACTAACGAAGAAGCTGGTGACGGTACTACAACTGCAACTGTTTTAGCGCAAGCAATCGCAAGAGAAGGTTGTAAGTATGTTGCTGCTGGAATGAATCCAATGGATTTAAAAAGAGGAATCGATTTAGCAGTAGAAGCTGTAATTGCAAGAATTAAAGAAAGTTCAAAAAAAGTAAAAACTAGTGAAGAAATTGCACAAGTTGGAACTATTTCTGCAAATGGTGAAAAAGAAATTGGAGATATGATTGCAAAAGCAATGCAAAAAGTTGGTAACGAAGGTGTTATCACTGTTGAAGAAGCAAAAGGTCTTTCAACAGAACTGGATGTAGTTGAAGGTATGCAATTTGATAGAGGTTATCTATCTCCTTACTTTATTACTAATGCGGATAAAATGATTGCGGAATTAGAAGATCCATTAATTTTTATCACAGAAAAAAAATTAACTAACCTTCAACCTATGGTCCCTTTATTGGAATCTGTTGTACAATCTAGCAGACCATTTTTAATTATTGCTGAAGATGTTGAGGGCGAAGCTCTTGCAACTTTGGTAGTAAATAAATTAAGAGGTGGTTTAAAAGTAGTAGCAGTTAAAGCTCCAGGCTTTGGTGATAGAAGAAAATCAATGCTAGAAGATATTGCGATCTTAACTGGTGGTCAGGTTATATCTGACGATCTTGGCATTAAACTAGAAAACGTTAAGTTAAAAGATCTTGGTCAATGTAAAAAAATTAGAGTTGATAAAGACAACACAACTATCGTTGATGGTGCAGGCAAAAAATCTGAAATAGAAGCAAGATGTGGTCAAATCAGAAAACAGGTTGAAGAAACTACTTCTGATTATGATAAAGAAAAATTACAAGAAAGATTAGCTAAACTTGCTGGCGGTGTTGCTATTATTAAAGTTGGCGGCGCTACAGAAGTTGAAGTTAAAGAGCGAAAAGATAGAGTAGAAGATGCGCTTAATGCTACTAGAGCAGCTGTACAAGAAGGTGTGGTTGTTGGTGGCGGATGTGCGTTATTATATGCCTCTGAAGCTCTAAATAATTTAAAACCAAAAGGTGATGATCAAAAAGCTGGTGTTGAAATAATCAGAAAAGCTTTACAATATCCAATTAGACAAATCACAAGCAATGCTGGAGTTGATGGTTCAGTAATTGTTGGAAAACTTTTAGAGGCAAAGAAACCTTCTCAAGGTTATGATGCTCAAAGTGGTGAGTATTGCGATATGTTTGCAAAAGGTATCATCGACCCAACTAAAGTTGTAAGAACAGCTCTTCAAGATGCTTCTTCAATAGCAGGTTTGCTTATTACAACTGAAGCAATGATCGCTGACAAACCCGACGATAAAAATTCTAATTCTGGTGGCGGTGGAATGCCAGGCGGAATGGGTGGTATGGGCGGAATGGGTGGTATGGGCGGAATGGGAATGTAATTCCATTCTCTCTCTAGTAAAAATTCCTAGAAAAATTCAAAACCCCGGACTAAAAATCCGGGGTTTTTTTTTAGCTATTTTAAAAGATTTAAAAACTTATTTTTCTCAATTTTTTTAGAAACAAAAATGCAGGCAGAACTTTTTAATATAATTCCGTCATTTATAATCCTTAGATTATTGGCTTTCAAAGTTGAACCTGTAGATGTTATATCAGTTATCAATTCGGAGGAGCCAGTAAACGGATAAGACTCCGTTGCTCCTAAACTTGGAACAACACGAAACTGACTTACTCCCTTTGATAAAAAGAAAGATTCGGTCAAATTTGGATATTTTGTTGCAACACGCATTCGACGTCCATATTTTTCTCTAAATTCAAAGCTTACTTCTTCTAAGTCAGCCATATTCTGAACGTCTAACCAATCTTTTGGAATGGCCACCACCAAATCAGCAAAACCAAAATTAAGTTTTTTAAAAATTTTTACATTTGCTGAATAAACGTCTGGCAACTCCTTAAGCAGATCTAGTCCTGAAATACCAATATCTAAAGTGCCATCATTAATTCTTTCAATTATTTCTCTTGCGTGTAAAAAAATTCCATCTATTTCATTATTATTTTTAATATTAAAAAAATAATTTCTTTCCCCAAAAGAATTTACAACCTGTAAATTCTTACTTTTTAAAAAAGCTAAAGATTCATCTTTTAACCTTCCTTTACTTGGTAATCCTATTTTTATTTTGTACATAATTTTATAAATTTATTAATTCGTTTAAATTAATTGCACCACCAATAGCTGGTATATCCTTCTTATAACCAAGAGTTCTAAGCAAACCGTTATATTCTCCTCCTCTTGCTACTTCGATAATTTTAGAATTCTTTTTTACGGAAGCTAAAAAAACTACACCGGTATAATAATCGGTATTTCTTCCAAAATTAGTTTTAAAATTAATAGAATATTTTTTTCCTATTTCTTTATTTATTCTATTAATTTTTCTTAAATAATTCTTAATAGTTAAAATGCTTAATTTATTTTTTGAAAAGAAAGACAAAATTGTACTTTCTGCTTTCTGAATTGAGCTATTAATATTTAAAAAATCTCTAATAATTTTAACATTCTTCTTTCCTTTATAATTGTCTCTTGGATCTTTAATTTTTTTATTAAAACGTTTAACAATCTCAGAAACTGTTCTTCCTCCAATTATGCTATTCTGATCTAGTTTTTCTAAATCTTTAAGTCTTTTTGTGTCTAATTTAATTGCTTGCTGATCTAGATCATAGTTTGTCTCTAATCTTTTCAACATATCTTCAAAATATTCTATTCTAGAAAAATTTTTTACTAATCTTAATTTCCATCTAGCTGGAAGCTCTAAAGACTCTACTAAAATTTTAAATAATCCAACGTCTCCTAAAACAACTTCTAATTTCTTAATTTTTTTTAATGGTTCTAATATAGAATTAATTAAAATATTCTCTGATTTATTGTTATTAGAATTAATAATTTCGCAACCTATCTGATCAAAAACTTTTAGATCTCCTTCTTTATCTAATCTATAAGCACTTCCATAGTAACAATACTTTTCTTCTTTATTCTTTTTTTCTTGAATATATTTTAATGCTGTTGAAACTGTTAAATCAGGACGTAAACTAATTTCTTTTCCAAATAAATCTTTATAAGTTAATGTGAATTTTTTAAATTGTTCTCCTGATCGCTCAGTTAATAAACTAGTATCAATCAAAAGATCCAAATCTGTAAAATTAAATTTATTTTTTTTAAAATTACTTAATATTTTTTTAGAAAGATCTTCTTTTAATCTCTTATTTTCTAGAGCCTGTTTCATTATTTAATCTCATTTAAAAGTTGATCTAAAGCTACTGTTTTTTGAGATCCCGAAGACTCTTTCCAATCATCTCTATCTTTTAGAGAATCGGACATTTGCTTGCCAATTTCTAAATTTTTAATTGTAACTGAATTCTTACTTACCTCATCATCGCCACATAAAATGACGTAATTGCATCCTCGTTTGTCAGCATACTTTAGTTGTGATTTTATGTTGGCACTTCCTGAATAAATCTCAGCGCTAATATTTTTTGATCTTAATAAATTTAAAATCTTCACATAATAATCCATGTATTTTTCATCAAAAACACATATTAAAATTGGCGTTTCTTTTTCTACTTTAATTTTATTTTTTTGAAGAATGGCATAAATTAAACGGTCAAGACCAACTGAAATACCGGTTGAGGGACAATCTTGATTATTAAAACGTTTTACAAGATCATCATATCTTCCTCCGCCCCCTATTGAACCAAATTCAATCTCTTCTCCTTTGTTGTTTTTAACGCTAAATGTAAGATTGGCCTCAAAAATAGGGCCCGTGTAATACTCAAGTCCTCTAACAACAGTAGGGTCAAAGATAAAATTATCAAATTTTAATAATGAAAAATATTTCTTAATTAAAATAAGTTCATTTACTCCATCTAATATAGTTTGATTGTCTCCTGCAATCTTTTCTATTTTTTCAAAATTATTGTCTGAGAGATCTTTAATGCTTAAAAAATTAATGATTTCATTAATCTGAGATTCATCTAATTCAGCTCCTTTAGTAAAATCTCCAGATTTATCTTTTCTACCCTTTCCTAAAAGATATTGAACACCCTCAAGTCCAACTCTATCTAGTTTATCAATAGCTCTTAGTACTATTGCTTGTTTATTTTCGTCGTTAATTTTTAGCTTTTCTAACAATCCTTTTGTTAATTTACGATTAGAGATTTTAACTATAAATTCTTTTTTTGTTAAACCGCAACTACTTAAGATCTCTGAAATTAAACAACATAACTCTGCATCAGAAAATAGATTACTTGTTCCTATGTAATCTGCATCAAATTGTAAAAACTCTCTAAATCTTCCAGGACCTGGTTTTTCATTTCTCCAAACTGTTCCTAGTTGATACCTTTTAAAAGGTCTTGGTAAGTTATTAAAGTTTTTAGCTGCATATCTAGCTAGTGGAGCTGTTAGATCGTATCGTAATGACAGCCATTTTTTATCATCTTCAAATGAAAACACTCCTTCTGACGGTCTATCTTTGTCAGGCAAAAATTTACCTATGCTATCGGTAAACTCGAAACTAGGAGTTTCAAGATATTGAAAGCCATATTTAGCCATGATCTTTTTAATATTAGATATTAAAAGATCTCTTGCTAATAACTCTTCTTCTTGTCTATCTACAAAACCTGCTGGTAGTTCACTACTAGGTTTAAAAGTTTTTTTATTCATTAATTTGGTACAGCTGGGTGGATTCGAACCACCGACATCTGGTTCCACAAACCAGCGCTCTAACCAACTGAGCTACAGCTGCATGTTTTTTGTTTATAATATTATTTTGTTTTTAAATATATAATTCTATTAGCTAAGCGCATGCTCAGCATGAGGATGGTGTCTGTGAGTAGATATATATTTTTTTATCATTTCAATTAGAGGTTGATTATCAATCTGAGAATAAAATTGCAAATGAAAAATGGTGGTCTGAGCTGGAATTGAACCAGCGACACAAGCCTTTTCAGGGCTCTGCTCTACCAACTGAGCTACCAGACCACTGGGCATGTTTTTTTCACAAAACAAATTATTAATCAATTAAAATATTAAATTAATCCTTGTGAATTAAGCAAATTATAAGTTTCAAACAAAGGCAAACCAACTACATTTGAATACGAACCATTAATTCTTTTAATAAATTTTTCAGCATAACCTTGTATGGCATAAGCCCCTGCTTTATCTTTCCACTCATTAGTTGATAAATATTCGTCGATCTCCTGCTTATTTAATCTTTTAAAAGTAACTTTTGTTATAACTTTTTTAACTTTGATTGAATTCTTTTTTGCCAAACATACGCATGTTAAGACATTATGTTTTCTTCCTGAAAAGAAAGCCAAAAAATTTTTAGCTTCTTCTTTGTCTTTTGGTTTTAAAAAAATTTTATTACTACAAAAAACTATAGTATCTGCTGATAAAACAAATTCTTCTGGATATTTTTCTAAAGCTTTAAGAGCTTTATTTTTTGCAACTCTAATACAATATTTTTTAGGACTTTCTTTACTATTTATATCTTCGTTAATATCTGAAGAATAAATAATTTTTGGAAAGATTTTTATACTATTAAGAAGCTCTATTCTTCTTGGTGATGAGGATGCTAAAACAAAACTATGTTTTGTTTCATTCATTATTTAAATCTAAAAATGATCCTGCCTTTAGTTAAATCATATGGTGTAACTTCAACCATAACTTCATCTCCAGCTAAAACTCTAATTCTATTTTTTCTCATTTTTCCAGCTGTATGAGCTAAAACTTCATGATTATTTTCTAGTTTCACTCTAAACATAGCATTGGGCAACAACTCTGTTACCAATCCCTTGAACTCCAACATTTCTTCTTTTGCCATATTTAACTAATTCTAATTCTAATTGATTGAGAGTGAGCAAACAAACCCTCGTAATTTGCTAGGTGTATAGCTGATCTTCCTATCTTTTCAAGACCTTGTTTACTCATTTTAATAACTGAGGTTTTTTTATAAAAATCATAAACAGATAACCCTGAAGCGAACCTCGCTGATCCAGCTGTTGGTAAAACATGATTTGGTCCTGCTAAATAATCTCCTATAGCTTCTGGCGAATTTTCCCCTAAAAAAATTGATCCAGCATTTTTAATTTGTTTTGCCAAAACTGAATTATTCTTAGTTTTAATCTCAAGATGTTCTGGGGCTATATCGTTTACAACGCTAACAACTTCTGTGAAATTTTTACAAACTATAATTGCACTATTATTATCAATTGCTTTTTTAGCTATTTGTTTTCTAGGCAAAACATCTAAAAATTTATAAATCTTACTTTTAACCTCAAGACCGAATTTCATATTTGTTGTTACTAATATTGCTTGTGACAACTCATCATGTTCAGCTTGCGATAGTAAATCTATAGCTGTTAATGTTGAGTCGTTATCCTGATTAGCAACAATTGTAATTTCCGAAGGTCCTGCAACCATGTCTATGCCGACTTCGCCAAAAACTTCCTTTTTAGCTATAGTTACAAAAATATTGCCTGGCCCTACAATTTTATCAACTTTAGTAACGGTATTTGTTCCATAAGCGAAAGCCCCTATTGCTTGAGCTCCACCTATTTTATAAATTTTTTTTACTCCACATATTTTAGCCGCATAAACAACGCCTGCATTAATTTTATTATTTGGTGTGGGCATGCATAAAGTTATATTCTTTACACCAGCAACAATTGCTGGAACGGCATTCATAATAACAGAGCTTGGATAGCTAGCTGTTCCTCCTGGAATGTATATTCCAACTCTGCTTAATGGAGAAATTTTATAAGCCAATTCATTCTTGTATTTATCAAAATATTTATAACCCTTAATTGATTGTCTCTTGTGAAAGTCTTTAACTCTGTCAAAAGCAAGCTTGATAGAACTTTTTACTGAAGTATCTAAATTTTTTATAACTTTATTAATTTCTTTGTCACTTAAAATAATATTTTTTTGAGACACTGAGCTTCTATCAAATTTCTTTTGATAATAAACAACAGCGTTATCCCCTTTTGTTTTAACGTCCTTAAGAATTTTTTTTACAATATTAACTTTATTAGAAAAATTAGATTTTCTGTTTCGAGAAATATAATCTAAATCTTTTAAAAATCGGTTTTTATTAAATTTTATAATTTTCATACTAAATCTTGTGCTTTGGTTTATAACCGGTTTCCCATGTTTTTCCAAAGTCTTCTAAAGATGAATCTATTTCTTCAGCTCTAACTAATAAAATACTATCTCCAGAAAAAATTAGTCTTATATCAAAATAATTATCTTTAATCTCTGTTTTGATAGCTAGAAACTCAAGTATCTTGGTCTTTCTTTTTGGATTAATTCCTTTTGATTTAACTTTTGAAACATTATCAAAAACAAGAGCGCTACGTATTCTTTTATTTTTTCTAAAGATTCCTTTTTCAGCGTCTTCCCACATAAAACGATTAAATACACAAATAAGTTTTTTAGTTTTCGGTAAAAATTTTATATCATTTGCAACAATTACTGAGTCTTGTAAGTAAGCTGAAAAAACATGCAAATCCTGCATGTCTTCTGCCAACAGCTTTAATTTAGAAATATTTTCGTTAGTCATTTACTCTCCTAACATTAGCGCCACATAAATTAAGTTTTTTTTCTAATTTACTGTAGCCTCTATCTAAATGATAAATTCTATTAATTGTTGTGGTGCCTTTTGCGGATAAAGCTGCTAACACTAAACTTACAGATGCCCTTAGATCTGTGGCCATTACTTCGGCACCATTTAAATTTTTTATTCCTTTTATTGTGGCTTTTTGTTTTTTTATTTCAATATCAGCCCCCATTCTCATTAATTCTGAAACATGAAGAAATCTATTTTCAAATATCTCTTCATTGATTACTGACGATCCTTTGATCTGAGTAGCTAAAGCCATAAACTGAGCCTGCATATCAGTTGGAAAACCGGGATAAGGCTTTGTAGTAATTTTAAATGGTTTTAATTGATGTTTTCTAAAAATAATAAAAGAATCTTTAAAAGTTTTAATGTTAGCTCCTATTTTTCTTAGCACATTAAATATATTTTCTAAATGATCGTTATTAACGTTTTTAATTAATAATTTGCCGTTAGTTATTAGTGCAGCGATTGCATAAGTTGCGGCTTCTATTCTGTCTGGAATAATTCTATGTCTTGTTGGATATAAAAATTTTACTCCTTTTATAATAATTTTTCTTTTTGAATTATATTGTATGTCAGCACCACATTTATTTAAAAATTTTATTAAATCTACAATCTCCGGCTCAAGTGCAGCATTACTAATTTTTGTAACTCCTTTTGCAAGAACAGCTGCTATAATAATACTTTCTGTTGCTCCAACCGAAATTAAGGGAAATTTAATATTAGCACCTGACAAGCCTTTGGGTGCACTAGCATCAATATAACCGTTCTTTACATTAATTTTTGCACCAAGTTTTTTTAATGCCTCTAAATGTAAATTCACAGGTCGTGCACCTATAGAACAGCCTCCTGGTAAAGAAACTCTAGCTTTTCCGAATTTTGCCAACAATGGAGCTAAAACTAAAACTCCAGCTCTCATAGTTTTCATGATTGCATATGGGGCAAAATATTTATCTTTATTTTTTTTAGATATTTTTAATACTTCTTTGTCTTCATTAAATTCAGCTTCTCTTCCTAAAATCTTAATTAAATTAATTAAAGTGTAGATATCTTTAACTTTAGGAACATTCTCAAACTGCACTGAATCATCAAATAATAATGAAGATATAACAATAGGAAGACTTGCGTTTTTAGAGCCTGAAATAACTACTTCACCAGAGAGTTTCTTTCCTCCCTTAATTAATAGTTTTTGCATATTTAAATTTTTGGAAGAGTAACGCCTTTTTGTTTCATATATTTTCCCTTTTTATCGGCATATGAAGTTTCTGGTTCTTGATCACCTTTTAAAAAAATAAACTGACAAGCCCCTTCGTTAGCATAAATTTTTGCAGGTAGTGTTGTTGTATTTGAAAATTCAAGAGTTACATGTCCTTCCCATTCTGGCTCTAAAGGAGTAACGTTAACAATTATTCCGCATCTTGCATAAGTGCTTTTCCCAAGACAAATTACTAAAACATCCCTTGGAATCTTGAAATATTCAACCGTTCTAGCTAGCGCGAATGAATTAGGCGGTATTATACAAACATCAGTTTTTCTTGTCACAAAACTATTTTTTGAAAATTTTTTAGGATCAACAAATGCTGAATCTATATTTGTAAATATCTTAAACTCATTAGAAACTCTTGCATCGTAGCCATAAGAAGAAAGTCCAAAAGAAATCTTATTTTTCCTTTGTTGTTTTTGAACAAAAGGACTTATCATTTTTTCTCTAAGGACATTTTTTTTATCCAATGATCAGATAAAACACTTTCTCTTATAAACATCTCCGAGCCCAAGAGACAGGC
>VERQ01000007.1 GCA_018882565.1 Candidatus Fonsibacter sp. | reverse complement strand
CAACTATTATGACTGCAGTGCCGAGGTTTTATACAAATCTTGTTAATAAAATTAAAATCAATTTACAAAATCAGAGTAGTTTCAAAAAAATGATTTTTAATAAAACATTAGAATTGGGAGAGAAAAAAATATTATTTAAAAAAATGAGCATTTTTGAAAAATTTATTAATTTTATACTAGATATAATTGTTAGAAAAAAAATTAAGAACCAATTTGGAGGGAAAATAAAAGCGTTTATCTCTGGCGGAGGACCTTTGGATTACAATGTTGGGATTTTTTTAAATTCTTTAGGTCTACCAACATTGCAAGGTTATGGACTGACAGAGGCTTCGCCTGTTGTTAGCTGTAATTTAATTGATAAAATTAAAATAGACACAGTTGGAAGAATTTTTAAAGATGTGGAGGTCAATATAGCCCCAGATGGAGAGATTTTAGTTAAGGGGGAAAATGTCATGCTTGGGTATTGGAATAATAAGAGTGAGACAGAAAAAATCTTAAGGGATAATTGGTTATATACCGGAGACATAGGAGAAATTGACCATGAAGGATATTTAAAAATTACTGATAGAAAAAAAGATATTATTGTAAATGCTGGGGGAGATAATATTGCCCCTAGTAAAATAGAAAATTTATTAGCAAATTATCCAGAAATTATTCAAAGCTACATTTATGGAGATAAAAAGAATTTTTTAGTAGCTCTAATAGTTGTTGCAAAAGATTTAGAAGATAGAAAAAATAAAATACAATTTATTATTGATAAAGTTAATGACGAACTAAGTATTATTGAAAAAATTAAGAAATTTATAATTATTGATGATCCATTTACTATTGAGAATGAAATGCTTACTCCAACGATGAAAACACGAAGACATGAAGTAAAAAAAGTTTATGGAGATCAATTAGAAAAACTTTATTTTTAATTTGGTGCACTCGAGAAGATTCGAACTTCTGACACCAAGTTTAGGAAACTTGTACTCTATCCAGCTGAGCTACGAGTGCACTTATATGAAATATAAATAATATTTAACTGAAAAAAAATATTAAAAACTATTGTAAAACAATAAAATTTGAATCAAAAAAAATTAATTCATTTTTAAAAAATTTTGTACAAAAATAACAATTTGACTTAGTAGGCGATATGTTTTTAAGTATTTCTTAATGCGAATCACTTAAATTATTTAAGTGATCATTAACGTAACGGGAGAAAAAAATGGCTAAAAAAAGAAAAGCAGCTAAAAAAACTTCTAAGAAGAGAAAATCTTCTAAAAGAAGAAAGCCAGCTAAGAAAGCAAAAAAAAGAAGAAGATAGTTTTTTGAGTTTTCAAGAAAAACGCTCTTCAAATTTTTTGAAGGGCGTTTTTTTTATATAGGCTCTGCAGTTACAGTTTCTTTCTTACCAAGAGCTTTATCTAATTTCTTTTTAGCATCCTCATTAGTAAGTTGCATTCCGATAGCAACCTCTCCTAATAAACGATCATAGGCTTTTTCGAATAATTGTCTTTCACTATAAGATTGATCAACTGGAATTTCACTATTTTTATTTAAATCTCTTACTACCTCTGCAATTTGATAAATTTCACCAGAATTTATTTTTTGATCATATTCCTGAGCTCTTCTGCTCCACATAGTTCTTCTAATTTTTGGTTTCCCTTTTAAGATTGATATTGCTTTATTAATTTGGTTCACGCTTGATATAGGTCTTAAATTTCCCTGTTGATTAACAGGAATTGTTAAAATTAATTTATCTTTGGTTACCTGAATTTTATAATAAGTCATTTCAATGTCAGCAATCACGCTACTCTCAATAGCAACAATTTGACCAACACCATGTTTTGGATAAATAACATGATCTTTAACTTTATAAATTTTTTTATCAGATTCTTGTTTTGCAACTTTTGTAATTATAATTTCAGCAGCAGCATTTTGAGAGGCCGTTAAAGGTTTTTGCTCTGATGTCGTCTGTTGTGCAATTTTTTTTGTTTCTGGATTTTTAGGTCTTCCACGTTTTCCTTTAGGTTTAATTTCTATAGGAGGCTTTTCTTTTTTTTGAATTTCTTTTTTAGGAATTTCTTTTTTTAATGGTTTTTTTTCTAATTTAATTTTTTTGTTTTTTTTAATATTTGATTCTTTTTTCTTATCTTGAGATTTTTTATTCTTCATGATTTTTTTTAGAAATTCCATGGCGCTTAATATAGCATCCGAATAGTTAATACAAGCTTACAAGATTATTTATTACCTGAGCCAGGTTTATCGCTAAAGTACTTTTCAAGTTTGTTAGGTATATTTTTAAATTTATCTGCATCAGGCAGTGGATCTTTTTTTTTATTAATATTAGGCCATTTTGCAGACATCTCTTTATTTAATATTACTAACTTTTCAGTATTTTTATTTGTGTCTGGTTCGATAGCGTTGATAGGACATTCTGGTTCGCAAACACCACAATCAATGCATTCATCTGGATTAATAACTAACATATTTTCGCCCTCGTAAAAACAATCTACAGGACAGACTTCAACGCAATCAGTTAGTTTGCATTTAACACAATTGTCATTCACTACATATGTCATTTATTATTTTATAAGAATAAATTGTTTTTAATAATATTATTATTATCTTTAAAAATACAGACCATTATTTAATTGTTTAAAGATAAATTCTTAAGAGAAGCAAAGGGGTTGTTTATATTTTTTTTAACATTATCTTTTTTAATATCTTTCTTATCTTTACGTTTGAAATTATAACTAAATATATCCTTGTCTTTATCTATTTTTTTATAGCTCATTAATTTTAATAATTTTTCAAAATCTTCCTTTCCACACCCTAGAAGATTAAGCATTTCAGAGGATATAGAGAATTGATTATTATTTGTTGAACTTAAGATTTTTATAAAAAGTTTTTCTAATATATCAACTCTGACAATATAATTTTCAAAAGTTTCAAATCCACATATCAATAAAAATTCTTTATTTTTTGTTTCAAAATTTTTTAAAAAATTTAATCCAAAAGTAGGACACTTCTCTCTTTGAGTTTTATTATTAAAACAATTCCAAAGAATTATTTTTAAGTTTACAGCCTTTGGCTTGATCATTAGAGGTTGATAGATGTGATATCTTCCAATTTTAATTCCAATTTTTTTAATATTAGCTCTTTGATCTTTATCTAAGTTCTTCAGTAAATCTTCAGCATCTAATCTTTTTAATACCCCATGGTTTTCAAACAATCTAAAACATAAAGCTCGAGCATAGTTGTTTTCTAAATTAATTTTTGAAGTTTTTATTAGATCGTTAAGGTGAAGATTTTTTTCTTTATCAATCCACTTTTCTAAATAATTTTTTAATTCACTTTGTTCATCCACATCTAAAGAGTCATCAATTAATAGTTTTATTTTGGGGTTTAAATAATCTTTTCCAGGAATAATTGTCGCTATAGGGTTTTCTTTCCAGAATATTTTAAAATCTTCTTTTAATTGAAGTGCCGCAGATTCAATATTTTCTTTAACAATATTATTAATTCTTTTTTTTAATTCTTCCACAACTCCCTGACGAGCAGCCTTCTTTATAGATTTTATATCTGTTTGCAGAGCGGTGCTTGAAAAATCCAAATTAAGTCTTAAACCTTTAATGGTACCAATAAATTGTTTATCAATAATTACCTCATCTTTTTCTGAGATTTTAGTCTCTAATTTTGCATCTTGTTTTAAGTGTTTAGAGAGAATGCTTATTCTTCTATCAATAAAACTTTTTGATAATTCTTCATGTAATTTTGCAGAAAGTTTATCCTCAATATCTTTTGTTTTAGCTATCCAATAATCACTATTTTCAACCCAATTTTTTTTATAAGAAACATAGGCCCAAGTTCTTACATGTGAGATTCTGTTTGCAATTGTATCAATATTTCCAGATTCATTATCAAGACCATTTAATTGTGCACGCATCCATTCATTAGGTATTTTTCCCTTATCAGAAACTAAAAATTCAAAGACTTTTCTAACAATATCAATGTGCTCATTATAGGAACTTTTCGTAAAATCTGGTATCTGACAACACTCCCATAAAGTAGACAGATTGTTGTTTTTATAATCAGTTTTAATTTGATTATTTTTTACTATTAAAGTTTTTAATACGTTTTCATCTAACAGATCTTTGTTTCTTAAAAGACTATAATCATAAGGTTTCTGATCAAGGCTATTCAATAAGCTTTCTATGTTTGAAAAATCTAAATTAGAATTTCTCCAATAAATATTTATGACGCTATCAAACTTATGATTTTCTAATTTGTCTATTTGCTCAGGACTTAATTCATCACATTTCCCTGTAATACCAAAAGTTCCATCATTCATATATCTACCGGCTCTTCCCGCTATCTGCCCTATTTCTGTTAGTCGAAGATGTCTGTTTCTTCTTCCATCAAACTTATTTAGATTGTTAAAGCTGATGTGATCAATATCCATATTAATTCCCATTCCAATTGCGTCTGTTGCAACAAGAAAATCAACATCACCAGATTGATATAATTCAACTTGAGCATTTCTTGTTTTAGGACTTAAAGATCCCATAACAATTGCTGCTCCACCTCTTTGTCTTCTAACAAATTCTGCAAGGGCATAAACTTCATCAACAGAAAAAGCGATAATTGCCGTTCGACCAGGAAGTCTAGAAATTTTTTTATGACCAGAATAAGAAAGTTTAGAAAATCTTTCTTTAAATATAAATTCAACTTCAGGAATAAACTTTTGTATTATATTTTGCATAATGTTAGAACCGAGAAACATTGTTAATTTATCTCCTCGCATATTTAATAAACGATCAGTAAAGATATGGCCTCTTTCTGGATCAGCGCACATTTGAATCTCATCTATTGCTACAAACTCAGCATTAATATCGAGAGGCATAGATTCAACTGTGCATAAAAAATAATCTGCGTACGGAGGAATAATTTTTTCTTCACCAGTTATTAGAGCAACTTTTTCTGCACCAACTTTTTGAATACATTTCTCATAAACTTCTCTTGCAAGTAAACGAAGCGGGAATCCAATAATTCCAGATCCAAACTGAAGCATTCTTTCAATTGCAAAATGAGTTTTGCCGGTATTTGTGGGACCAAGAACAGCAATAATTTTTTTTTCCAGTAAAGACATTTTTAGTATTAAATTTTTTTCGAGATACTACCTGTTGTTATGAGCCAAGAACAAAGCAGGCATAAAATATGACCGAATCACTCGAAAAAATGTTCTCATTTTTGTAAATATTTTTAATTATAAATTTTTAATACGCTTAACACACAATAGTGGCAATTTAGATTTTGAATATATTTTTTTAATAGTTTCTTTTATTCCCATTATAACTACTTTTTTTCTAGCACCAAAAGCATGTACCAATTTTTTATTATTTAATGCAATTGCAACATGGCCTTTCCAAAATAACAAATCTCCCTTCTTAATTTTTTTGAGAGAAATTTCTTTTTTAAAAAACTTTTTTTGATCCTTTGAATCACGCGGACTATATATATTGTTAAATTTTAACAACTCTTGCACTAAGGCAGAACAATCTAGTCCTTCAGGGCTATTGCCGCCCCATAGATATTTTGTATTAAGATATAATTTAACATTATCTAGAAAATGTTTCGTTTTAAAATTTAAAGGTTTAGCATTTTTTTTTAAAATCCATCCAACCGTGGTTTGAATAAAACTATTCTTATTATCCAAAATAGATATTTTTGAATTAAAAAATATTTTTTTATTTGTTTTATATTTATTATTTGGTTTTTTATATAGGTTACATTCCTTAGAGATAATTTTATGTGTTTTTTTTCTTTTATCTAAATGCAAATCTTTCGCTTCAATAAAACCCTCGTATTTATCATACGCTTTATATCCTTTGAAAAATTTTCCAAATTTATATTGAGTATTAAAGTTTTCCCCTAGAAGAATTTGGGTAACAATCTCAGATTTTTTATTATTATTGTAAATATTTGCAATGGGACTTTTAACTGTAAGCAACATAATCTTGTAGATCCTTTGGAATTATAACAGATATTTCCGTTATAACTAAAATATATTTTTGGATTAAATTATTTTTTAGGAGCCGGATCTTTTTTTTGTTCAGCTTGTTTCTTTTTAGCTTCTGCTTCTAGTTTTTTTAATTTTGCAATTGCTGCATTTTCTTCTTCTAGAGTAACGATACCATCTTTGCTTGTATCGGTGTTATCAAATCTTGCAGCGGCATCTTTTAAAGGATTTGCATAAAATTCATCTTTTGTAATTTTTCCATCACCATCTTTATCTATGCTGCTAAATATTTTTTCCAATTCTTTTTTATTTGCGTCTAAATAATCTTGTCTCTTTAATGGGAAGGGAGAATTTTGAGCAGAAACTACATTGCAGATTAGCAGAGCCAAAATAGTAGATAATAATATTTTTTTCACAAGCGAGGTATATGCCCCAATGTTATTTCTGTAAATCATTTTTTATTAATTTTAATAGTTTTGTTTATCCACATAATTAGCAACAGAACTGGAACTCCGATGATTGCAGTAAATATGAAGAATGTTGAATACCCAAATAAGTTTACTAAACCACCTGCATAACCAGCTATCAGTTTAGGCAAAAATAACATTGCCGAACTAAAAAGTGCATACTGGGTTGCGGTAAATTTTATTGAAGTTAGTGCTGAAAGATAAACTATAAAAGTAGCTCCTGCAAAACCGCTCGCAATGTTGTCAGCGGTAATGACAAAGGCTAAAATTTTTACATCAGCTGTAATAAGAGCTAACCATGCAAATAATAGATTACTTAATGCCGAAATTAATGCTCCAATAAATAAAGATCTCATTACGCCTAAATGAACTGAAGCAAGACCACCAATAACGCCACCAACAATAGTAGCTACAGTTCCAAAGAATTTTGAATAAGTAGCTATTTCTGCAACGGAAAAACCCTTCTCAATGTAAAAAACATTTGCCATCACACCTAGGACTACATCTGAAATTCTATACAAGCCTATTAGAAGTAGAATTGATGTTGCTTTTGACCCATATCTATTTAGGAAATCCAAAACAGGTTTTGCATAAGCATTTTTTGCAGATCCTTTGTTAATAAAGTTTATTCTGATTAATAAAAATATAATTAAAGCAAATGTTAGAAAGCAAAAAATAATTTTAATAAATTCATTAAAAAAATTAACAATAGGGTCTTTGCTATCAAATAAATCTTTAAAATATAAATAGCATAAAATAAATCCTGCGAGAGAAGCTAAAAAAGCAATAAAGAATTTAATTTTTTGATTAGATTTTTTTTCAATATTTCTTTTTATTTTTGGTTCAGAAGAATAAAAAACAGTCAGGACTCCAAATAACATAAGCAAAGCCATTATTTGGTAAACTTGTTGCCATACTTTTTGATTGTAAATTTCCGTACCCAAGAATGATGCAATCCATAAACTTCCAGCACCAGCAACAATCATTGCTATGCGGTAACCAGTTAAATACATCGAAGATAGAGCTCCTTGTAACTTTTTTGAGGCAGACTCAATTCTAAAGGCATCTAGTACGATGTCCTGAGTTGCGCTTGAGAAAGCAATAAATATTGCAGCAATTGCTGTGCATAGCAGAGAAGTTTTTGGATCTGTAAAAGAAATAAAAATTAATGAAAAGATTATCATTAATTGAGACAACAGCAGCCAACTTCGTCTGTGCCCTAACTTTCCTAGTATTGGTAATTTTAAATTATCAACTATAGGCGTCCAAATAAATTTAAAAGAATATGCAAAACCTACCCAACTGAATAAAGTTATAGTCGCTCTATTTACTCCAGCTTTAAATAACCAAACAGATAATGTAGAAAAAATTAGAAGAATAGGTAAACCTGCCGCGAAACCAAGAAACAGCATTCTTAATGATGTAGGATTTAAAAGTGGACTTAAATAAGAAAATCTCATTAACAAATAATTTATTTTTTTTATAAAGAATATAAAGAAAACTATTTAAGCGTACTTAAATATGCAATTAGATTTGCTCTCTCTTCATCTTTTGCAATACCAGCAAAAGCCATTTTAGTTCCTTTAATATAATCAGCTGGCTTATATAAAAACGCGTTTAGCTCTTCAACTGACCAAGCCTTGCCATGAGCAGCCAGTGCGGATGAGTATTTAAACTCTGGATGTGAACCAGATTTTTTACCAACAATACCCCACATTGGAGGACCGATTTTTGATGCCCCACCACTTACATTAGTGTGACAAGCTGCACATTTCTTAAATACATTTTCGCCAGCCCCAACATTTGCTGTTGCTAATAAAACTTTTATATCAGCTAATTTTTCTTCTTTTTTTATTTCACCTTTAGCTGTAGATTTTGTTTCTGCTACACCTTCAATTTTGTAACCTTGAGTCTCAGGTTTTTTTACACGATAAATAGAATCTGCAATTTGATTTAAACCAATTACTAATAAAGCAACAACTAGTACTGCTGCAGCAATTTTATTAAATTCAAAACTGTCCATATTCTAGTGATTTTTATAATCTAAATTGTATAACATCATAATCTTTAAAGTAAAAATTTTTTTTAAAATCTATTTTATGCGTCTTACAGTCGCATAATTTTAATTATGAGCAATACAGTTATTTTAATACCAAGTCATTTACGGGCAACCAGATTGCCCAATAAACCGTTATTGTTAATTAATAATAAACCTATGATTGTTCATTGTTGGCAGAGAGCCATCGATAGCAAAATCGGAGAAGTTTACGTTGCCACAGCAGACGAGGAAATTGCAAAAGTTATAAAAGACGTTGGTGGAAAAAGTATTTTAACTAGCAAAGAACACAAAACAGGCTCTGATAGAATTTTTGAAGCTATAGAAAAAAATTTTTCTAAAAAACCAAGTAACATTATTAACTTGCAAGGAGATATGCCGAACATTGATCCATCAGCAATAAAATTGTTAGATAAATTTATAAATAACAATTCGTATCAAATAGCAACTCTTGCCACAAAACTAAATTCTATAAAAGATTTAGAAAATAAAAATATTGTAAAAGTTGAAATTAAAAAAGAAATACAAATAAATAATTTTGCTAATGCATTAGATTTTTTTAGATTAAAAAATATTGATAAAAATAATTTTTATTATCATCATGTTGGTATTTATGGTTATCAGTATGAAACATTAAAAAAATTCATCTCTTTAAAAAGAAGTGATAATGAAATTAATAGAAGCCTAGAGCAAATGCGTGCAATGGATAACGACATATCTATAAGTGTAGGTTTGACGGATTCTTACCCTTTAGGCGTAGATACTATTGAAGATTTAGAAGAAATAAGAAATATTATGAAAAATGGCTAATAAAATAATTATACAAGGAGAACAGGGTGCTTATTCGCATTTAGCGGCAGTAAAGATTTTTAAAAATCCTGATATGATATGCTGTAAGACCTTTGAAGATGCTTTTGTTAAAACTAAAAGTATCAAAAATAGTAAATTATTAATACCAATTGAAAATTCTATAGCGGGTAGAGTTGCAGATGTTCATTATTTATTATCTTCCTCTAGATTAAAAATAGAAGGAGAGCACTTTCAAAAAGTTGAACACTGCTTATTAGGATTAAAAAGTGTTTCTATTAAACAAATCGAAACCGTACGAAGCCATGCACAGGCAATTGGGCAGTGTAAGAAAAATATTTATAGATTAAAATTACAGCCAATCGTGGCTGCTGATACTGCTGGGTCTGCAAAATATATCTCTGAACATCAAATAGAATCCGAATCTGCGATTGCCTCAGCTCTTGCTGCAAAGATTTATGGATTGAAGATTTTAAAGAAAAATTTTGAAGATTTAAAAGGTAACGTTACAAGATTTTTAATTATGTCAGCTTCAGCAAGACCAAAATTATATAAAAAAAATAAGAAATATATTACTTCTTGTATTTTTCGCTTAAAAAGCGTGCCATCGGCACTGCATAAGGCTTTAGGAGGCTTTGCTGAGAATAAAGTTAATCTTACAAAACTTGAAAGTTTTTCAACTGGAAATTCTTTTAAACAGGTAAGTTTTTATCTTGATATTGAAGGACATATTGAAAATTTAGCAGTAAAAAAAGCTCTAACGATTTTAAAAAAACATACTGAAAAATTAGATATTTTAGGTGTTTATTTTGCCAATTCATTTAGATATTAAAATTATTATAGCTGTCGTTTTTTTTTAATTATCTTGTTATAATATTTTGGGAGATTGGTGGCAGGTGGAGGTTACGCTAATCCGGTCAGGTCTGAAAAGAAGCAGCCGTAACGATAATTTTTCAGGTTGTCCTCAGTCTCCCGTTTTTTATGGAAAATAATCGTAAAGGTTTATCATTAAAGTATCGACCACAAAGTTTTGACGAAGTTATAGGTCAAGACGTAATGGTTCAGATTATTAAAAATGCGATCAAAATGGATCGTATTCCTAATGCTTATTTATTAACAGGTATTAGAGGAGTTGGAAAAACGACGACTGCAAGAATAATTGCAAAAGCTATTAATTGTAAAAATTCTGAGAGCCCAGAAAAAAAGTGTGAAGGCTTTTGTCATTGTGAGGCTATAACAAATTCAAATCATATCGATGTTTTAGAAATGGATGCTGCTTCTAAAACTGGAATTGATGATATTAGAGAATTAATCGATTCTGCTAAATATTATCCTACAAGCGCTAAGTATAAAGTTTTCATTATTGATGAAGTTCACATGTTATCAAAGCAAGCATTTAATGGTTTGCTTAAAACTTTAGAAGAACCACCCCCTCATCTTAAATTTATTTTAGCAACCACTGAGGTTAAAAAAATACCATTAACTATTATCTCAAGATGTCAAAGATTTGATCTTAGAAGAATTAAACTTGAAGAAATGATTTCTTTCTTAAAGAAAATTTCGGAGAAAGAAAAAGCAAAAATTAACGAAAAAGCTTTAATGTTAATTGCAAAAGCGTCAGAAGGGTCAGTAAGAGATGCGCTATCTATATTAGATCAGGCCATTTCAACATTTAATGTTTTAGGTGAAGAGATTACTGAAAAATCAGTTAGAGCAATGTTAGGTATAGCAGACCGTTCAAGAATTATTGATCTTGTACGTTTTGTAATTGATAGTGATAAAGAGAAGGCCCTTCAGGATGCCCAAGAAATATTTGATTTGGGAGCAGATTCAAAATTAGTTTTACAAGACATGCTTGAAGTTATTTATTTAATTTCTAGAAGCAAAAGTTTTGGCAAAATTGAAAACGACTTAACAGTTTCTGAATCTGAATCTGATTTAATTTTTAAATTGTCTAAAGATATTGATTTTTCTTATATTTCAATGATCTGGCAATTTATTCTTAAAGGAATTGAAGAATTAAATTTCGTTCCAAATCATTTTCTTTCTTTTCAAATGTTAATTATGAGACTAGTGCATTTAAAAGACTTACCAAGCCCAGAGCAAGTAATTGAGGACGCTTTAAATTCAGACACACGTGCAATAGCTGAACCGACAGAGAAAAAAGATGATTTTAACGAAATTAAACCTGGAACAATAATTAACAAGCAAACTTCAGCAAAGACACAAATCAAAAGTATTATACAAGAAAAAGCCGAAGATATTGATCGCAACCCAAAAATTTTAGAAAAAAAACAAGAAGTTGGAAAACTTGAAATAATTAATTCATTTGAAAAATTAGTACAAATTACAAACGATAAAAAAGAAATTGAATTAAAATTTGATTTAGAAAGAAATGTTCGAGTGGTAAAATTTGAGATTGGTAAAATTGATATTTCGTTTAATGAAAAATTATCTAAAAATTTTGTAAGATCTTTAACTGAGAAGCTTAAGCTGTGGACAGGAGAAAGATGGATTATATCTTTGTCAAAAGAAACGGGTAAAAATACAATTTTTGAAAATAAGGAAATTCATAAAAAAAAATTGTTACAAGATGCGCTTGAAAGTGAAGTTTATAAAAAGATAAAAGAAAATTTTCCAGATGCCGAACTTAGTGAAGTAGAGGAGACTAAGTAATGGATTTTGGTGGCATGTTAAAAAAAGCTCAAGAGATGCAGCAAAAAATGGCTGAAGTAAAAGCCTCATTAAAGAATATTCAAGCAGAAGGAGTCGCAAACAATGGTGCTGTGAAAGTAATTATGAACGGCGATCATGAGATGATCAAAATAGACATTGATCCAAAGTTAATGACAGAAGAAAAAGAAGTTTTAGAAGACTTAATTGTTATAGCTACTAATAATGCTAAGAAAGTAATCGAGGTTAAATCATCAGAGGAAATGTCAAAAATAACGGGTGGTTTAAAACTGCCTCCTGGATTTAAACTTCCTTTTTAGTAATGAAAAATAATTCTCATCCAGATTTAGAAACATTAATGTTTCTAATTGCAAAGTTGCCAGGATTAGGACCAAAGTCTGCAAGACGTATTGCTCTTTATCTTTTAAAAAACAGAGACAATATTATGAAGCCATTGTCTGGAGCTTTAGATAAAGTTTATCAAAATGTTGCTCGTTGTAATAGTTGTGGAAATTTTAAAACTAATAAAATTGAGTGTAACTGTAACAATAAAAATAATTATGAACAAATCTGTGTTGTAGAAAATGTAGCGGACATGTGGGCTCTCGAAAGCACCAATGTTTATAGTGGTCAGTACCATATCTTAGGAGGTACGCTATCGGCAATTAACGGAGTAAATCCAGAAGATCTATTAATAGGTTCATTAGTTAACAGAATTAAAGCTAATTCTGTAAAAGAAGTTATCCTAGCAACAAGCGCTACAATCGAAGGGCAAACAACAGCTCATTATATTAAAGACAGTATTAAAAATTTAAAAGTGAAGGTAACAAAGTTGGCTCACGGTCTACCAGTGGGTGGAGAGATAGAATATTTAGATGATGGAACATTATTTTCAGCATTTAAATATCGTAGTTCTTTGAATAGCGATTAGCATCAAGCGCTTGATTAATTAAGCAGATTTAGTATTTTTTTAATTATGACTATTAGGCAAATCTTAACAGAGCCAGATCCTCAATTAAGAATTAAATCAAAACCAGTTCAGAAGGTTGATGCAGAGATTAAAAAATTAATGAAAGATATGTTGGAGACAATGTATGCAGCTCCTGGAATTGGTCTTGCAGCCGTTCAAATCGGAGTCCACAAAAGAGTTATTGTAATTGATATAGCAAAAGAACCAGAACCAAATAATCCGATGTATTTTGTAAATCCAGAAATTGTTTGGACATCACAAATAAAATGTACTTTTGAAGAAGGCTGTCTCTCATTACCTAAACAATTTGCAGAAATTGAAAGACCAGAAAAATGCCACGTAAAATATTTAGATCAAAATGGAAAAGAACAATTATTAAAAGCAGAAGGTTTGCTTGCTACATGTATCCAGCATGAAATTGATCATTTAAATGGAATTTTATTTATTGATTATTTATCAAAATTGAAAAAATCTTTTATTTTAAAAAAACTCTTAAAAGCAAAAAAGGAAGACGTTTCAGATCACATTAATTTTTAGGTAATCCATGTCATTAAAAATAATTTTCATGGGAACACCAGCGTTTGCTGTTCCTGCACTAAAAGAATTACTTAAAGAAAAATTAAATATTATTCATGTTTATACGCAGCCGCCAAAAAAATCTAATAGAGGTTTAAAAATTGAAAAAACTCCAGTGCATTTAGAAGCGGAAAAGAATAATTTAAAAGTTCATCATCCAAGCTCATTAAGAGATGAAGGCGAATTAGATTTTTTTAAAAAGATAAGCCCTGATTTAGTGATCGTTGTTGCTTACGGACAAATTATCCCCGAAAATTTTTTAAATTTATCCAAGAAAGGTTTTATCAACATTCATGCTTCTCTATTACCTAATTGGAGAGGCGCAGCACCCATTCAAAGGTCAATTATGAACGGTGATAAGTTTACAGGAATCTCAATTATGAAAATTGAAAAAGGTTTAGACACAGGACCTGTGATGTTGTCTGAGAAGATAGAGATTAATAATCAACTTAATTACGGTTTATTAAGTGATCAGTTGTCGATTTTGGGTTCTAAATTAATCATTAAGGCCATTGATCTAATTGAAAAAGACAAAGCTAAATTTGAAGAACAGGATCACACCAAAGCCACCCACGCTAAAAAAATTACACGTGAAGATGAAGAAATTAATTGGAATAATAACGCAGATAAAATTGTACAACAAATTAATGCACTAAATCCAACGCCAGGGGCTTGTTTTAAATTTGAAAATGAAAGAATTAAGATTTGGAAAGCAGAGGTTATAGATCAAAAAGGAAAAATTGGCACAACACTTAATGACAACCTTTTAATTGCTTGCAAAGATTTTGCTATTCAAGTTTTAGAAATACAAAGACCTGGAAAGAAAATTCAAAAAGTAAAAGAATTTTTATTAGGCTATAAAATTCCCAAAGCATCACAATTGATTTAAATGCCAAGATTGAAATGCATAGTTGAATACGATGGCACTAATTTTGTAGGCTGGCAAAGACAATTAAATGGTAGATCAGTTCAGGAAGCGATCGAACAAGCAATTGAAAAGATAGCTGAAAAAAAAATAACAATTTTTGGGGCAGGAAGAACAGACACAGGCGTTCATGCAGTTCATCAAGTTTTTCATTTTGATTTTAATAAAGATATTGATGTTAAAAAAATTACTGATGCTTTAAATTTTCATTTAAAAAATGAATCTATTAGTATTTTAAAAACAGAATTAACTAATGCTGATTTTGATTCAAGACGAGATGCAAAGCTAAGAATTTATAAATATGTAATTATTAATCGAGAATCACCATTGTCCATAGAAAAAGATAGGGCTTGGCAATTAAAAATAAAACTTGATGAAATAAAAATGAATGATGTTGCACAAATTTTGATAGGGACTCACGATTTTACAACTTTCAGATCAGCTTCGTGTGGAGCCAAATCTCCAATAAAAACTATGGAAAAAATAAATATTTTTAGAAAAGATGATTATATTTACAGTTATTTTGAATCGCAGTCTTTTTTACAACATCAAGTTCGTTCTATGATGGGATGCATAAAGCTTGTGGGGGAAAATAAATGGTCAAAAAAAGATCTACTAGATGCGTTAAATTCTAAAGACCGATCTAAATGTGCATCCCCAGCACCAGCAGCAGGATTGTATTTAGAGAATATTTTTTATTAATCTAAACCTCTAGTAAAGCTTCAACGTGATACTTGGCGCTTTCCTGAATAGCTGCAAGATTGTAGCCACCCTCCAAGATTGAAACAATTTTATTGCCACAGACTTGTTTTGCAATTTTCATAATTTCTTTGGTTAATGTGTAATAGTCTTTAGATTCTAAATTAATGTTAGCCAAAGGATCATTTTTGTGAGCATCAAAACCAGCCGACAATAATATAAACTCAGGTTTAAATTCATTTAATTTGTCATAAACTCTTTTATAACTATCAAAAAATTCTTCAGAGCCTGTTCCAGCTTTTAGAGCGATATTTAAAATATTATTATATTTTCCAGTTTCATCTTCAGAGCCTGTGCCAGGATAAAATGGAAATTGATGTGATGAAATATATAAAACTTTTTTTTCATTATAAAAAATATCCTGAGTTCCATTTCCATGATGAACATCAAAATCAATGATTGCTACTTTATTTAATTTAAATTTTTCTAATAAATAAATTGCTCCCACAGCAACGTTATTAAATATACAAAATCCCATAGCCTGTTCTTTTTCTGCATGGTGTCCAGGAGGTCTGATAACGCAAAAGGCATTATCAAATTCTTTATTCATTACAGCATCGATTGCATTAATTATTGACGAAACAGCATCATAAGCTGCTTCTTTACTGCTCTTAGAAACAATTGTGTCTCCATCTAGAAAAGCTAAACCCTCTTTTGGAAATGATTGATTAATTTTTTTAAAATATTTTTCTGAATGAGTAAGTTTAATATATTTTTCATCAAAAGAGCCTACGTTTTTAAAGATTAGTTTTTGAGAGGGTATTTTTTTTAAACCACTTATAATTGATGGAATTCGTTCAGGACATTCTGGATGACCAGGACCTGTGTCATGGTGAATGGAAGAATTGGCAGTGAATATGCAGGTTGTCACTTAAAGTAATTAACAAGAATATCTAAATATATATTTTTCAATTTTTTTAAATCAGCAACTCTAACCATTTCATCTACTTGATGAATAGTTTTTGCAATTAAACCAAATTCAATACAGGGAGCTATTTTTTTTATAAAACGAGCATCAGAGGTACCACCTGTCGTTGATAACACAGGATTAATTTTAGTGCTTTTTTTTATAACATTTTTAATCATGTAAACAGTTTTGCTAGGTTTTGTTAAAAAAGATTCTCCTGAAACATGGTATTTAATTTTGTAACTTGCTTTAGATTTTTTAGTAATAGAAGAAAAAACTTTGTTTAATTTTTTCTTTAGAGAGCTTGATGTGTGTAAATTATTAAATCTTATATTGAAAGAAGCTTTTGCTTCAGCAGGAATGACATTGTCAGCTGTGTTATCAATTGTAATTTTTGTCACTTCAAGATTAGAAGGTTCAAAATCTTTATTACCTCTATCTAGTTTTAGTTTTTTTATTTTATCTAAAGCTTCAACTATAATTGTAGAAGGGTTATTAGAAGTATGCGGATAAGCCACGTGTCCTTGGGTGCCTAAAATTGTTAAATGACCTGTCAAACTTCCTCTTCTGCCAATTTTAATCATTTCGCCTAATCTATTCTCATTAGTAGGTTCTCCTACTATACAAAAATCAATTTTTTCTTTTTTTTGTATTAATTTTTTTATAACTTTTTGAGTACCATTAATTGCAACAGTTTCTTCATCACCAGTTATTAAAAGACTAATTGAGCCTTTTAGTTTTTTATTTTTTTTTAAAAATTCACTAGTGGCAGAAATAAAACAAGCAATTGAGCCTTTCATATCGCTAACACCACGACCAATTAACTTTTGATTTTTGATAACACCACCAAAAGGGTTAACAGTCCAAGATTTTAAATCTCCAACAGGGACAACATCTGTATGTCCAGCAAAACAAAAGTTAGGAGAGCTTTTGCCAATTTTTGCATATAAATTTTTAATTTTTGCGGTTCCCTTTTCTTGGAACTCCATAATCTGACATTTAAAACCTAATTTTTTTAGATTTTTTGCAACAACATTAATTGCGCCATCATCTTTAGGAGTAACGCTTTGACATTTCACAAGATCTCTCGCTAAAGAAACTTCACTAATAGTCTTTAGCATATCAATCTCTCAGTAAGTCGTTTATTGAAGTTTTGCTTCTAGTTTTTTCATCAACAGTTTTAACAATGACTGCACAATATAAACTTGGTTTTTTTTTATCCTCGTTTGGAAGTGATCCCGAAACTACCACAGAATACGGAGGAACTTTTCCATAAATAATTTGGTTTGTTTTTCTATCTATAATCTTTGTTGAAGCTCCAATGTAAACACCCATAGAAATTACAGAACCTTCGCCAACAATAACTCCCTCAGCTACTTCTGATCTTGCTCCAATAAAACAGTTATCTTCAATAATTACAGGGTTTGCTTGAAGAGGTTCTAATACTCCACCTATTCCAACCCCTCCAGAAATATGACAATTTTTTCCAATTTGTGCGCAGGAACCAACGGTTGACCAAGTATCAATCATGGTTCCATCATCAACATAAGCACCAACATTTATAAAGGATGGCATCAGCACAACATTTTTTCCAATGTATGCAGATTTTCTTATAACTCCATTTGGTACAGATCGGAATCCTGCATCAATATGTTTTTTTTCATTCCAAAGGGTTGTCTTGCCATCTACCTTGTCAAACCAAGTTGTATATGGACCCGATAAAATTTTATTATCTTGGGTTTTAAAACTTAAAAGAATTGCTTTTTTTATCCATTGATGAGTATGCCATTCATTATTTTTTTTTTCACATACCCTAATATTGCCTGAGTCTAGTTTTTCTAAAGTTTCATTAATTGCGGAAATAATTGATTTGTCAGAATTTTTATTAATATTATTTCTGTCTTCCCAAGCTTTTAAAATAATATTTTCTATACTCATGTTTATTTAATTAACAAATTACACTGTTCAAGAAAATGATCTAATTCTTTTATTTTAAAGTGTACATGATCCTCATCATGGCCTTCTTTTGCCCAATTATCTTCATTTATTACCCATCCTGTTTTCATACCAAGATCATGAGCTGGTTTTAGGTTTCTTGCTATATCTTCAAAAAAAATACTTTGCTCAGGTATAATGTTATATTTTTTAATAAGCCTTTCATAAGGAGATCTTTCTGGTTTTGGAACAAAATCTGAGTCAACAATATCAAATATTGAAAAAAGATTTTCATCAAGTTGCATATTGTTAATAACATTATTTGCATGTTTTCTTGAGCCATTAGTAAATATTATTTTTTTTCCAGGTAAATTTTTGATTTCTTTATTTAGTTTTTCATTTTTGTTTAAAAAACTGTAATCAATATTATGCACAAACTCTAAAAAGTGATGAGGATCAATATTGTGATTCTTGATTAAGCCATTCAAAGTTGTCCCGTGTTTTTGAAAATAATCATTTTTAATTTGAATAGCTTCTTCATGGTTAACATTTAAATGTTGAGTGATAAAACTTGCCATTAGTTTATCAATTCCTGAAAATAAATTTGTAGATGAAGGATAAAGCGTATTATCTAAATCAAAAATCCAAAATTTTACGTCCTTTATTTTATCCATTATTTTACTATAAGTGTTCCAGCTCCAAGATTTGAGAATAATTCAAAAAGAACAGCATGAGATTTTCTTCCATCAATTATAACCACTCCGTTTACCCCAGATTCAATTGCACTAATGCATGTTTTAATTTTTGGAATCATTCCCCCGGTAATCGTTCCATCATCAATAAGATCTAAAGCTTGTTTCGTAGATAATTGTGATATTAAATTACCATTTTTATCATTTACCCCAGGAACATCCGTCATTAACAAAAGTCTTTCAGCCTTTATTTGGTTTGCAATTGTTCCAGCGGCTGTATCGGCATTCACATTATAAACTTGGCCCTTATTATCCATTCCCATAGGAGCAATCACCGGAATGATTTTTTGTTTAAAAAGATTATTTAATATTTTTGTATCAATCTTTTTTGGATCCCCAACAAATCCTAATTGTTCATCTATAGCTTTATCTATGTGAATTATATTATTTTTTCTAACAGTAACTGACTCTGCTTTTGCACCATAATTTATAATCGCATCTCTTAGATCCGGATTTATTTCATTTAACAAGACGTCTTCTACAACTTTTATTACATTTCCATCAGTTACTCTTAATCCAGAAATAAATTTACTTTCTAAATTTTGAGATTCTAGTTTTGTTTTGATTTGAGGGCCGCCACCGTGAATAACCGCAACATCAACGTCTAATTTTCTTAAAATTGCAGCATCTTGGGCAAACGCTTTTGATAAACTTTGATCAGACATTACCTGACCACCGTATTTGAGAATTATTTTTTTATTTTTATATTTGTCGAAGTAAACTGATGCCTCTTGAATTGATGGACCAAGTTCTGGCCAAAAAGACTTAATATCCATCAAACCGTTTTCACCGTAGTTTTCTTCATAATGTAATACTGTTGAGCCATTGTAAGGACGTTACTTACAGTCCAGTACACAACTAATCCAGAAGGAAAAGTTGCTAACATAACTGTCATTATCAAAGGAAAGAATGCAAAAATTTTTGCCTGTATTGGATCTGGTGGAGTTGGGTTTAGCTTCATTTGAAAGTACATTGTAATTCCCATTAATATTGGCCATACGCCTATCATTAAAAACGAAGGAGGATTCCAAGGTATTAAACCAAATAAATTAAAAATCGTTGTTGGGTCTGCAGCTGATAAATCTTTAATCCATCCAAAAAATGGCGCATGACGCATTTCCAGAGTTACAAAAAGCATCTTATAAACTGCAAAGAAAATTGGAATTTGAACTAATATTGGAAGACATCCTGACAAAGGATTTACTTTTTCTCTTTTATATAAAGCCATCATTTCTTGCTGAGTTCTCTTCATATCATCTTTGTAGAGCTCTTTTATTCTTAACATTTCTGGCTGAAGAACTTTCATTTTCGCCATGGATTTAAAAGAATAGTTGTTAAGTGGAAAAAATAGAATTCTTACAAGAAGAGTTAGAATTATAATTGCAACACCGAAGTTTCCAACGATTTTAAAGATATAATCGATTACAAAAAATAAAGGTTTTGTAATAAAATAAAACCAACCCCAATCAATTGATAAATCAAAACGATCAATTTTTTCTTTTTCAGTATAATTATCAATCGGGTAAACTTCTTTTGCACCGATAAATATTTTTAAAGTATTAGAAGTGCTTTTTTGCGGATTTGCTATAGTTGGCTCTGATATTATAAAATTTGCTTTATAACTATTGGCAAACGAATATTCGCCTTTAAAAGATTTTCCGCTTTCAGGAATAATAGCTGACATCCAATATTTATCAGTAATACCAAACCAACCACTCTTGCCAGTGTACGTTTTTTTCTCTTTTTCAATTGTTGAATATGTTTCTTCTTTTAAATTTTTATCAACAACTCCAATTAATCCTTCATGCAGAATATAAAAATTTTCTGTATTAGGCTTTGTATTTTTTGTTATTTGAGAATAGTGAAATAATTCAATTGTTTTACTTCTTTCATTTCTGATTGTTTCTGTAATTTTAAATAAATATTTATCATCTAATTCAATCTTTTTAGAAAAAATGACACCTTCTCTATTGTTCCACTCAAGAGTTACAGGAGAAGCAGGGGTTAATTTTTTACCTTCTCTAATTTGCCAAACACTATTGTTATCAGGAACTTTAACATCTGACTTTGTAGTTGCCCAACCCGATTCTACAAAATATCCATCCTCAGATTTTTTAGGGCTAAGAACAACAATTGGTTTGCTACCTTTATCTAAGGTTTCTCGGTAGTTCTTTAATATAATGTCATCGATTAGCGCTCCTCTTAAAGATATAGAGCCAGACAAATTACTATTTTCGATGAATACTCTATCGCTTTCTTTTAATGCGTCGCTTCTAGAAATAGCTTTTGTTGGATTTGCTTTTACAGTTTGAGGGGTTTCTGGTTTTTGAATATTAGTTTGTGTTTCCGTCTTTCCTTGAATTTCAAGTCTCTTTCTTTGAGCCTCATCATTATTTTCAAAATACATTGACCAACCAATCAAGATTGCAGTTGATAATATGACCGCTATGATGACGTTTCTGTTTTCCATTATTTATTTTTCTTATTTACGACAGGATCATAACCAAATCCGCCGCCTAAAAATTTAATGGGATGACATCTTAAAATTCTAAGAATTCCTTTAAAACATCCTTTAATAAAACCAAATTCTTTTAAACTCTGCATAAAATATTCAGAGCATGTTGGATCATAATGACAAGCGTTAGGAAAAAAAGGAGACAATAAAAACTTATAGATCTTAATAAATTTTGTAAGAATAAAAGAAAAAAAATTATCTATTTTTTTTATCATTATTTTAACGAGCTAAATTTATATCCAAGTTCTTGTACAATTTTAGTAAAATCAACATCATATATTTTTGATTTTGCAAAAACAGCATACTTATATTTATTGTTAAATGAATCAATCTCAGTAATCGCTTTACGTGCAGCCATTTTTAATCTTCTTCTAATTTTATTTCTTTTTACTGCATTTCCGAGCTTTTTGGCCGATACAAAACTCATATGAATTTTATTTGTTTCTGGAGCAGTATCTTTGTTAGTGTAATAAATTGTGAATAAGTCTGAACTTACTTTTTTTGCAGATAGAATTTTTTTAAATTCAAGATTGCCTCTAAGACTTTCAAATTTTAGAGTCTTGGGCATGACTTAAGCAGATACAGATTTTCTTCCCTTAAATCTTCTTCGAGCAATAACTTTTCGACCACCTTTTGTTGCCATACGTGATCTAAAACCGTGTCTTCTCTTTCTTACTATTTTGCTTGGCTGATAGGTTCTTTTCATTGTGATAATTAGAATTTGGCTATTTATAGGTAAATTGTTAAATCATGTACAGTAAAAATTTTTATTTAATACGTTTTAAAAATGACAAAATTATCAAAACTTAAAATTATTTTAGGATTAATTTATCTTTTAATAGTGGGTTTAGTGACATTTCTGTTTTTTCATTATGAGGTTTATAATTATGTAAATTCAGATTTTATTAAAAATGATCGAAAAGTAGTTTTAAATTATGTTAACCAAAATATTTTTTTTTCTTCGTTTTTATTTTTTTTATTTTGTACAATCTGGTTTTTCTTACTTGGTTTTGGTTTCCCAGTAGTCATTGCAGCTGGCTTTATTTTTGGCACGATTCTAGGATCATTATTATTGCTAATGGGATTTGCATTTGGTTCTACTGCTTTGTATGTTTTTGCAAATTATTACTTCAAAGATTTAGTTATTAAATATTTTTCCAATAAATATAAAAGTTTAGATAGTCATTTTAAAAATAATGATTTCGCTTATTTGTTATTTTTAAGATTAGTTCCAGGGATACCGTCGCAGGCTGGCAGTTTAATACCCATATTATTTAATATGAAACTTAAAAAAATATTTCTTTCAAATATTTTTGGTGTAGCTCCTGGAATATTTATTTCTGTAAGCTTAGTATCCGGAATTAGTTCAAAAATTGAAGAGGGTCACCCATTTAATTTAGATTTACTATCGGATCCAAAAGTTTCTATACCCTTAACTGCGCTTGGTATAATGGTTCTAGTAGTTAATTTTATAAAACAAAAATTTTTTAAGAGCAAAATTTGAATAAGTTTTTTAAAAATAGTCTTTTAGAAATTAAAGATATTTGTATTCCTTTATATAAAATATTAATTCCATTTATTTTTATAATTAAAATTCTAGAAGAAATTGGAATAGTAAAAATTATTTCAAATTTTTTCGAACCTATTGTTCAATTACTAGGTCTGCCAGCTGAGTTTGGTATAGTTTGGGTTACAG
>VERQ01000006.1 GCA_018882565.1 Candidatus Fonsibacter sp. | reverse complement strand
GAACAGGCTTTCGAAGAGACTTTTATAAGAACAAGAAGATATGTAAAAAGGCAAAGGACTTGGTTCAGAGGACACATGAAGGATTGGACAAGTATTTTTAACCCTAATTTTGATATTTTAACTAAAAAAATTATAAATTTAGTGACTTCATCTTGACCGTTAAATTAACTAGTTTAGATTGATTTTTTCGGAAAATTTATATGTCACAAATAACTGGAGCAGAAATTGTATTCAAAGCTTTTGCTGATCATGGCGTTGAATATATTTTTGGTTATCCAGGAGGTGCAATCCTTCCTTTGTATGACGAATTAAGAAATCATAAAAAAATTAAACACATTCTTGTTAGACATGAGCAAGGAGCTGGACATGCAGCAGAAGGCTATGCAAGATCATCTGGAAAACCAGGAGTTGTTTTAGTTACTTCAGGTCCAGGAGCAACAAATATGGTCACAGCGTTGACAGATGCTTACATGGACTCAATTCCTTTAGTTTGCGTTACTGGCCAAGTGCCAACACATTTAATAGGAACTGATGCTTTTCAAGAATGTGATACAACTGGTATTACAAGACCGTGCACAAAACATAATTGGTTAGTAAAAAATATTAAAGATCTTCCGATTATTATGCATAAAGCATTTCACATCGCAACTAGCGGACGACCAGGACCAGTTCTGGTTGATATTCCAAAAGATATTCAATTCCAGAAAACAGAATATGTAAAAAAAGAAGATGTAATACAAAAAATTAATAAAATTGTAACTGAAGTTGAAACTTCGGAGTTAGATAAGATTGTTGATTTAATTTATAAATCAAAAAAACCAATCATTTATTCTGGAGGAGGAGTTGTAAATTCTGGAGATAAAGCTTCAGCACTTCTTCAAGATTTAGTTCGCATGACTGGCTTTCCTATTACTTCAACATTACAAGGACTAGGAGCTTTTCCAGGGGACGATCAGCAATTTCTTGGAATGTTAGGAATGCACGGTACATATGAGGCTAACAATGCCATGCATGATTGTGATCTGATGATAAATATTGGAGCTCGTTTTGACGATCGTATCACTGGGAAAATAGATAAGTTTTCGCCAGACTCTAAAAAAATACATATTGATATTGACCCATCATCTATAAATAAAATTATAAAAGTTGATCATGCAATTGTTGGCGATGTTGAAAATGTTTTAAATAAATTAATCACAGTATTTAAGAAAAAATATCCAAACTTCAAAAATTCAAATAAAGAAAACATTAGTGAATGGTGGAAGCAAATTAATAAATGGAGAGAAAAAAAATGTCTATCATTTGCTCAAGGAAAAAAAACTATAAAACCACAATATGCAATTGAAAGATTGTATGAATTAACAAAAGATCAAGATACTTTTATTACAACTGAAGTTGGCCAGCATCAAATGTGGGCTGCTCAATATTATAAATTTAAAAAACCAAAAAGATGGATGACTTCAGGTGGCCTTGGAACAATGGGCTTTGGTCTCCCAGCAGCTATTGGAGTTCAATTAGCAAATCCTGGAAAATTAGTTGTCGATGTTGCTGGTGAAGCTTCGATCTTGATGAATATACAAGAATTATCTACTGCAGTTCAATACAGACTTCCTGTTAAAATATTTATCGTAAATAATCAGTACATGGGAATGGTTAGACAGTGGCAAGAATTGCTTCACGAAAAAAACTATGCAGAAAGTTATACGGAGGCTTTGCCAGATTTTGTTAAACTAGCAGAAGCTTATGGAGCTGTTGGAATTAGAGCGACAACTCCTGAAGAATTAGATTCAAAAATTAAACAAATGATTAAATCAGATAAACCAGTACTTTTTGATTGTGTTGTAGATAAAGTTGAAAATTGTTTTCCGATGATACCTTCAGGAAAAGCACATAATGAAATGATTTTAAGTCCTGAAGATGAAAGAGAAACTAAAATATCTAAGGCAGGAAAAACGTTAGTATGAAAAAATCATTATCCGCATATTCAGAAGCTACAACAAAAGAACAGCTAGAAAGACATATTATGGTTGTTTGGGTTGATAACGAAGCTGGAGTGTTAGCAAGAGTTTCAGGTCTTTTTTCTGGAAGGGGTTATAATATTGAATCGTTAACCGTTGCCCAAGTGGATGAAGAAAATAATATATCAAGAATTACTATTGCAACCAATGGAACAAATTCAGTTATAGAACAGATCAAAGCTCAGCTGTTAAAACTTATTCCAGTTTATAAAGTTGCCTCCTTTCCTGTAGATGACAAGTCTATTTTTAGAGAACTGGCTTTAATTAAAGTAATAGCTGAGAAAAAAAATCTTGAAAAAGCTAAAGAAATTTGCAATTCTTATAAGGCGCAATATCTTGATACAACAAGCACTTCTTTTATTGTAGAATTTCATTCAACAAGACGAGAAATAGATCGTTTTATTAAAGAATTAAAGCCGTATGGAATAGCGAGTGTTGCAAGAACAGGACCTTTAGCAATGGCAAAAGGAGCTGAGATAACAGAGTCAAACAAAGGAAAAGTTATATGAAAATTTTTTACGAAAAAGATGCAAATCAAGATCTAATTAAAAATAAAAAAGTCGCAATTTTTGGTTTTGGCAGTCAAGGGCATGCACATGCTTTAAATTTAAAAGACAGCGGTGTTAAAGAACTTGTTGTTGCTTTAAGAGAAGATTCTCCTAGTCGTAAAAAAGTAGAAGCCACTGGATTAAAAGTGATGTCTTTATCAGACGCTGCAGAGTGGGCAGATGTAGCAATGATTTTAACACCAGATGAATTGCAATCACAAATTTATAAAAATCATATCGAACAAAGAATGAGACAAGGAACAACTTTAGCCTTTGCTCATGGACTGAATATTCATTTTGATCTTATTAGCGCAAGAAAAGATCTAGATGTTTTCATGATTGCTCCAAAAGGACCTGGTCATTTAGTTAGAAGTGAATTTCAAAAAGGCGGTGGAGTTCCATGTTTGATGGCTGTTCACCAAAATGGATCAGGAAAAGCAAGAGATCTTGCCTTATCATATGCAAGCGCTATTGGCGGTGGAAAGTCTGGAATTATCGAGACTACATTTAGAGAAGAATGTGAAACAGATTTATTTGGAGAACAGGCAGTGTTGTGTGGAGGTTTAGTGGAATTAATTAAAAAAGGTTACGAAACTTTAGTTGAAGCTGGATACACACCTGAGATGGCTTATTTTGAATGTTTACATGAAGTAAAATTGATTGTTGATTTAATCTATGAAGGTGGAATTGCTAATATGAATTATTCAATTTCAAATACAGCTGAATATGGAGAATATATTTCAGGACCAAAAATTATTGATGACAAAACTAAAGATAGAATGAAAGAAGTTTTAAAAGATATCCAATCTGGAAAATTTACTAAACTTTGGATGGATGAAAATAAGATTGGTCAAAAAAACTTTTTAAGAATGAGAAAAGAATTATCTGAGCACCCAATAGAAAAAGTTGGTGAAAAACTCAGAGCCATGATGCCTTGGATTGGCAAAAATAAGCTCGTAGATAAGAGCAAAAATTAAGTTTGTTTAATAAAATTAAGCTTTCTTAATAGTTTAGAAATCGACTAAATATTGGAAAATATTTATCAGTAGATTTTTAATTTTAGCTAAATTAAGTTTAGGAAATATGGCAAAAAGTAATAATCAAATCATCATTTTTGACACCACATTAAGAGATGGAGAGCAATCTCCAGGAGCCTCAATGAGTCTTGAAGAAAAAATTCAAATAGCACGAGCATTTGAAGACTTAGGTGTTGACGTTATGGAAGCTGGATTTCCAGCTGCCTCCAACGGTGATTTTGAAGCCGTATCGGAAATTGCAAAAATTTTAAAAAAAACTATTCCTTGCGGATTAGCGAGAGCAGTCAAAGCAGATATTGAAAGATGCAAAGAAGCATTAAAACATGCAAAACGTTTTAGAATTCATACGTTTCTTTCAACCTCTCCTTTGCATATGAAACATAAATTAAAAAAAACACCAAAAGAAGTTTTAGAATTAATTAAAGACAGCGTCACTTTAGCTAGAAGATTCACAGATGATGTTGAATGGTCACCAGAAGATGGTACCAGAACTACACCAGATTTTTTATGCAAAACTGTAGAGCTTGCAATTAAATGTGGAGCAAGAACAATTAATATTCCAGATACAGTTGGTTATACGATCCCAGATGAATATTATAAAACAATTAAATTATTATTTGATAAAGTTCCAAATATAGACAAGGCAATTGTTTCAACACATTGTCATAATGATTTAGGGCTTGCGGTTGCAAATTCTTTAGCCGGAGTAAAAGCTGGAGCAAGACAAATTGAGTGCACTATTAATGGTATTGGTGAGAGAGCAGGAAACGCTGCTTTAGAAGAAATTGTAATGGCAATGAAAACACGAAGTGATTTAATGCCTTATAAAACAAATATTAATACTAAAAAAATTAGCAGCTGTTCAAAATTAGTTGCGAATGTAACAGGTTTTCCAGTTCAATTTAATAAAGCAATAGTTGGAAAAAATGCTTTTGCGCATGAGTCAGGAATTCATCAAGACGGAATGTTAAAAAATAAAAAAACTTATGAAATTATGACTCCAGAAAGCGTTGGAGTTACAAAATCTTCTTTAGTTATGGGTAAGCATTCCGGAAGAAACGCATTCAAAGATAAAGCCGCTGAATTAGGTTACCCAGATTTAACTGATGAATTAATAAATAATGCTTTTACAAAATTTAAAGATTTAGCTGATAAGAAAAAACATGTTTTTGATGAAGATATTATTGCATTGATCGATGATGATTTAATGAAACATAATAATGCTATTAGTTTATCCTCATTAGAAGTTATTGCTGGAACTAAAGGGCCGCAAAAAGCAAAAATTGAACTTATGATTTATGACGAGATTAAAAAAACAGAGTCAGAAGGTGATGGTCCTGTGGATGCGATATTTAAAGCAATAAAAAAAATCTACCCTCATAATGTTAATCTTCAGCTTTACCAAGTACAAGCGGTAACAGAGGGTACAGATGCGCAAGCGACAGTGAGTGTAAGAATTGAAGAAAAAGGTAAGATTTCTGTAGGCCAAGCTGCAGACACAGATACTCTTGTTGCTTCAGCAAAAGCGTATATAAACGCACTAAATAAATTAATTATTAAGAGAAAAAGAACTGCGCCAAGCCCAGATTTGAGCGCTTCTGCTTAATTAAGAAAGAAAAAAATGTTTGATAAATTATTTGGATTTTGGTCGACAGACATGGCCATCGACTTAGGAACAGCAAACACTTTAGTTTATGTCCGTGGAAAAGGAATTGTCCTAAACGAACCATCTGTTGTTGCAGTGATATCTCGAAACGGAAGAAATGAAGTCTTGGCTGTTGGTGAAGAAGCAAAACAAATGTTGGGACGTACACCTGGAAATATTACAGCGATCAGACCTATGAAAGATGGAGTGATTGCAGATTTCATAGTTACAGAAGAAATGATCAAACACTTTATTAGAAAAATTCATAAACGAAATGCTTTTGCAAACCCTAGAATTATTATTTGTGTTCCAACTGGATCAACTCCTGTTGAAAGAAGAGCCATTCAAGAAGCTGGTTATGCAGCTGGAGCAAGAAAAGTACAACTTATAGAAGAACCAGTAGCAGCAGCTATCGGAGCAGGACTTCCAATTTCAGAACCTCAAGCATCGATGATTGTTGATATAGGTGGTGGAACGACTGAGATTGCAGTCATGTCATTAGGTGGAATTGTTTACTCTCATTCTTTAAGAGTAGCTGGTGATGCAATGGACACTGCAATTATTAATTTTATGAAGAAAAAATTTAATTTATTAATTGGAGATTCAACAGCAGAGAGAATTAAAAAAGAAATAGGATCTGCAATTCCAACAGGCTCTGAAAAAACTTTTTTAATGAAAGGAAGAGATATTAGAACTGGAACTCCAAAAGAAGTTATTTTAACAGAAAAAGATACCGCTGAAGCTTTAGAAGGAGTTGTGGGTCAGATTGTTAATGCTGTTAAGCATGCTTTAGAAAACACTCCACCAGAATTATCTTCAGATTTAGTTGATTCTGGAATGGTACTAGCTGGCGGCGGTGCATATTTAAAAAATCTAGATAAACTTATTAAAAAAGAAACAGGTTTACCGGTTACTATCGCAGAAGATGCATTATCATGTGTTGCAATTGGAACTGGTAAGGCTTTAGAGCAAGAAGGAATATTTTCTTCTATGCTAACTTCATATTAAAAAGTTATATTAATCTAATATGAGTCAAAATCGGCTTGCAAGAAGCTCAACTCCAGGCGTTTCAGCCTTACAAAAAACGATAAGCAAAAAATTTCTTCTTACCTCTTATATTATAATTTCTTTTTTATTCTTGTTTTCAGAAAAAAGTGATTTTAGAGCTATAAGATTTTTAAAAGCATTAATTAATGATGGAATTACTTATAGTATTTATGTCGTTAATACTCCAGTTAAGCTTATTTCTAACCTAGGCAGTTCAGCCAGACAATATTTTAACTTTAATATTATTCTAGAGAATAAAAAACTCAAAGATGAAATCGAACAATTAAACGCAGAAAAACGAGAATTGCAATTTTTTAAAAATGAAAATGACAATTTAAAAAGAGTTTTAGGAATTAAAAATAGAGATGACTACGTATCAGTTTATGCAAAAATAATTCATGAAGATACAAATGAATTTGCTAAAAATTTAATTTTGACAATTGGTTCTAATGAAGGTGTTCAATTAGGGCAGGCTATTGTCCGAAACAATGTTTACCTTGGAAAAATTTCAGAAGTTAATTTGTTCAGCTCAAAAGCTATGGTGATTACAGATCTTAATAGTAGAGTACCTGTAGTTATTCCATCAAGAGGAGTTAATGCAATTTTAAAAGGCAATGGTCTTGGAGGAGCGCAATTACTTTTTCTTCCGCAAAATGCTGTTTTTGAAAATAATGATCAAATTTACACCTCTGGTTCAGATGGAATTATTAAGGAAGGCCTATACGTTGGAAAAATAATTACTGACAATAAAAAAGATATTAAAAAAAGAAAATATTCTGTTGATCTTGGTTTTAAGGAGCATCAGTTGAACTATGTTTCAGTTTTAAAGGTTAAAAAATAATGAATTCATTTTTAGAAAAAATTAAATTTTATTCAGCGCATATTATTTTTACACTTATTTGTATTAATGATAGTATTTTTATAAATACTTGGATCGCGCCAGGTCCAATTATCAACATTAAATATATATTAGTTTTTTATTTTTCTTTTTTTGATAAAGGACGCTTTTCAATTACATTTCTATTTTTTATAGGACTGATCTTTGACTCACTGCAAGGAATGCCTTTCGGAATGACACCCCTTTGTTTTATCCTGTTAAGCAAGTTAGCTTCATATTTAAAACAAAGAAGGACGCAGACAAATTTCCAAAATGAATTTATAGCTTTTGCTATATCTCTTTTGATTACACAAATTGTATCAGTGATTATCTTATCTTATTTTTCTCAAACTCCGTTTGAATATTTATTATTAGCCATCAACATCATTGTAAGTCTTATTTTTTATCCAGTTATAAGAACTGCGCTTAAAGTATTTTATTATTATTAGTTCTTTAATGTCTGATTTTACCAAATTACAAAAGGATAAAATTTTAAATTATTTATTTAAAAATTTCAAAAAGATTGATTTTGATAATATTGATCAAGATATTTCTTTGAAAAAAATAGATGATTTACATTTTTTCGATAAGCAAGAATTATTAATTAAAATTAGCGATTTATTATTTGAAGATTTAGATAAAAAATTTTTAAGTGAAGTTAAATCCAAAGTTAATAAGATTTCAAAAACTAATGAAAAAATATCATTTTTATTAAGTAAAAGATTTCAGATAGAAAAAAAGAATAAAGATTTAATTAAAATTTTTTTAATTCATTTAATAAAAAGTAATAACTCAAATAAAGTTTTAAATTACATATATTCTGTTGCAGATATTATGTGGAAGCATTCCAACGATCGTTCAGTAGATTTTAATTATTATACAAAAAGATTAATATTATCTTCAGTTTATTTAAAAATTTTAATTCTGACTTTTTATAAAGATAATTTAACACAGAAAGATCTCGATAAAGAAATTCTAAAATCTCTCGAGCATGTAAAGTTAATATCTCAATTTAAAATAAAATTAGATTTTTTAAAAAATATAAAAGAATTTTTTAGTATGTTTTCTATACAAAAAGCAGGGCGCGGGTTTTAAAAGATTTTAGTTAAGTGTCCCATTTTTCTTTTATTTTTAATTTCTTTTTTTCCATAATCATAAAAGAATTCTTTCGTTGCAGTTTCTTTTGATCTATATTTTTTAATGTCATTTCCTAGAATATTATACATGATTGCTTTGTGAATTCTTTTTGGTTTTTTTAATTTGAGATTACATACGGCCCGGATATGATTTTCAAATTGACTTACATTATGAGCATTCATTGTTAAGTGTCCAGAATTGTGAACCCTAGGAGCAATTTCATTTACTAATAATTCATTTTTTTTTGTCACAAAAAATTCAACGCACATAGTTCCAGTGTAATTCAGTTTATCTGCAATTTTTTTTGCAATTTCCTTTGCTTGATTATTTAATTTCGGGCTAATGTTTGCTGGGGCATGAGATTTTTGGAGTATTTGATGTTTATGAAGATTTTCAAAAGCATCAAATGAAACACTCTTTTCTTTGTATCTGCTTATAACAACTGAAATTTCTTTTTTAAAATTGATTAATTTTTCAATGATGTATTCTTTATTTTTAAAAGAATGTTTTAAAAAATGTTTCTTATTTTTAAAAAAAACTTGGCCTTTACCATCGTATCCAAGTCTTATTGTTTTTACTAATGCTGGGAAAAAGTTATTACTTATTTTTTTTTTATCCACTTTTTTTAAATAGTAGAATTCTGTTGTTTTTATTCCTATTGAATTTAAAAAAGTTTTTTCTTTTAATCTATCTTGAAGAATTTTTATAATAGTTGGTTTTGGGCTAACATTGATTTTTTTTTCAACATAATCAAGGGTTTTAAAAGGAATATTTTCAAATTCAAAAGTCGCTAAATCAATATTCTTTATAAAAAAATCTAATTTTTTTTTATTTTCATAACTTGAGATAATAAAATCATCACAATAGTAAATAGCAGGTGAATCGACACTGTCAGTAAATACAAAAGTTCTGATATTAAGTTTCTTTGCTGACTGAACTAAGAATTTTCCTAATTGACCACCCCCAAATATTCCAAGGGTAAAGGTTTTTTTATTCATTTCTTAGGACTATTCTTGACTGATAGAGTTTGTTTGTTTCTCCATATTCTTAAGTTGTTTGAAATTTTTTTATCATTTAGACTTAAGATTGAGGCAGCATATAACGCGGCATTTTTTGCTCCGGTTTCTCCGATAGCAACAGTCCCGACTGGAATTCCAAAGGGCATTTGAACGATTGATAATAAACTGTCTAATCCTTTTAAAAATTTTGTTTCCATGGGAACACCAATAACAGGCAAGTCTGTAATGGCAGCAACCATTCCCGGTAAATGAGCAGAGCCACCAGCTCCAGCAATAATAACTGCAATATTATTTTTTTTTGCAGACTTAGCAAATTCTACTAGTCTCATAGGAGTTCTATGAGCGGACACAATTTTTATACTGTATTGAATTTTTAATTTTTTTAAGATTTCTGCGGATTTTTTAAGAGTAGCCCAATCTGATTTGCTTCCCATAATTATAGAAACAATAGATTTATTTTTTATATTAAAAGACATGTTTAATTATAAAATAAGTTAAATTACTTATTAGCTTCTAGTTTCAATTTTGCTTTTTTTAGATTCTCAACTTTTCTATTAGCTTTTTCTACAGCTTTTTGTAGATCGCTTTGAGTGCATAAGTTTAAAGCTACAGGATCTTTAGGTGTAATATTTGAAGTATTCCAATGTTTTCTACTTTTAACTGATTCCACAGTATTTTTTGTTGTTCCAACAAGTTTTGAAATTTGTCCCTCAGATAATTGTGGGTAATTTTTTATCAACCAAGCAATTGCATCTGGTCTATCCTGTCTTTTTGAAAGAGGAGTGTATTTTGGACCGACAACAGTTTTAATTTCGTAATCTAATACTTTTTTATTTATAGATAATGACTTGTTAGGATCTTTGCTGCACTCTTCGATTTCTTCTCTTGTTAACTGATTTGCTAGTATCGGATTGTATGCTTTTATTCCAACAGCAACATCACCGTCTGCTATTCCTTTAATTTCAAGTTCATGAAGTTGACAGAAATCTGCTATTTGTTTGAAAGTAAGACTCGTATTTTCAAGCAACCATACCGCCGTAGCTTTAGGCATTAAGGGTTTGTCTAACATAAGTATTTATTTTTTAGGTGTTTTAATTGTAAGATTTTCAAACTTTTTATTAAATTTACTTATTCTTCCTTTATCTATAATTTTTTGTGAACCGCCCGTCCAAGCAGGATGAGATATTGGATCAATATCTAATTTCATAACATCGTTTTCTTTTCCCCAAGTCGATAAAGTTTCAAACTGACTACCGTCAGTCATTACAACTTTTATCTTATGTGTTTTTGGGTGTATTTTTTTTTTCATAATTTTAGAAGAAAGTTTTTATAACAAAATTAGATAAATAGACAACACTTCTTAGTGAACAAAGTCCTTATTTGTTAACTTTTTTAATCAAAGATAAATAAAATATTATTGTTAGAACAAGAATTGTTGAGTTTATATAAAAAGGCATATCTTTCCCAAAAAATAAAAACAAAATACCAGCTGTTGGCTGGCCAATAAATCTAGATATAGATTGTGCAGAATATGCAGCCCCTAGAGCAAATCCTTTTTCATTTTTAGAACATTTTTTTGAAACTAAACTATTCAAACAAGGATTTGTTACACCAATTCCGTAGCATAAAAAAAATATTGCAACTGGAACCAAATAAAGATTGGAAGTTGGGATTAATAAAAAACCAAAAATTAAAAATAAAATTCCACTTTTTATTAATTGAGTCTCATTAAAAAATTTTAATAGTATTCTTAAAATAAATCCTTGAACCACAATCTGACTTAAGCCGGCATACAACATAACCATTCCAACTTCTTTTGGACCCCATGCAAAAGTATCTTTTATCCAAATTGCAAATATTCCTTCCATTCCAGAGAATCCAAAATAAACTATGAATATAATTAAAAAAAAAGGGAGTAATATTTTTTTTTTCATTAATTTAAACTGCAAATAAATTTTACTAAAAGAATTTTTTATAGAAAAATTGTTAAAAGATTTTTTAGATTCTTTTAAAAAAAAAGTTACAAATAACAAATTAAAAATATTAATTGCACATGCAATCCAAGCAACATTAGCTAGTGTCATAATAGTAAAATTAGAACCAGCAACTAACCCACCAAGCAATGGACCAACTGTAAATCCTAAACCAAATGCAACACCGAACAAACCCATTCCTTTAGCTCGATTTTTCTTAGTAGTGATGTCGGCTATATAAGCAGTTCCAACAGAAACGTTGTTTTTAAATAAACCTGCAATAATCCTTGATAAAAATATCATTAATAAACTTCCGCTAATTGCCAAAATTATATTAGCTAATATTTCCGCAAAACAATTTAAGATGATAAGTGGTTTTCTACCAAATCTATCTGATAAACTTCCCCAAAATGGAGAGGTAAAAAATTGAAAAAAAGAAAATGATCCAAAAATTATTGTTATTAAAAGAATATTGCCACCATATTCATGAATTAGAAATGGTAAAGTTGAGATTAAAACTCCACTAAAAGCAAGAACATCAAGAAATAAAAAAATTAGAATTTTTAACATTTAAGAGTTTATGCAAGCAAAGCAATAAGATCTTTGTCTATTTTCGAATTTGTAGCTAGCAAATTTCTGTCTTCAATATATTTGTCTCCACCTTTAAAATCACTTACTGTTCCGCCAGCTTCTTTAACAATTATAATGCCAGCTGCAATATCCCAATAATTTAAGTTTCTTTCCCATACTCCATCGCATCTTCCACTAGCAAGATAGGCAAGATCTAGCGCTGAACTACCAAATTTTCTAGTTGCCGCAACTTTTCTACTAACAGATTCATATTCTTTGAAAAATATTTCTTTGTTTTTATAAGAAAGAATAGGACCCCCGGTAAGAAGCACACATTCATCAATATTTTTTCTTGATGAAACGCGAATTCTTGAATTATTCAAATATGCGCCTTTGCCTTTTTCAGCATAAAACATTTCATTAGTTATAGGATTAAAGATCATGCCACATATAATTTCTCTATTTTTTTCTAGACCAATTGAGATTGCGAAATAAGGAACTCCATGTAAAAAATTTGTTGTTCCGTCGATTGGATCAATAATCCATTTAAATTCAGTACTTTTTCCAGAAGCGCCACTTTCTTCAGCTAGGAATGAATAATCTGGTCTAGCAAGAGATAGTTCATTTATAATTATCTTTTCAGTTCTTTTGTCTGAATTTGTAACAAAATCTCCAGGACCTTTTTTTGATACTTGTAATTTTTCAACTTCACCAAAGTCACGAATTAGGAGCTTGGATGCTTTTTTGCAAGCCTTCTCCATAATGTTAAGATTTGCCGATAATAAAGGCATTAGTTAACTTTTTTTAAATACTCTTGTGTTTCTGTATCAACGATTATTTTATCACCTTGGCTTACAAATGGTGGCACCATTATCTTAACGCCGTTTTGGATCGTCGCTGGTTTAAAAGAGCTGGAAGCAGTTTGTCCTTTGACAACAGAGTCTGTTTCAATAATTTCGTATTCCACAGATCTAGGTAAAATAACACTCAATGGTTTTTCTTGATAAAATTCAATAGTAACTTCTAAATTTTCTTTTAATAATTTCTCACAATCTTCAACAAGTGTTTTGTTGATTGAAATTTGTTCAAAATTTTCACTATCCATAAAAAAGAATTCATCGTTTGCTGAATACAAAAATTGAAATTTTTTTTCTTCAAGACTTGCTTTTTCCACTGTTTCGTCTGCTCTAAATCTTTCATTTAATTTTGTGCCTTTAGTAATACTTTTAAGCTCTACTTGATTGTGTGATCGAAGATTTCCACGATTTGATGTTTGGTTTTTAAGGCATTTCCAAAGATCATTTTTATACTCAATGATATTACCAACTCTGATGTCTGATCCTAAAATTTTCATATTTATTCTGAGAACATATATCTATTTTTTAAACATGTTTACAGCAGTTAATGGATTTTTCATGTTACTTTTCCATATACTAGCCGAACAAGCTATGTAATTTGCACCAGCATTTAATATTTTTTCATAATTTTTTTGATTAATTCCACCTATAGCAACAATAGGTTTTTTAATATTCTTTTTAGCCCATCTAATTAAACTCAATTTTGCTTTGTACTTTACTTTCTTAGTTTTAGTTGGATAAAAGGCACCAAAAGCTACATAACTTGCTTTATTTGCAAAAGCTTTAGAAGCAAGTGTTTTAGAGTTATGACAAGTAATTCCAATAATTGAATTTTTTTTTAATATTTTTTTTGCAAAGTTTATAGACATATCTTGCTGACCAAGATGACAACCATCAGCATTTAATATTTTTGCAATGTAAGGATCGTCATTGATAATAAAATTAACCTTATACTTTCTAGTGAGTCTTATTATTTTTTTTCCGAGCAATATAATTTGTTTTCTTTTTTGATTCTTAACTCTAAGCTGGAAAAATTTTATGATGTTACTTGTAAAAACAAGTTCTAGTTTCTTAAGAAATATTTTGTGATTTTTAATTTTTTCAGGAGAAATTAAGTAAAGAAATTTACTCAATAAATTAAGCCGCTTTTTTTTCTAAATCTAATTTCCACTTACCAATTGAGGCAAGGCTATTCATCTCAGATCTTAAATCGAATACTGCTTGAACAGTAGCTTTGTCATTAATATTTTTTGCCCAAGTTTTTAATGCACTTTGCTGCAGCGCTCTACCGTATGAAAATGTAAATGCAAATTTTGTATCATTAATTTTATTAATAGAATTTAGGTTTTCAGTAGCTTCTAATTCACTTTGTCCACCTGAAAGAAAAGCTATTCCAGGAACTTCTTTTGGAACATTTCTTTTTAGGCAATCAAGAGTTTTTTCAGCAACTTCTTCAGTTATATTTTTTTTTCCGGAGTGGGAGCCATTTAATATCATGTTTGGTTTTAAAACTATTCCTTTCAAATTTACTTTATGAATAGCTAGTTGATTAAAACATTCATTTAATACTGTAGTAGTCACATCATAACATTTTTTAATATCATGATTACCGTCCATTAAAACCTCAGGTTCAACAATTGGAACCATATTTGTGTCTTGAACAATGGCTGCGTATCTTGCAAGAGCATGTGCGTTTGCAACTATTGAGATTTTTGATGGGTAGATATCTGATATATCATAGACAGCTCTCCATTTAGTAAATCGCGCTCCTAATTTATAGTATTCAATTAATCTTTCTTTAAGGCCATCCAGTCCTTCAGTAATTTTTTCATTATTTGAGAGAGCAAGTGGTTTAACTCCTTTATCAACTTTAATTCCAGGAATAATTCCTTGGTCGCTCAATAATTTTGAAATAGTTTTACCATTAGAAGCAGTTTGTTTTATTGTTTCGTCAAACAAGATTATTCCGCTTATAAAATCTTTAATTTTTTTTGATGTAAAAAGAGCTTCTCGAAAGTTCAATCTATTTGCTTCTGTAGAGGGAACTTTGACAGAATCTAATCTTTTAGTCATTGTACTATTGCTTTCGTCAGCAGCTAAAATTCCTTTGCCTTTTTGCACCATTGCAAGAGCAATAGACTCGATACTGTTCATAGAACTAATCTTTTAGTTATTTAAAAATTATTTTTCAAGGACTTTTAGTCCCGGAAGTATTTTTCCTTCAAGCCATTCTAAAAAAGCACCACCTGCAGTTGAGATGTAACTAAATCCATCTTCAGCTTTTGCTTTTTTGATTGCTGCAGCGGTATCACCACCGCCAGCTATAGATGTTAATAATTTTTTTTGAGTATTTATTTTAATTAATTTTGCGACTTCGTTACTTCCATTAGCAAAAAAATCTTTTTCAAAAAAACCTAGCGGACCATTCCATAGTAGGGTTTTTGATAAATTAATAACTTCACCAATATTTTTTATAGTATCAGCGCCAATATCAAAAATAATATCGCTAGATTCTATCTCAGATAAGCTTTTATTTTTACCAGCAATATTTTCATTAGTTGAAACAATAACATCTTTAGGAATTATTAATTTACAGTTACTTTTATTAGCAGCAGAAATAATTTCTTTAATAGTTTCTTCCTTATTGGGCTCAAACAAGGATTTTCCAATCTCAAAATTGTTATACTTTATAAAATTATTAGCCATAGCTCCGCCAATAATCATAAAATCTACTTTTTTAATTAAGTTAGAAATTAAATCAATTTTGGTGGATATTTTTGAACCACCAATAATACAAGTAACAGGCTTGTTTGATTTATTAAAAATTTTTTCTAAAGAATTTAATTCATTAACAATTGTTTCTCCGGCGTACGATTTTATAAATTTAGTTATTCCAGTTACAGACGCGTGAGCTCGATGAGAGCATGAAAATGCTTCATTTATGTAAATATCCGCAAGACTTGCTAATTGTTTGGCAAATTCAGGATCATTTTTTTCTTCTTCTTTATAGAACCTAATATTTTCTAGAAGAAATAATTCTTTGTCTGATTGTCTTATATTGTTTTTAGTTTCACTATTTAAATAATTATTTAAGAAGACTATGTCTTTTTTAAAAATATTTTCTAATTTATTTTTAACCTGGTCTAGAGACAGTCCTTCTTTTCCATTTTTTTGAGGTCTTCCTAAGTGGGAGCATAAGATAATTTTAGTTTGTTTAGATAACAGCTTATTAACAATATCTTTCATTTGAACGATTTTTGTATCGTCAATTACTTTTCCGTCTTTTATTGGAATATTAAAATCTACTCTTAAAAAAATAATTTTATCTTTAATATCTTCGTTGCTAGAAAGCGTATTTAGATTATTCATTAATAAGCTTGATTATTTATAATTTTTTTTGATTTCTGAGATAATATTCTCAGAAGTAAGTCCAAAATGTTTATATATTTGTTTGTAAGGAGCGCTCTTTCCAAATGAATTAATTCCAAAAGAAATTCCATTAGACGTATATTTTTCCCAACCCATTGTAACTCCAGCTTCTATAGTTACTCTAAAAGAGTTTTTTCCTAAAATTTTATTTTTGTATTCTTTAGATTGTTTTTCAAATAATTCTAAACAAGGCATAGAAATAACTTTCGACTCTATATTTTGTTCATGTAATTTTTTTTGAACATCCAAAGCAATCTCTACTTCCGATCCAGTTGCAATTATTGTTAGATTACAATTATCTTTTTTTGAATCGCTCAATATATAACCGCCATATTGAGTTAAATTTTCTTTAGATTCTTTTTTTCTTACCATTGGCAAATCTTGTCTTGTAAGAGCAAGAACGCTAGGAGATGAATTTGATTTTAAAGCTAATTCCCAAGACTCCAAAGTTTCTATTGAGTCGGCTGGTCTAAATACATTTAAATTTGGAATGGATCTTAAACTGAAGAGCTGTTCTATCGGTTGATGGGTTGGACCGTCTTCGCCAAGGCCGATAGAGTCATGCGTTAATACATATATGACTCTTTGTTTCATTAGTGCTGCTAATCTAATTGAGGGCTTGCAATAATCCGAGAATATTAAAAATGTTCCGCCATAAGGAATGGTGCTTTGATCTAGAGCTAAACCATTCATCACACCACACATTCCATGTTCTCTTATTCCATAGTGAATGTATGTCCCGTTAAAATTATTGGCTTTAATTATTTTTTGTGACGATGATTTTGTATTATTAGAACCGGTTAAATCTGCAGAACCTCCTATAAGCTCTGGAATAAATGTTGTAATTGCTTCAAGGCATGCTTCTGAAGATTTTCTTGTTGCCGTTGGTTTCGAATTTTCAAAAAATTTATCTTTAATTTGACTAATTTTCTCATTAAAGTTTTTTGGTAAATTGCCAGACTTAATTCTTAAAAGCTCTTCTTTTTTGTTTTTTTCTAATTTATCAAAACTCTTTTTCCAATTTTCTTCATGTTTTTTTCCAGTAATAATTAATTTTCGCCATTCTTTTAAAATATTCTCAGGCACTTCAAATGGCGGGAATGACCATTTTAATTTTTTTCTTACCAAATCAATTTCAGCACTTCCCAAAGGACTTCCATGAACAGACGCTGTATTACTTTTATTTGGCGAGCCATAACCAATTATAGTTTTACAAGATATAACCGTCGGTTTTTTTGCTGTTTGTGCTTTACTAATGGCTTTTGAAATTTGGTTATGATCATGACCGTTAATTTCAATTAAATCCCAATTATAAGAAGCAAATCTTTTTTTATAATCATCAGAAATACTAAGATTTGTGCTTCCATCTATAGAAATAGAGTTGTTATCAAAAAATAATATTAAATTTTTAAGCTTAAGGTGTCCGGCTAAACTCATTGCTTCATGACTAATTCCTTCCATTAAACAGCCATCACCTGCGATAACATAAGTCTTGTGATTGCAAATTTTATCACCAAATTTTTCTCTATTAATTTCTTCAGCTAAAGCAAAGCCAACAGCATTAGCTATGCCTTGCCCTAAAGGACCAGTAGTTGTTTCTATTCCAGAATCTTTTTCATACTCAGGATGTCCAGCACAAATAGAATCTAATTGTCTAAAATTTTTAATATCTTCAATAGTAATAGTTTTATAACCAGATAAATATAAAGCAGAGTAAAGCAACATCGATCCATGTCCTGCTGATAAAACAAATCTATCTCTATTAAACCAAGAAGGATTATGGGGATTAAACTTTAAAAATTTATTAAAAAGAATCGTTGTTACATCAGCCATACCCATGGGCATACCAGGATGACCGGAATTTGCTTTTTGCACTGCGTCAATTGACAAAAATCTTATTGCATTAGCTAGATCTGAGTAATTATTTTTTGCCATGAAACATAGATAGACTTGGATTGCAGGAATTATTATTATGTTTAAGATGCAAATTAAACAATTTTTTTTAGTTTAATGAATTTAAAAAATAAAGAAACACAGCTATTCGAAACTTTAAACAAACTAGATTCAATCGCAGATTTAATTAAAAACTCCAAGGAAGAAAGTAGTTATCTAAAAAAATTAAGTTCTCAGCTAGAAAAAGAAAAAGAGGAATTACATCAAAAGTCAAAAAATTTAGAACAAGAAAAAGACAGCATCATTAATGAGTTAAAAGTTTTTGAACAAAAACTAAATAATCAAGATTCAGGCAATCATGAACTGTTAAATAAAATTGATCTTATAGAAAAAGAAAACCAAACGATAAAAGACGAATTAACTAAAATGGAAGGTGAATTAGAAGAGTCCAGATATAAGATTACTGAAACTGAAAATATAAATAAAAATTTAAAAGAAGAAGTAAATTCTATCCAAAGCGAATTGCAATCAACAAAAGAACAATTGGATCAAATATTAAAAAACAAAAAAATGTTTGTTAAAAAAATTGATGAATTAAGCCAAGAGACAGATGCGATGCTAGGAGAATTTGATAAATGGTAAATGTTACTGTTAAATTTAATAATCGAGATTACATTCTCTCATGTGAAGATGGGCAGGAGCAGGAATTAGAAAAATTATCCTTACATTTAAATGAAAAATTTGAACAACTTAAAAATGATCTTGGAAATATTGGCGAAAGCAAACTCTTATTAATTAGCTCGATCCAAGTTATTGATGAGATGTTTACTATTAAAGAATCTATAGAAAAGCTTAAAAATCAGAATAAAAATTTACTTGAAAGATTTAAAGAAATTAAAAGTTTATCAATTTTATATAAAGAAGATAAAGAAAGAGAAATTCAGAATCTTCAATCAGAATTACAAGAGCTTAAAAGTAAAATTTCTGATAATGAAAAAAACTATTCAGAATCTTTAGAAAAAGTTTCAAATTCAATAAATAATTTTCTAGAAAAGATTAATTAATTTAAATGAAAGAAAAGTTAAGGAAGTATTCTTTTTCCTTAAGAAAAAATAAATATTTTAATTTAACGGAAAAAGATTTTAGCCCGTTACTTTCAGAGATTAAAAGATATAAAAACAATATTGTTGGGTCTTATTATTCTATAAACTTTGAATTAGATTTAAAAATTTTAAATACATTATTATTTAAAAAAGGCTTCTCATTGTCGCTACCATTCGTTCATGAGAACAATCAATTGATGGAGTTTAAAGAATGGAATTCGAACGACGTTTTACGATTAAATAAATATGGAATACCTCAAACTTTTATAGATTCTAAAACTTTAGTTCCCGACATTTTTTTAGTTCCGCTGTTAGCTTTTGATAAATATGGTAATAGGCTCGGTTATGGATCTGGATATTATGATAAATATTTTAACATGTTAAATAAAACTAAAAAAAGATTTAGAACAATTGGAATTGGTTTTTCATTTCAAAAAAAAGATAAACTTAAAGTATTAAAAACAGACTTTTGTTTAGATGCAGTTTTCACAGAAAAAGGGTTTCTAAATATTCAATGAATTTTTTATTTTTAGGAGACATTGTTGGCAGATCAGGAAGGGATATAGTTTTATCTGAATTACCAAAAGTAAAAGCTAAAGAAGAAATTGATTTTGTTATTGTGAATGGAGAAAACGCAGCAGGCGGTTATGGAATTACAAAAAAAATTTGCGATGAATTGTTTTCCGTTGGGGTTGATGTAATTACTTCTGGAAATCATATTTGGGATCAAAAAGAAACAGCAGATTTCATATCTGCAGAAAAGAGATTATTAAGACCATTGAATTTTATGGAGGGCACTCCAGGATCTGGTTGTGAAATCTATCCTTTAAAAAATAATAAAAGAGTTGCTGTAATTAACATTATGGGAAATGTTTATATGAAAAAAGCAGATGATGTTTTCAATTGCATTTCTCTTAAATTACAATCGTTAAAATTAAGCAAAGATGTAGATTTTATTATCGTTGATATTCACGCTGAGATAACTAGTGAAAAAATGGCTATGGGCCATTATCTTGATGGTCAAGTAACATTAGTTGTTGGAACGCATAGCCATGTTCCTACTTATGATTTTAGAATTCTAAATCATGGAACTGCATATCAAACTGATGCTGGAATGTGCGGAGATTATGATTCAGTTATAGGCATGAATAAAGACGCAGCATTAAAAAAATTTTTAAAACAGCCAAATTTAGAACGTTTATCTCCAGCATTAGGCAAAGGAACTTTGTCTGGAATTAAAGTTATAGCTGATGAAAAAACTGGTCTTGCAAAAGATATAAAACCCATCACAATTGGCGCTCATTTTAATCAAAGATCATTTTAATACCATGGCAGGTCATTCGCATTTTAAAAATATGATGCACAGAAAAGGACGTGCAGACAAAATACGTTCTAAACTGTTCACTAAACTTTCGAGAGAAATAACCGTTTCAGCAAAACTTGGAACACCAGATCCTGAAATGAATCCAAGATTGAGAGCTGCTGTTCAAGCTGCAAGAGCAGCAAATATGCCAAAAGACAACATAGAAAGAGCAATTAAAAAATCACAAGGCAATATTGATAATAGTTATGAATTTTCAAGATATGAGGGGTTTGGCCCAGGAAGAACGGGAGTGATTATTGAAGTATTAACAGATAATAAAAATCGTTCAGTGTCAAATATTAGAACAATATTTCAAAAATTTGGAGGATCCTTAGGTGAGACAGGATCCGTTAGTTATCAATTTGAACAGATAGGGCAAATCAAGATAAAGAAAGAGTTAATGAGTCAAAATGATGCATTAGAAATTGCTATTAATGCAGGGGCGGAAGATTGTGTTACTACCGATCTTCATCACGAAATTAATTGCAAAAAAGAAGAATTTAATTCTGTTAGGGAAGAAATCGAAAAAAAAGTTAAAGATTTAAGTTTTGCAGGACTTATTTGGAATCCTCTTAGTAAAGTTAATTTAGATAAAGAAACATTTGATAAAGTTGTAAATTTCTTAGAGCAGATAGAAGATGATGACGATGTTCAAAATGTTTTTACTAATTTTGAAGTTGATGAAAAATTATTAGAAGGAGCGAATTAAAAAATTGTTAGTTTTTTCTATTGATCCAGGAGTAAGCGGAGCAATCTGTGTTTTTAAAAATAAAGATATTTTAGAAATATATGATGTTCCAACAATGGTTGATGGAAAAAAAAATAAAAGACAAATTAATTCTGCGCAAGTTACCCATATATTTAAAAGTTTTTTACATGAAAGTGATAAAGTTTCAGTAATAGTTGAACAGGTAAATGCTATGCCTGGCCAAGGAGTAACTAGCATGTTTAATTTTGGACAGTCATTCGGAATTATTAAGGGAATATGTGCTGCATTAAGTTTTCCAATATACTTTGTAAGACCAGCAAAATGGAAAAAACATTTTAATCTGATTGGCTCAGTTAAAGATGCTAGTAGAACAAAAGTAATAGAAATTTATCCAACTATATCTCCAAAATTAGCTAGAAAAAAAGATTCTAATAAAGCGGATGCCATTTTAATTGGAAAATATTTTATAGATAATTATAAAAACGATAGTTTTCATGGCTAGTGTATTAAAAAAATTCACCTACCAAACTAAAGTTTACTATGAAGATACCGATGCTGGAGGAATCGTTTATTATGCCAATTATTTAAAGTACTTCGAAAGAGCAAGAACTGAATTAATTTACTCACTTGGCTACAATCATAAAGAATTAAATGAAAAATTTAATGTTAATATTGTGGTTCATAAATTTAGTATCACTTATAAAAAATCTTTTAAGTTCGAGGATAATGTGACAATTGAGAGCTTTGTTAACAAAGTATCAAACTTAAGAATTGAAATGATACAAAACGCTTTAAGAGATAAAGAGGTTATAGCTGAAGCGGTAGTAGAACTAGTTATTATAGATACAGCTGGAAAACCTAAAATAATACCTGAGGATTTAAAGGCGAAATTAAGCTCCTGCATATAACAAAGACCTAGATCTTTGTAGCGAAGACAAATAAATGACAAGTTTTAAAAATAAAAACATTAAAACTAAATAAAAAATTATGAATTTTGCAGCAAGTAACTTTTCTTTTTTCTCGTTATTTTTAAAAGCAGATTTTGTCGTTAAATTTGTAATTATTATTTTAATTGCAGCATCAATTTATTCTTGGGCAATTATAATTGAGAAATATAAATTATTTAAAAAAATTAATGGATCATCTTCTTTTTTTGAAGATCAGTTTTGGTCTTCAAAATCAGCTGACAGTTTGTACAAAAAATTAGAAGGTTATAATGAAGATCCTATGGCTAATGTATTTAAAGCAGGTATGGATTTTATGATAAAAAATAAATCTAGATCTGCATCAACTCAAGAAAGAGTTTTACAAGCCTTGAGCAGCTCAATAGATAAAGAGATGGAAATTGTAGAAAAAAAGTTAACCTTTTTAGCAACTGTTGGATCAACAGCTCCTTTTATTGGTTTATTTGGAACTGTATGGGGAATTATGAATTCATTTCAATCTATTGCTATTTCAAAAAACACCAGTCTTGCAATTGTAGCTCCTGGTATAGCAGAGGCGTTATTTGCAACAGCATTAGGGTTGCTAGCGGCGATACCAGCGGTTGTTGCTTACAATAAGTTTACTAGCGACTCTAGAAGATATTCAACACGATTAGAAAATTTTAGCCAATCATTTATTTCTATTACATAAATGGCTTTTAAAATTCAGAACAATAGATCTCGAAAACGAGAACCTATGAGCGAGATCAATGTTACGCCCTTTGTGGACGTAATGTTAGTTTTATTAATTATTTTTATGGTTACAGCTCCAATGTTGACAGCTGGTGTCTCAGTTAATTTACCTGACAGTTCTGCAAATTCATTGCCTGATGATAAAGAGCCTTTGACTCTTAGCATTAATGCAAAAGGAGAAACTTTTATTCAAGAAACTCAAGTTGAAACGAGTCAATTAGTTCCTAAAATTTTAGCAATGTCAAAAAATAGAACTGATACTAGAATTTATGTAAGAGGTGATAAGGCAATTGATTATGGAAGAGTAATGGAAGTAATGGGATTGCTTTCAAGAGCCGGCTTTACAAAAGTTGCTTTAATTTCTGGACCACCACTTTCTAAAAGTAAAAAATAATGTCATGCAAAAGAGCCTTAAGATTTCTTTTATAGCTCATATTGTTATCCTTATCATTAGCAGCGCAACTCTACCTTTTTTAATGGGAAGAGTTCAGGCACCTTTAGTAATGTCCGTAGATCTTGTTCAAATTGGTGAAAGGACAAACATTCCTTACGCTCCCAAAGTTTCTGATGGTGCAAAAACTGATAAAAAAATAAAAGATAGAGTTGTAACTGAGCAAGCACCACCTAAAATCGTGCCTAAAGAAAAGCCTGATGCGGTACCTTTACCAGAAAACATAAAACAAATTAAAGAATTATTAGAAAAAAGACAAAACCCAGTTAAAGTTGAAGA
>VERQ01000056.1 GCA_018882565.1 Candidatus Fonsibacter sp. | reverse complement strand
CTAATAGTAGTGGGTCACTAAAGCTTTGTTTTGGTAAAGAAATATAGCTTTGTAATTTTGAATATCTTTCTTTCTTAAAATCATGAACGAACAATATGAGATTAAATGGATATACCGATTGATAAGACTTATCTAACTTTTTTATAAATATATAAGCTTCTTCAATTTTACCATTATTAACTAATGTTTCGACATACTTCAGATTAAATTCTGAATGATAAATTCCTAAATTTTCAATATTTTCGAAAAAATTATAAGCTTTCTGTGAGTCATTTTTTTGTAAAGAAACACTACCAGATAAATAATTAGAAAAGTAATTAGAATTTTTAACTAATCTTTTTTTATTTTCTAAAATATTAGCATTCAAATGCGAATAATTTGCTATAAATAGTAAAAAAAAAACTATGTAGAAGATCTTTTTACTCATAAAAATGCTCAAAAAATATTTAAGTAATAAAACTATAAACCTACTGGAATACTATTCAACTTTAAATATTAATAACATTTTTTCAAATAATATAACTAAATCTAAACATCAGTCCTTTGCTAATAAAGAACAGTTAGTTTTACAACTATTTAAAGAAATTAACGATCAACTAAATACCAAAAATAATAATAATTTTTTTTACAAAGGAAATCCAGATTCTAAAATTATGATACTGGGGGATTGTCCGAATGATGATGATGTTAAAAATCAAGAAATCTTATCTGGATCTAGGGGTGAACTTTTAAATAAAATGCTATCATCAATATCTCTAGAGAAAGAGAAATATTATTTATCCAATATTTATTTTGATAAAGATAATAATACTAGAAATAGAAATAATTTTTACAAAGATATTTTAATTAAACATTTAAAAATTATTAAACCAAAGTATATTATATTACTTGGTGAAATTGCTTCTAACTTTTTTAATAATTCTAAAAATAAAATATTAGATATTCATGGAAAATGGGATTCAATTATTATTAATAAAGATAAATTTATAACATTCTCAACTTTTGACCCAGAAATCTTATTAAAAGAGCCTGAAAAAAAAAAATTATCATGGGAAGATCTTAAAAAATTCAGAAATGAAATATATAAAAACTAATGAATATTTTAAATGATCTTAAATTTGGTAAGATTATAATTGGTGTAGACGAAGTTGGCAGAGGATGCTTAGCCGGACCAGTTTTTGCTGCTGCAATTAAGTTAGATCAAAATAATTTTCCCGAAGGGATTAATGACTCTAAAAAACTTAACAAATCTAAAAGATTAGAAATATTTAAAGCACTTATTAAAAAATGTGAATATAGCGTTGGTATTTCTTCTGTTAAAGAAATTGAAGAATTAAATATATTACAGGCTTCTTTACTTGCAATGAATAGAGCCTTAGAAAAAATTAATATTAAAAATCATGTTATTCTTGTTGATGGAAATTTTTCTCCTGACAAAGATAAAAATATTAGAACAGTTATCAAAGGTGATCAAAAATGCATTTCTATAGCAGCAGCATCTATAATAGCGAAAGTTTCTAGAGATTTATTTATGGAGGAACTGTCTTTAAAGTTTCCAAATTATAGTTGGGAAAAGAATTGCGGTTATGGAACAAAAAAACATCTAGACGCTATTAAAAAATTTGGAATTACTGAGCATCATAGAAAGACTTTTTCTCCTATACACAACCTATTGATAAATTAAAAATTAAGACACAATCAATACGCAGACATAAGTTGACTGAGGGAGTCTTCTAATATTATTTTCTCTCCTTAGTTGTATGACAATAAATAGAGACACGATCATTCTTGGGGATTCATTAAAAGAATTAAAAAAAATCCCAAATGAAACTTTTGACTGTATTTTTGCAGATCCTCCTTACAATCTTCAATTACAAAGTAATTTAGAGAGACCAGATCATTCTAAAGTTAAAGCCGTTAACGATGATTGGGATAAATTTGATAATTTAAAAAAATATGATGAATTTTCTGTTTCTTGGATCAATGAATGCAAAAGAGTTTTAAAACCAAATGGAACAATATGGGTAATAGGAACTTATCATAATATTTTTAGATTAGGGAAAGTAATACAAGATAAAGATTTTTGGATTCTTAATGACATAATATGGAATAAAAAAAATCCTATGCCTAATTTTAAAGGAACAAGATTTACTAATGCTCACGAAACATTAATCTGGGCCGCAAAAAGCAAAAATTCAAAATACACATTTAACTATAAATCTTTAAAATGCTTTAATGATGACAAACAAATGAGATCTGATTGGGAATTAACTCTTTGCACTGGAAACGAAAGAATAAAAAATGAAGAGGGAAATAAAGTTCATTCAACTCAAAAACCAGAAAGTTTATTGTACAGAATTATTCTATCTTCGACTAAAAAAAATGATTTTATATTAGATCCTTTTTTTGGCACTGGAACAACTGGCGCCGTTGCTAAGAAACTAGGACGAAACTATTACGGAATAGAAAGTAATAAACAATATTATCAAACTGCTGAAGCAAGAATAAAAAAAATAAAGAAAATTGATGAAAATTTTTTAAAAACTATAGAAAATAAACGAAATGAAAAAAGAATACCTTTTGGTTATTTAATTGAAAGTGGAATAATAGAACCTGGTTTAAAATTATTTGATGCAAAAAATAAAATTCAGGCACATGTGATGGCTGATGGAAGTATTTTATATAAAGATATAACAGGATCTATTCATAGCGTTGGCGCTAAAGCTCAAGGAACCGATAGCTGCAATGGCTGGTCTTTTTGGCATATTAAAATGGAAAATAAATTATATCCACTAGATCACTTAAGAGAAAAAATCAGAAAAAATAACTAGAACTTCTTGGATTGTAATTAAAAATCCATCCAAACATAAGTTTTTTTGCTAAAAAAGATTTCTCTATTATCTTGAACAAAATACTTCTCAAAATAATAAAAAATGGATTTTTTAAGTGAAATAAAAAAATATTTAGATGCGATCTAAGAATGATTCTTCTAACTCTGCTATTGCGTTTATTAAAATAAAATATACCTAAGTTATTAGTCACATTTTTAATAATTTGTTCATACAAAACATAGGAATCTTCTATTGCTAATGCTGCTCCCTGCGCCTGAAATGGCACTGTGCCATGTGAAGAATCTCCTATAAAAATTTGATTATCTCTATAAAAAACTCTCTTTTTTAAAGAAAATATCGGCCATCGATATACTTCATGCAATGTATCTAGCGTTTCTCTTAAAATTTTATTTTCTGAAAAAAATAAACTTCTAAACTGATCCGCTGGAAATGGAATTGAATAATTTACATCATCGCTTGTATACGTTGTTTTTTGTGAAGATTTACTAATTCCAGTAAAACTTAAATCGTTTTGATTGTTAATAAAATAAGTTACCAAATGTTTATTGCCACTAAGCCATAAACGAACAACATCATTCTCTAATGAATATTTTGAATAAAAGTTCTTTAACACTCCTCTGTAGGCGTAAAAATTTGTATTTTTAATAATATTATTATCTAACCTAGACTTTGAAAACATTCCATCTGCAGAAACTAACAGATCGCAATAATCTTCTGAACCATCGCTAAATTTAACTCTAATAATATTATGATCCTTAATGGTTTGTACAACTTGTTTGTTATAAAAAATTTCCTTAGGAGTTAAATTTTTTTCTAGAAATTTTATTAAAATATTTCTATCGCAGGTTAGATAAGGAATTTTATCACTAACAATATTTTGAAGATTCATCCTAACTTCAAATTTACTTGTAAAATCACCAGAATGTACTGGGTTAATACTTAAATAATTAATTCTGTGAAAATTATTATTTAAAAAAAATTTTGTATCTAAAAAATCTAGTATTCTTACTGCATTTGGAGTTAACTGTATTCCGGTAGGTCTTGATGACTTTCTTTCAAATCTTTCATATATCCTAAAATTATTAAAATTACTTTTTTTAAGGAAATTGGCTAGAGTTAATCCAGCAATACCTCCTCCGACGATAATAATTTTTTTAAACATATTTAATTTTTTTTGTTTTTACTAATTCTATAAATTTTTTTGAAAAACTTGATAATAATGAATTATCTATTTTATTATAATCTATCCAGTAAAATTGATTATCATTTATCTTTTTAATTCTTTTAAAAAAAACAATTTTAATTAACATTTTAATATTAGAAATGTTATGAACGAAATTTTTCTTAATTATTTTGGGCTCCCCTTCAAAATGAAAACTATTTTTTTTAAAATTCATATCAAATAAATTTTTTTTATAACTAATTAACGGAAGATTTGCAAAATCTTGTAATAATTTATTTTTGTTATTAAAAAATAAAATTTTATTTTTTTCTAAAGCATATAATAAATAATACTTTTTAATATTAACTTTTTTTTTATTAATTATTTTATAATCGAAATCTTTCTTTTTAAAAGAAATACAATTTTGTTTTAAAGGACAAATATTACATCTTGGATTTTGTGGAGTGCATATCAATGCTCCCATCTCCATTAATGCTTGCGCAAATTTAGAAAAATTATCTTCTGACTTAATTTCTTTTAGTTTTAAAAGAATGCTATTTTTAAAATTCTTTTTATTATTTTTATAACCAAATAATCTAGCTACAAATCTTTCGACGTTTCCGTCTACACCTATAAAATCTTTATTAAATGCTATAGCCATTATAGCTGATGCGGTATAATCGCCTATTCCTGGAAAACTCTTTAAAGTTTCAAAGTCAGCAGGAAGTATTCCTTTGTGTTGGGACTGAACTATTTTTGCGGTGTTAAGTAAATTTTTTGCTCTAGAATAATATCCAAGTCCCTGCCAAAGTTTATAAACTTTATTTAAATTTGCTTTAGATAATTTTTTTAAATTAGGAAATGCTTTTAAAAACTTATTAAAAAAAGGAATCACTGTTTTAACTTGAGTTTGTTGAAGCATAAACTCACTGACTAAAACTTTATAAATTCTATCCTGAAAACCTCGATATCTTCGCCATGGTAAATCTCTTTGATGATTATCGTACCAAGCAAGAATTTTATTTGGTAAAACATTTTTCATGGTGATGGATAAATCTTCAAATAAATTATTTACTCAAGGTTTAAGACCTTTGCAAAGTTTATTACCAGAAAATGCAAAAAAAATACTAAAAAAAGACGGCTTTGTATATTTTGAAATAATTAAAAATTGGAAAAACATAGTTGGTGAAAAAATGTTTAAAAATGTTGCTCCTTTAAAAATTAAAAAAATTAATAATGAAAATATTCTCTCAATAAATGTTAACAAAAATATAATGATAGAAATTGAATATTCGAGAGATCAAATTATTGAAAAAATTAATAGCTATCTCGGATTTAATGCTATTAATAAGATACAAATTATATCTAAAGATTCTTCTTTTGAGATTAAAAAGAAAAAAATCACATTAAGTGAAAATATTTTAAAAAAAATAAATGAGATTAAAAGTAAAAATTTAAAAGAAATTTTTTTAAAGCTTAATAAATAAAATTATAATGACTATAATAAAAAATTATTTAAAAAATATTTTAATCGTTTCTTCTTTTATATTATTTAGCTCTTTTTCTTATGGACAAAATAATGAGGAAATATTTATTGGTAATAAAAATGCGAAAGTAGAAATTAAAATTTACAGTTCATTTACATGTCCGCATTGCGCTAATTTTCATAAGAACACTTATCCAAAATTAGTAAAGGAATATGCAAGTAAGGATTTAATTAAAATTAGCTTTATTGATTT
>VERQ01000055.1 GCA_018882565.1 Candidatus Fonsibacter sp. | reverse complement strand
GATACTTCTAGTCCTGAGTCATCAGATAAAGATACTAATTTGGATTTTTCTGCACAATATCTTGCTTTAATTACAGCATTTCCCTCAAATGTTTTTTCATTCTCGAGAGGTTCGATCAGATTAAAATCTTTTGGACTATAAAATGTAATATGTTTTGGTAATAATTTTTTTATTTCTGAAAGCTTTCCCTTGTTATTGGTTGCTATCAATAAAGATTTTATATTTTTTAAATTTCTTAACTTATTTTTCAAAACAAGACTTTTGATGTTGTATTATTTCTTTTATTGCACTCTTTGAAATTTTTAGCATTTCGCTTAGATCCTGATCTGAAAATGTCTTTCTCTCCCCTGTTGCCTGAATTTCAACTAATTGCATATTTTCAGTAATCACAAAATTAGCATCGATGTCCGCTCTACTATCTTCTTCATAATTTAAATCTAATAAAATTTTACCATCTACAATTCCACAGCTAACCGCCGCTATACATTGCTGCATTGGATTTGTTTTAATTTCTTTATTTCGAAGCAAATGTTCAATGCATAATTTTAATGCAACAAAACCACCGGTAATAGCCGCTGTTCTTGTTCCGCCATCAGCAGTTAAAACATCGCAATCAATTGTAATTAACTTTTCATTTAACAATCCCAAATCAACAACGGCTCTTAATGATCTTCCGATCAATCTTTGAATTTCTGATGTTCTGCCTCCTATTTTGCCAACCGCAGCCTCTCGTCTCATTCTTTCATGAGTGGATCTTGGTAACATTCCATATTCAGCTGTTACCCAACCTTTTCCTGAACCAACAAGCCATCTTGGAACTTTTGAGTCCACCGAAGCTGTACAAACAACCTGGGTTTCTCCAAACTTAACAAGGCAAGAACCTTCTGAATTTTTAATAAAATTTGGAATTATCTCAATTTTTCTTAAACTAAGATTGTCTCTGTTATCTTTTCTCATAATAAAGCTAGAAATCTGAAATATAGTACCTATATATGTCAAAAAAATTATAAAGTATTGCTTTAAATATATAGGCTTATGAATAATAACGAAGAAACTACTCCGAATAAAGAACAAGAACAAAAAATTGATAATGTAGAAAATAATGGAGTGGAGCCTAATCTAGAAAATAATCTTGAAAAAAAAATAGAAGAATTAAATGACAAGTTACTTCGCTCACTAGCTGAAAATCAAAACCTTAGAAAAATTCACGAAAAAGAAAGAGAGGATTTAATTAAATATAGCTCTTCTTCTTTTGCTAGAGAAATTCTCAACCTTGCGGATAATTTAGAAAGAGCGTTTGGTTTATTTAAAGATAATCCTAAGTTTAAGTCAGATGAATTTAAAGATACAATGATTGGAATAGAGCTTATCGAAAAAGAATTAATAAATAGTTTTGATAAGAATGGAATAAAATCTTTTGAATCTATGGGTAAAAAATTTGACCCTAATTTTCATCAAGCGTTAAACGAGGTGGAAAGCGAACAAGAGGATGGAATGATTATAAATGAAATTCAAAAAGGCTACATGTTAAATGATAGACTTTTAAGACCTGCTTTAGTGTCTATTTCTAAAAAAAAGACTAATACCAACTAATAGCTCAATAAAGCCAAATAAATTAAGGGTTTTTTAACAAAAAAAATTTAGCCTTAAAGGTTGTAATCTTAAAATTAAGCACCACATAGGGTTAACAAATTAATTAAAAAATAGAATTTTATGTCAAAAATAATTGGAATAGATTTAGGAACTACAAACTCATGCGTTGCCATTATGGATGGTGCGCAGCCAAAAGTATTAGAGAATGCGGAAGGTGTTCGAACAACTCCTTCTATTGTAGCTTTTACAGAATCTGGTGAAAAATTAGTTGGTCTTCCTGCAAAAAGACAAGCAGTAACAAATCCTGAAAATACTTTCTTCTCAGTTAAAAGATTAATTGGAAAAAGTTTTGATGATTCAAATTTAAAAAAAGAAATACAAGGTCTTCCATACAAAGTAATAAAGTCTGATAATGGTACTGATGCTTGGGTTCAGTCTCGTGATAAAAAATATTCTCCAAGTCAAATTTCTGCTTTTATTTTAATGAAAATGAAAGAGTCTGCTGAAAAATATCTTGGTAGCGAAGTAAAGCAAGCAGTTATAACTGTTCCTGCCTACTTCAATGATGCACAAAGACAAGCAACTAAAGATGCAGGAAAAATTGCAGGTCTTGAAGTTTTAAGAATTATAAATGAGCCAACAGCAGCAGCGCTTGCTTATGGGCTTGATAAGAAAAAAGCTAAAACAATTGCTGTATACGATTTAGGTGGTGGCACTTTTGATATTTCAGTTCTTGAATTAGGTGATGGAGTATTTGAAGTTAAATCTACAAACGGAAACACTTCTTTAGGCGGTGATGACTTTGATGCTGTAGTGACAGATTATATTATTGAAGAATTTAAAAAAGAAAGCGGAATTAATCTAAAAACTGACAAATTAGCATTGCAGAGAATAAGAGAAGCTGCTGAAAAAGCAAAAATAGAATTATCTTCTTCTGCTCAAACTGAAGTAAATTTACCTTTTATTACAGCAGATAAAAGCGGTCCAAAACACGTTAATATAAAAATCACAAGAGCAAAACTTGAAGCTCTTACTGCTGCACTAATTGAAAAAACTATAGAGCCTTGCAAAATTGCCCTTAAAGATTCTGGTTATACTGCATCTGAAATTAATGAAGTTATTCTTGTTGGCGGAATGACAAGAATGCCAAAAGTTGTTGAGGCAGTTAAAAGTTTCTTTGGAAAAGAACCAAATCAAAGTGTTAACCCTGATGAAGTGGTTGCTTTAGGTGCTGCTGTTCAAGCGGGAGTATTACAAGGTGATGTTAAAGATGTTCTTCTTCTTGATGTTACTCCATTATCACTTGGTATTGAAACTTTAGGTGGTGTGTTCACAAGATTAATTGAAAAAAATACAACAATCCCAACTAAAAAAAGTCAAACATTCTCAACTGCTGAAAACAATCAGCCAGCTGTAACTATTAGAGTTTTTCAAGGTGAAAGAGAAATGGCAAACGATAACAAGTTACTTGGTAACTTCGAGTTAACAGGTATTGCGCCAGCTCCGAGAGGTGTTCCTCAAATTGAAGTAACTTTTGATATTGATGCAAATGGTATCGTAAACGTTTCTGCAAAAGATAAAGGAACTGGAAAAGAACAGAAAATACAAATTCAAGCTTCTGGTGGTTTAACCGATGAGGAAATTCAAAAAATGGTTAAAGAGGCCGAGGCTAATAAAGAAGCTGATAAAAAGAAAAGAGAAGAGGTTGACGCAAAAAACCATGCTGACTCTTTAATAGCTTCAACTGAACAGAGTTTAAAAGAACATGGAAGCAAAATTTCAGAAGCTGATAAAAAAGCAATAGAAAAAGATATGGAGGATTTAAAAGAAGCTATTAAATCTGACAAAACTGAAGATATTAAAACTAAAACTCAGCAATTAATGACTTCTTCTATGAAATTAGGTGAGGCAATATATAAAGCTCAGCAAGAAAAATCTGAGGAGAATAAAAGTGACGCTAAAACTGAAGATAAAAAAGATGTCGTTGATGCGGAGTTTGAAGAAGTAAAAGACGATAACAAAAAAACAGGCTAATCATTCATTAGCTTTTAAACCTGGTTTAATATGCCTAAAAAGGACTACTATGATATTCTTGGCATAAATAAAAAAGCAACGCCTGAGGAAATAAAAAAAGCATATCGGACTTTAGCAATGAAATATCACCCTGACCGAAATCAAGGTGATAAAACTGCAGAGTCTAAATTCAAAGAGGCATCTGAGGCTTATCAAGTTTTATCCGACCCTAAAAAAAAATCTTCCTATGATCAGTTTGGTCATTCTGCCTTTGAAGGAGGTGGTGGAGGTGCGGGTGGATTTGATTTTGGTGGATTTGAGTCTGGGGCATTTTCTGACATCTTTGATGATTTTTTTGGCGACTTTATGGGTTCAGGTCGAGGCGGTAGAGGCTCTAAAAAATCAAGATCTAATCGCGGATCTGATTTAAAAATTAATTTAGAAATAACTTTAGAAGAAGCTTATCTTGGAAAAAAACAAACTATCAATTTATCTTCAAACGAAAAATGTGAAAAATGTTCTGGTGATGGTGCAGAACCTGGTTCAAAGCCTAAAAAATGTTCAACTTGTAATGGGCATGGAAAAGTAAGAACACAGCAAGGTTTTTTCACTCTACAACAAACATGTCCTGATTGCGGAGGAGAAGGAGAAGTGCTTTCTAACCCTTGTAAAGATTGCAAGGGGTCCGGGGCTACTAAAACAAAAAAAAATCTATCTATTCAAATTCCAAAAGGAGTTGATGATGGAACACAAATAAGATTATCTGGAAAAGGAGATGCTGGTTATAGAGGAGGATCTAACGGAGATCTTTATGTGTTTATAACGGTTGAAAAACATAAAATTTTTCAAAGATCTGAAGAAAATCTATACTACAAATTACCTATATCAATGACTGATGCTGCGCTTGGTGCAGAAATAGAAGTTCCAACTATTGATGGTGGAAAATCAAAAGTTAAAATTCCTTCAGGAACGCAATCTGGAAAGCAGTTTAGACTTAAAGGTAAAGGTATGCCTATTATAAGAAGTGATGATTATGGAGATCTATATTTAGAAACAAATGTGATAATTCCAGAAACTCTATCAAAAGAGCAAAAAGACTTGCTCGAAAAATTTAAATCTTTAGAAGATTTAAATAACAATTCAGAAATAAAAAATTTTATAAATAAAGCTAAAAAATTTTGGGGCGGTAATTAATGAAAAAAATTAACATTACGATTTCTGGAGCTCTTGGAAGAATGGGCAAAATTCTCATTAAAAGAATATCTAAAAATAAAAATCTAAAATTATTTAGTTTAACGGATCTAAAATCTGGAAAAAATATAAATGGGATTAAGACACAAAAAAATAATCTAGAGGCTTTTAAAAAAACAGATGTTATTATTGATTTTTCAAGACCTAAAGCTTCCCTTGAAATTTTGAATTATGCAAAAAAATTAAAAAAGAAAGTTGTAATCGGCACAACAGGTTTTACTGAACAACAAAATAATTTAATTAAAAACTATTCAAAAAAGATTGCTATATTTAAATCTGGCAACATGAGTTTGGGAATTAATCTTCTTGAATACATTGCTAAGATTCTCTCAAAAAAGATTCCTAGTAATTATTATATTGGAATTAACGATGATCATCATAAAAAGAAAGTTGACTATCCTTCTGGAACGGCATTGATGTTAGCTAATGCTGTATCAAAAGGTAAAAATAAAAACTTAGAATCAATAAAAGGAAAATTTTTTTTAAATAAAAAAGGCAATCTACAAAAAAATAAAATTAATTTTTTCATTACAAGAAAAGGCAATACCATTGGTAAACATTCCGTTCTTTTTAATAATAAAATAGAAAATATAGAATTAAAACATACTGCTTTTTCTAGAGATCTATTTGCCGATGGGGCTTTAAATGCCGCAATATGGATAAGCAAAAAAAATAAGGGCTTATTTAATATGCAAGACATGTTTGGCTTGAAATAAACTTTATAAAAGTATTTGAATCTTTTTTAATGCTCTTGAATAAAAATAAAGCTTTAAAGCTTATTGAGCTTTTAAATAAATCAATAAAGAATCCAAAAACATCTTTAAAATATAGAAATCAATTTACTTTGTTAACTTCTGTTGTTCTTTCAGCGCAATGTACCGATCTTAATGTAAACAACGTTACTAAAAGCATATATAAAAAATATTACGCCCCAAAACATTTTGTAAAACTTGGAATAAATAAAATAAGAAATCTTATTAAAAGTATAGGACTGTTTAATACCAAAGCTAAAAATTTGTATTATTTATCTAAAATTTTATTAGAAAAACATCAAAGCAGAGTTCCAAATAACCTTGGAGACCTAATACTTCTTCCTGGAG
>VERQ01000054.1 GCA_018882565.1 Candidatus Fonsibacter sp. | reverse complement strand
ATTGTGTGCTGTGGCACAAAATATAAAAATATCACCATCTATTCTATCAGCTGATTTTAGTATTTTAGGTGATGAAATTAAAAGTTTAGAACAAGCTGGCGCAGATTTAATTCACGTTGACGTTATGGACGGCCACTTTGTTCAAAATATTACCATGGGACCTCCAATTATTAAGATGATTAGAAAATGTACAAAACTTCCATTTGACGTTCATTTGATGATCTCTCCTGTTGAAAAATACATTAAAGCATTTGCAGATGCAGGTTCAGATATTATTACCATTCACCCTGAGGCAACGGATAATTTAAAAAGAGCTGTTGGCACCATTAAATCTTTAGGAAAAAAAGCAGGCGTTTCTCTTAATCCTAAAACACCCATTAGTGCTTTAATGGATGTTATTAATGATATTGATCTTATTTTAATTATGAGTGTAAACCCTGGCTTTGCAGGACAAAGTTTTATGGGTGAAGTTCTGCCTAAAGTAACTGAACTTAGAAAATTGATTAACGATAAGAAACTTAAAATTGATATTGAAATTGATGGCGGCATTAACTTTGAAACTGCACCTCTTGCAGTAAAAGCGGGTGCTAATATCTTGGTGTCTGGAACAACTATTTTTTCTGGTTCCTTAAAAAATAATATCCAAAAATTAAGAAATTGCGCTTAAGTGTCCAATCTCAATACATTTAATCTTTATCTTTTATCTTTAAAAAAAAGCTTTCAAGATCGATTAAGGGAGAAAAAATTTAAAAGTTCTAATTATAATGTCTCCTTAGGCGGCATCCAGCCCCACCGTATTTATGAATCCTCTAATATATTTTTAATTCAAGATCTTATTAATCATGATCCTATTATCCTTAACAGTGTTAGAAAATTTACAACTAATCTTTGGAAAATTACTAATCTAGAAGAAAATAAAATAAAAAAACTTCATAATTTTTGCTGGCTACCAGCATTAAATATTAAAACTGAAAAAGAATTAGGCTGCTTAATTATTGATCAATGGATCAATAATTTCTCTAATTATAATGAAAAATATTGGACGCTTGATGTTGTAACTATGCGTTTAATATATTGGATTTCAAGTTATGAGATTATTTTTAAAAATAGTGATCTTATTTTTAGAAGCAAAGTCATTAATAATATTGTCAAACAAACCAAACATTTATTCAAAAATATCAGCTTAGTAAGCAGCGGTATTGATAAAATAAAATCTCTTGCTGCACTAATTTTAGTTGGAAATTCCTTTGAACAATATGAAGAATATACTCAATACGGACTTAAAAACTTAGAAGATGAACTTGGAAGTTTTATTAACAAAGATGGATTTGTTAAAAGTAAAAATCCTGAAGATTTATTTTGGGCTTTATATTTTTTAGTTCTAATTAAAGAATGGTTAACATTATCTAGAAAACAAACTCCAGCTTTTATTAATATTTATATAAATTCCCTTGGAATTTGTTTTAAGTTTTTAAGATTTTCAAATGGAGATCTTCCTCTTTTTAACGGCGCTAATCATGTAAATACTGAAAAATTTTATGAATTTTTAGAATCTAGAGGTTATGAATTTGAAAATATGGAAAATATTTTTTGTGGTTATGCAAAAATTAAATCAAAGAAAATTGAATTATTTATAGATGCTAACAACCCCTCTTCCATGTTGCATTCAAGAAATTACCAAGCCGGCCCATTATCATTTGAACTTGCATCAAATGGTATAAAATTTATCTGTAATTCTGGATCTGGTAAAAATCTTGGTGAGGAATTATCTTATCTAAGCTCTTCAACTGCGGCCCACTCAACGGTTACAATTAATGATACCTCGTCTTGTATATTTCAAAAGAATGCTTTGATTAGAAAATATTTTGGAAATTCTCTGATTGAAAAACATAATATTTTTAAGCAAGAATTTAAAAATGATAAAGAATTTATTCAATGTATTATTGCTCATGATGGTTATGAAAAAAGATTTAAAATATTACATGAGCGACAAATCACTTTATTTAAATCAAAAAATCATATTGAAGGAATTGATAGTTTAAAATGCAAAAGCCTAGAGAATAAAAATTTAACTTTTAGTGTAAGATTTCATATTCATCCTGATATTCGTATCACCAAGACCATGGGAAACGATATCCTGCTTAGCTCAAGTGAAGGTGAAGGCTGGATATTTAGAAGCCCTCAAATACCAACTAAAATTGAAAAAAATCTTTATTTTGGTAACCCAGATAACATTAAAGAATCCTCGTTTATTCTGCTTGAAGGCAACATAGAGAATGAGAACACTAATATTATTTGGCATCTAGAAAAAGCCAAATAAAAATCGTATACCCAATGCTCCTTCATGCAACTGATTAAAATTAAAAAAGCCTTAATCTCTGTTTCTGACAAAACAAATCTAAAAGAAGTTCTCGAGTGTTTAAAAGCAAACAATGTTGAAATTATTAGCACCGGTGGCAGCTATAAATTTATAAAAGATCTTGGTTTTAAATGTACTGAAATTTCAGAATATACAAAGTTTCCTGAAATATTAGATGGAAGACTTAAAACATTACATCCAAAAATTCATGGCGGTCTCCTTGCAAAGGCAGATGATAAAGAACATCAGAACCAAATTAAAAAAGAAGATATAGATTTTATCAATCTGCTTATTGTTAATCTTTATCCATCTGAGAGAAAGCTTTTAGAAAAAGCAGATTTTGACACGATGATTGAGAATATCGATATAGGTGGTCCTGCAATGGTTAGATCTTCGGCAAAAAACTTTAAATTTACAACCGTTATCTCAAGCACTGATCAATACTCTGATTTAATAAATGAATTAAATAATAACAAAGGATCAACTTCTTTTGAGTTTAGAAAAAGACTTGCAACAGATGCCTTTCTTGAAACTGCTTATTATGACTCTGTAATATCCAACTGGATGAATGATTTAAGAGATAATAAATTTCCAAAAAAAATTACAATCGCAGGTCAGCTTAAAGACAAACTAAGATATGGAGAAAATCCACATCAGCAAGCAACTGTTTATAAAATTAATTACAAAAATGATTTCTTATCGAAGATAAAACAAATCCAAGGCAAAGAACTAAGTTACAATAATTATTTGGACATGTATTCAGCGGTGTCCATAACTAAGGAATTGGGTGAAAAAGGCAGTTCTTGCGTTATCGTTAAGCACAACAATCCTTGTGGCTGTGCTATCGCAGAGAATGCCCTTAAATCCTACGAATTAGCCCTTTCTAGCGACCCTATCAGTGCTTTTGGGGGTATTGTTAGCTTTAACGGGGAAGTCGATGAAAAGCTTGCTAGTGAGATCACAAAGACATTCTATGAGGTGATTATTGCAAGAGGCTTTAATAAAAAAAGTTTGGAAATTTTTGAAAAGAAGAAAAACTTAAGATTAATTTCTTTAGAAAACTTTAAAGAACAAGATAAATTTTCTTACACATTCCTAGGCGATAATTTTTTAATTCAAGACAAAGATCAAATTGAAATTAACAAAAAAGAATTAAAACTTGTAACAAAAAATAAGCCAACAGATAAAGAATTAGATGATTTAATATTTGCATTCAAAGTTTGTAAATTTGTAAAATCTAATGCAATTGTTATAGCAAAAAATAATAAGACACTTGGTATTGGTGCTGGTCAAACCAATAGATTAGCTTCTAGCAAAATTGCATGTCAAAATGCCACTGAATTTTTCAAAGATGAAATTAAAGGCAGTGTTGCGGCATCTGATGCTTTTTTTCCATTTGCTGATGGATTAAATGAACTTATCAAGATTGGTGTTAAATGTATTATCCAGCCAGGCGGATCAATTAAAGATGAGGAAGTAATTGCTGCAGCAGAGAAAGCTGGAATTGCAATGGTATTTACTGGGATTAGAAACTTTAGACACTAATCATATCTATCTTAGAAGCTAAGATAAAATCACTTAAAGAAAGTCCATTTATTGCATGAGTAAATATATTAACTTCAGCATAACCCCATCCAAATTTTAAATCTGGATGATGACCTTCCTCTTCAGCAATATTTGAAACTTTATTAATAAAACTTAGACTCTTTTCAAAATCAGAAAATTTATAAACTCTTGATAAATAAAATGCTTTTTTTTCATTAATTTGCGCTTTCCAATCAGTTAAATATTTTAAGTACTCATCAATCTGTTCTCTAGTAAATGGGGGAATATCTCCTCTACAAGGGACACATTTTTTTTTATGAAGCTCCATAATCACTTTTTATTATATCAGATTAAATATGTTTTTCTGCTGATTTGGAGCGGGTGAAGGGAATTGAACCCACGACCTAATCGTTGGCAACGATTCGCTCTACCACTGAGCTACACCCGCTTAATAATCCCGTGAAATTAAATGAAAATAAATTTTAATCAATTGAAAAGTGAAATTGAATAAAGCAAATTAAACACTATATTAATTCATAATGACAACTTTAGATAAAAAAGAAATTCCTCAAGAAATATCTATTTTCCCACTTGCTAATGCGGTGTTCTTTCCAAATACAATTTTACCTCTAAATATTTTTGAGCCTAGATATAAAAAAATGGTCGAAGATGCTTTGGCATCAAATAAAATGATTGGAATGATCCAAACAAAAGGAAGTAATAATTCAAATAAACCTGAAGTGTTCAGCGTTGGTTGTCTTGGTAAAATAGACACACACACAAAAACAGCTGATGGTAGATATTTAATAAACCTAAAAGGTTTGGTGAGATTTAGAATTTTAGATGAAGCAGAGACCGAACTTCCTTATAGAAAATTTAGAGTAACTTATGATGAGTTTTTAGATGATTTAGAAAAAATAAAATTCAATGACAAGATTGATGTGCTACAGCTTATAGATAAAGCTAGAAAGCTATTTAAGATTCATCATTTGTCTACGGACTGGAAGATTGTTGAAAAAGTTGAGCCAGATCAATTAATAAATTCACTATCAATGATATGTCCTTTTTCTGTAAGTGAAAAACAGGGGTTGCTTGAGGCAAAAACTTTGCTTGAGAGAAATTTACTAATCAATCAGATTATAAATTTTTATATTATTGGGAATAATCCTGGATTTGAAAGGCAAATCCACTAAGAATTAATTAAGCAGACTTATTCATCGAGTCAAAAAATTCAGCATTATTTTTTGTCTCTCTTAATTTACCAATTAAAAATTCTATTGCTTCCATATTTCCCATTGGAGCAATCAGTCGTCTTAAAACGTTCATCTTCTGAAGATCTTCTTTTTTAAATAACAAGTCTTCTTTTCTCGTTCCAGATTTTGTAATATCGATTGCTGGGAAAATTCTCTTATCTGCAATTTTTCTATCTAATATAACTTCGGCATTGCCTGTTCCTTTAAATTCTTCAAAAATAACTTCATCCATTCTTGAACCAGTTTCAATTAGTGCTGTAGAAATAATTGTTAAAGATCCACCCTCTTCAATGTTTCTTGCTGCTCCAAAAAATCTTTTTGGTCTTTGCAATGCGTTCGCATCAACACCACCCGTTAATACTTTTCCTGAACTTGGAACAACTGCGTTATAAGCTCTTCCTAATCTCGTAATTGAGTCTAATAAAATTACCACATCTTTTTTATGCTCTGCTAATCTTTTTGCTTTCTCAATTACCATCTCAGCTACCTGAACATGTCTCATTGCCGGTTCATCAAATGTTGAACTAACAACTTCACCTTTTACAGATCTTTGCTTATCAGTAACTTCCTCTGGTCTTTCATCAATAAGTAAAACTATTAAATAAATCTCTGGATGATTTGCTGTAATTGAATGTGCAATGTTTTGAAGTATTACTGTTTTACCAGCTCTTGGTGGTGACACGATTAATGCTCTTTGTCCTTTTCCAATTGGAGTTACAAGATCAATTAATCTTGCTGTTAAATCTGGTTTTTTATCTGCTTTATTTGATTCAACTTCTAAATTTATACGCTCATCTGGAT
>VERQ01000053.1 GCA_018882565.1 Candidatus Fonsibacter sp. | reverse complement strand
AATATGTTTTATATATATTTTTTATATATAAAAAATTTTGCCAAATTTATTTCTTTAAACATTCGTTGAAACTTCGTTGAGTTTCATTTTTAATAATTGTTGTGGGTAAAAGAGAATTTATCTTACTGGGGCGTTCTGTTACCCGGTGCCCCTGACCGTGCTTATCTAATTAATAAATTAATTAGGCAGCGAGAGCAAATTGTTCATTTGCGTTTATATTTTAGTCCTTTACGGTGGTACTATACCGGACGAAAGAAAAGCCTTTAGACATTAGTCGATTCTATTTCACCCCCATAAGTTGAAATTGGTGGAGGTGCAGGGTACCGCCCCCTGGTCCTCAATGTTTATTACGAATCTCGTTTATCGTCATAGTTGGAAAACCAACATTAATAATATAAGACTTTGAATCGCTAAATTAAAGATATATTTAAAATCCAAGCATTACGTAGACAATGGAACTGACTTCTGAACAAAAAAAAGAAATCCAAGAACAACAATCGCAAAGTAACTCTACAAAAAGAGTAACCTCTCCTGAACTTGAAAAGGTTCTTTATGAAGCAATTCCAGTTCTAGATCATGGATTTATAAGAGTCATAGATTACATGGGTGATGATAGTTCAATTGTCCAATCTGCAAGAGTTTCTTATGGAAAAGGCACTAAGAAAGTCTCAACAGATGAGGGTTTGATAAGATATTTAATGAGGCATTGGCATAGCACTCCATTTGAAATGTGCGAGATTAAGTATCACGTAAAGCTTCCAATTTTTATAGCAAGACAGTGGATTAGACATAGAACTGCCAATGTAAACGAGTACTCAGCAAGATACTCTATATTAGATAAAGAGTTTTATATTCCAGCAAAAGAGCAATTATCGGCACAGGCAACTAACAATCGACAAGGTCGAGGTGATTTGATTACGGGGAAACAAGCCGATGAAGTTTTAAAAATTTTAAAAGATGATGCAGTTAGAACTTATGATAATTACGAAAAAATGTTGAATGAAAGATTTGATGGAACAGTTATTGATGAAAAAAAATCTGGTCTAGCAAGAGAACTTGCAAGAATGAATTTAACATTAAACTCATATACTCAGTGGTATTGGAAAACTGATCTTTTAAATCTTATGAATTTTTTATTTTTAAGAGGTGACAGTCATGCACAGTATGAAATTAGAGTTTACGCGGAGAAAATGTTAGATACAGTTAAAAAATGGGTTCCGATTACCCATGCAGCATTTTTAGATTATAGAGTTGGAGCTGCTCATTTATCATCAAAAGGATTAAAAATTGTAAAATCAATGATCAATGGAAATAAAGTCAGTTATGAAGATTCTGGACTTAGTAAAAGAGAGTGGAATGAATTAATGGAAGTAATAGATAAAAAAAATCTTATAGTTATTTAATTATTTTTGTTATTTTATTTGCAATTTCTAAGAATAGTTTTGAAACTTTATGATCTTTAAATTGATCTACAAAAGGTGATCCTTCATCTGAGTTTTTTCTAAGATTAATATTAATTGGTATTTGTCCTAAAAGTTCAATATTAAATTTATTTGCTATATTTTTTCCCCCATCTTTTCCAAATATAAAATGTTCAACACCATCATCCGATGTAAAACTTGTCATGTTTTCAATAATACCTAATATTTTAACATTAGTTTTTTTAAACATTTCAATTCCTCTTTTTACGTCAATGATGGCAATATCTTGAGGAGTTGTGATGATGACTGCTCCATCAATATCTATTTCTTGAGAAAAAGTTAATAAAGCGTCACCGGTTCCTGGAGGCATATCAATAATTAGAAAATCAACATTGTCCCATAAAACTTTACTAACAAAAGTCTTTATAGTGCTAGCAACCATTGGACCTCTCCAGATCATAGGAGTTTCTTCTGAAATCATAAATCCAATCGACATGCATTGGATATCAAATTTTTTTATTGGAATTAAATTTAGACCATCATCACTTTTTGGTTTTTCTGAAATACCCATCATTTTAGGAATGGAAGGGCCATAAATATCAGCATCTAAAATACCAACATTATATTTTAAATTTTTAAGTGCGATTGCAAGGTTGACAGCAACAGTTGATTTTCCAACGCCACCTTTGCCACTTGAAACAGCAATAATTTTTTTTACTCCATTTATTTTGTTTTTTTTAAATTGAGTTTTAGGAGAAATTTGATCCATAAAACTCTTACTAAGATTTGCTTCTTTTTCAGTCATTTTGGCGCATTGTAATTTTCTTTTAAATAACCATTTATACCTATATTAATAAGGCTATTTTTTAAAATAATATGTCATTAATAGAGACTAATAATACTAAAGATATCTTAAAAAAAGAATCTCCTTGGGGCGCTCCTAACAAAAGTAACAAGCAGCCAAGCTCTAATAATTCTGATGACATGGAGGATTTAGCAAAAAAATTTCAAGATGGTCTAAAGAATATGTTTGGCGGATCTTCAAAAACTCCAGATGTAAAAAAACCAATTACACTTTTTATAATCGGAGCAATTGCTGTTTGGGCTTTAAGTGGATTTTATAGAGTTGATGCAGACGAACAAGGCGTTGTTCTAAGATTTGGAAAATATACCAACATGACTCAACCAGGATTAAATTATCATCTTCCTTATCCAATTGAATCTGTAATGACGCCAAAAGTAACTAGAGTAAATAGAGTTGATATTGGATTTAGATCTTCAAGCGACAGTTCTAGATCTGGAGCTATAAGTGAAATTAAAGAAGAGAGCGCAATGTTAACAGGAGATGAAAACATTGTTGATATTAACTATTCAGTTTTTTGGACAATTAAAGATGCAAGTAAATATCTTTTTAATATTCAAGAACCAATCGGCACAATTAAGGCTGTAGCAGAAACTGCTATGCGAGAGATTATTGCACGTAAAAAAATTCAATCAATTTTAACTCAAGGTAGAACTGATATTGAAACTGAAGCGCAGAAAATAATGCAGCAGATATTAGATCAATATAATTCTGGAATTGAAATCACACAAGTTCAGGCACAAAAATCTGATCCTCCTGCACAAGTTATTGATTCATTTAGAGATGTTCAGGCTGCAAAAGCAGATAAAGAGCGTCAACAAAATGAAGCGCAAGCTTATGCGAACGATGTGATTCCAAGAGCTAGAGGAGAAGCTGCTAAAATTGTTCAAGAGGCTGAAGCTTATAAAAAAGAAGTAGTCGCTCAAGCAGAAGGGGAGGCTAGTAGATTTATAGCAATATATAATGAGTATGCAAAAGCAAAATCTGTAACCCAAGAAAGAATGTATCTTGAGACTATGGAAAAGGTTTTGTCAGGAGTTAATAAAATTATTATTGATAAGCAATCTGGATCAGGAGTTGTTCCTTATTTACCACTTCCTGAATTAAAGAAGAATTTACCGATAGAGCAAAAAAAATCGGAGGTTAAAAATTGATGCAGGATAGAATTTTAAAAGCTCTAATATTTATAATAGTTGCAGCAGGGTTTTTAGTTTATTCGACTTTCTTTATTGTTAAAGAAACTCACCAAGCAATAGTTCTTCAATTGGGAGAACCAAAAAAAGTTTATAAAGATGCAGGATTATACTGGAAAATACCTTTGCTTCAAAACGTTCAACTAATTGATAAAAGAGTTTTAGACATTGATGCTCCAGCCGAAGAAGTTATTGCATTAGACCAAAAAAGAATAATCGTTGATGCTTATGCAAAGTTTATAATTACTGATCCTTTAAAGTTTTATATTTCAGTTGGGAATGAAAGAGTTGCACAATCAAGATTATCATCAATTATTAATGCCAAGATTAGAGGTGTATTAGGTAAGGAAAATCTAGTTAATTTGATATCTACCGAGAGAACAAAATTAATGAATAAAATTACAAAAGATGTAGCTGAGGAAGCTAAAGATTTTGGAATTAATGTTATTGATGTTCGAATAAGAAGAGCTGATCTTCCAAGCGCAAATAGCGAGGCTATTTTTAAACGAATGCAAACAGAGAGAACTCGTGAAGCAAAAGAATTCAGAGCGGAAGGTTTTGAACTTGGACAAACAATTAAATCTAAAGCTGACAAAGAAGTTGCTATTATATTAGCTGAAGCTAGAAAAACTTCTCAGATTTTAAGAGGAGAAGGAGATGGCTTAAGAAATAAAATATTTGCAGAAGCCTTTGGAAGAGATCCAGAATTTTTCAGTTTTTATAGAGCTATGCAGTCATATGAAAAATCTTTGATTAATGGTAGCGAGACTTCATTAGTATTATCACCTGATAGTGAGTTTTTTAGATATTTTGGTGAATCGGGATTGAATAAAATTTTAAAAAGATAATGGATGAGATTTTTACAGCAATTGGTTTATTGCTGTTTATAGAGGGTCTTCTTTATACAGCGTTCCCTGGAAGTATGAAAAAAATGTTAAATTCTATGAAAGATTTATCAGAGCAAAAATTAAGGATTGGAGGACTTATTTTTGCTATTATAGGATTTGTAGTAATAGCTTATATAAAAAAACTTCAATGAAGAGTTTTAAAAAATTTTTATTAATTATATTTTGTAATATTTTATTAGTTACAAATTTAAATTCAAAAGAAGTACCCGATTCATTTGCAGATTTAGTTGAAAAATTAATACCATCTGTTGTGAATATTTCTGCAACAAGAGTTATAGAAACAAGACCTCAAAATCCATTTCCATTTCAATTTCCTCCAGGACATCCATTTGAGGATTTATTTAAAGATTTTGATAGAGGTGGCAGTCCACAAAAAAGAAAAACCCAATCTCTTGGATCTGGATTTATAATTGATAAAGAGGGAATTATAATTACTAATAATCACGTTATTCAAAGTGCCGAAGGAATTTTTGTAAAATTAACTAACGGCAAAGAATATGAAGCAAAAGTTTTAGGAACAGATCCAACAAGCGATATCGCAGTTATTAAAATCAATACTAAAGATAATTTAAAAGCAGTAACTTTTGCAGATTCAGACAAAGCGAGAGTTGGTGATTGGGTTGTTGCGATTGGAAATCCTTTTGGACTAGGTGGAACTGTCACAGCTGGAATTATATCTGCAAGAAATAGAGATATTAGTCTTGGAAAATATGATGATTTTATTCAAACCGATGCATCAATAAACCAAGGAAATTCGGGAGGACCATTATTTAATATCAAAGGAGAAGTAGTTGGAATTAACAGCGCTATACTTTCTAATTCAGGCGGTTCCGTAGGCATTGGTTTTGCTATTCCTGCAAATTTTGCAAAGAATGTTGTGAAACAAATCACAGAATTTGGAGAAATAAAGAGAGGTTATATTGGTGTTAGAATTCAAGAAGTGACAAAAGAAATTGCAGATAGTTTGGGACTTAAAAGTCAAGAAGGTGCTTTAGTATCTAGCGCTTCAGCAGGCGGTCCAGCAGATAAAGCGGGAATAGAAGCGGGCGATATCATATTAGAATTTAATAATAAAAAAGTTGATAACATGAGAAAGCTTCCAAAGATTGTAGCTGATACTCCTATTGGACAAAGTGTTGAGGTTAAAGTTTGGAGAAATAAAAAAATATTAACAAAAAATATTACTGTTACGAGACTTGAAGAGACAAGTGAGTATAAAAAAGAAAATAACAAACAGGCACCTCCTTCAGTTGTTACTATTAAAGAACTTGGAATTAAAATTAGAAATATAAATAATCAAGATATTGAGCAGAGATCCAATTTAAAAGATAAAAAAGGAGTGTATATTCTGGAGATTAGTGGTGACAGCCCTTTAGCTTTATTACCAGTGAAGGAGGGGGAAGTTATAATAGCAGTTGCTAATATTCCAGTAAGTAATGTTAAAATTTTTGAGGATCAATTTAAAAAAGAACTTAAAAAGAATACAAATTCAATTTTATTAACGATCTTAGACAGCAATAATCAAAGTAAATTTATTGGCGTAAAAATTAAATAAGATGTTTACCAATGCAAAAAAGCATTCTTATCGCAGGGCCTACCGGTTCTGGTAAATCTGAAATTGCCTTAAGAC
>VERQ01000052.1 GCA_018882565.1 Candidatus Fonsibacter sp. | reverse complement strand
TCTGAAACTAGGTCTCTTGTTAAAAAAACCCCATTAATAATATTTTCAACATTATTCTTTATCTTGTTAAAAAAAATCTTATTTGATGAGGTAATTAAAAGATTTGTTATTTCTTTTGTATTCTCATTTTTTTTGAAAATTGTTTTATATTTTTTAAAAGAGTATTTTTTTAAAAAACATCCTAAAAAAAAGTTAAAATAATAATCTTCTAACGATTTACTTTCATTAGAAAAAATAACATTAATTTCTTTTGCTGATTTAATTTCACTTATAACCTTCCCACCGATATTTTGATTTTCAAAATCGTCCTTCTTATCTTTTTGATTTATAAAAATAATTTTTTTTGGTCTTAAGCTATGATAATTAAAAACAAAATAATCTTCATCTTTATTTTTTAATAAAATAGAATTAATTTCTTTATTATTAATATCAAGGAATGATAGTTTTTTTGAATTAAACGAAAAATTTTTCTCACAGAAAAAAATGTAAAAATCTGAATTATTATTTACATTTGGAGTTATCTTTAAATTTAACATAATGATATAAGATCATATACATATCTAAATGAGAAAAAACAAGTTGGGATACTATTTTGCGCAAGAATTTTTAAAGAACTACCTTTCTATTCTCCTCGCATTTGGACTTATTATTTGGATCACTCAAGCTGTTAGGCTGCTCGATTTGATTGGTGAAGAGGGAAATTCTATAACAACTTATTTTTTATACATTTTATCAATACTACCAAAGTTTTTTTCTAGAATTTCAATAATAATATTTTTTATATCTTTTGTTGTTACAATTTCAAAATTTGAAGAACATAATGAACTTAGAGCTCTATGGTTTTCGGGATTAGAAAAAAAAAAATTTATAAATTATTTATTAAAATCTACTGTTATATTTGTTTTAATACTAATAATTATAAGATGTTTTATAGTTCCTCATTTTTCCAATTACTCCAGATACCTGCTTCTAAACACCGGGGTTGGTGCAATTGGGCCTTTATTAAAGCAGAATAATTTTAACAATCCTCTAAAAAAAATAACTATTTATGTTGGAAAAAAAAATCAAATCAACGAACTAGAAGATATTATTTTGTTTGAAGATGATTCAAATATAAAAAAAACTATAGTAGCAAAATCAGGCGTTGTCATAAATGAAAATAATAAAAATTTACTTGTGCTTGTGGAGGGTAGTATTCAAGAAGAACGAAAAGATAGAAAAATTTCCATATTGGATTTTGACAAAACAACACTTGACCTCAGTCAATATAGTAAAAAAACAGTAGATTATTATAAATTTAATGAAATGTTTTTTTTAGAATTGGTGAAAAGATCTAATAATAAAAACGATGTACAGCTCTCTAATATAGTTGGTGAACTAAATGATAGAATCGTGATGCCTTTATTTATTCCTTCTTTAGTTTTATTAGCATGCCTTTTAATCATAACTAATAAAGAAATTATAAATAATAATTTTATAAAGTTGATAATTTTTTCATATGGAATTTTGATTATAATAATTGGTGAAATATTATTAGATTTAAGTTCAAAAAATATAAATTTAAGTTTATTTTTATACGTAGCACCAGTTTTATTTTTAATAATAAATTGGCTTTTATTAAATTACTTTCTTAACAGGGAAAATATTAAATCATAAATGCTAAAATCAATTAACAGATATATAATCAATGAATATATAAAGAGTTTATTCGTTGTTATAGCAGTAATGCTATCAATTATTCTTTTAATAAATTTATTAGATGAGTTTAATTTTTTTAAATCAAAAAAGGATCTTAAGTTTATATTTTTTTTAATATTTACCGTATTAAAAATACCTAATGTATTAATAAATTTATTTCCTTTTATAGTTTTATTTGCGGGAATTGTTTTTTATTTAAAAATTTACAATCATAATGAAGTTATTTCATTAAGGGTAATGGGTTATTCAAATATTCAAATTATATTAATTCCTGCTTTAACTTCATTTGTTATTGGATATATAATTGTTTTTTTAATTGTCCCCTTCTCGTCCTCAATGCTTAGATACTATGAAGATTTACGATCAGAGTACAATGAGACGAAAAATTTAGTATTTGTTAATGAAACTGGAATATGGATTCTTGATAAAAATGAAAAAGAAAAAAATATAATAAGAATAGAGAAAATAAATAAAGATTTTTCTGTAGTGAGCCAAATTACTATTTATAATTATGATGCTTCAAATAACTTTATCAGAAGAATTGACGCTACTGAAGGAACTATAAAAGATAAAAATTGGCTGCTAAATAAAGTTAATATAATCTCAATAAATAAAAAAAATAATAAAGATAATTATTTAAATAATTATAATTACACGAGTAACGTAAATATTAGCGAACTAAAAAACGTTTATAAAAATACTGAGACTACTTCCTTATTAGATATCAATAAAGAAATGTTAATATTAGAAGAGAAGGGGTACTCAACTATAGATCTTAGAATTAGATATCAAAAGTTAATTTCTTTTCCCATTTATCTGTTAGCAATGTCGATACTTTCTGGATTAATGATTATTAATTTAGGAAAGACATCTAACTACCTAAAATATGGAAGCTATGGAGTAATAATAAGCATAATAATTTATTTTCTAAATGATTTATCAATAACAATAGCTAAATCAGGCATAATATCTGTAGATTTTTCGGTGTGGATACCTATATTTCTCATAATTTTAATAAATTTAGTTGGAATTACTCAAGTTAATGCAAAATAGAATTTTTTTTATATTATTTTTTGGCTTCTTTTTTTTAAAAACTAATTTTAGTTTTTCACAGCAAAAAGATATTTATAATTTTTCTGCTGATAAGCTAACGTATTCTCAGGATAACAATATTATAGAGGCAATAGGAAACGTGGTTGCTAAAAATCAAGAAGGACAACAAATCTCCGCTGATAGAATTATATACAACAAAGCAAATCAACTATTAAAAACTTTTGGAAATTCTAAATTTTCTGACAGTAAAAATAGAACTCTAACTGCAGAGAATTTTGAATATAATTTAGAAAAAAAAATTATTACCGCAGATAATAAAGTAAAGTTTTCAGATAATTATAAAAATATATATTATTTTAGTAAACTTAATGTTGATGATAAATTTAATGAAATTATCGGTTACGATCTTAACTCTGATCTTAATAAAGAAAAATTTCAATCTAAAGATAAATTTAATGAATTTATAGAGCCAAGACTTTCTGGAAAAGAAGTAAGTATAAAAAATAATATCACAATAATCAAAGATGGGAAATTTACATCTTGTAAATCAACAAATGAGAAAGAAGGATGTCCTTTTTGGAATTTAAACGCTAATTTAGTAACCCATGATAAAGAAAATAAAAAAATTACTTATAAGAACGCCACTCTAGATTTAAACAATATTCCAATTCTATATACTCCTTATTTTTCACATCCAGACCCAAGTGTTAAAAGAGAGGCTGGTTTTTTAGCACCATCATTTTCATCACTAAGTTCGGATATTGGCGCAACAATTAAAATTCCGTATTTTTATCCAGTGTCTCAATCAGCTGATTTTACAATTAGTCCTGTTTATTACTTTAAACAAAATCCTTTGTTGTTAGGGGAATATAGGGAGAAATTTAAAAATGGAGATTTGTCATTAGAGGCTGGCCTTACTGAAGGCTATAAAGAAATAACCACTTCACAAACTGACGGATCAAGACATCATTTGTATGGTAATTTAAATCTTAATTTTACAGACAAAATTTTAGATCAAAGTGAATTTAACGCAAAATTTCAGAGAGTAAATAACCCAACGTATTTAAGAGTTAATAAAATAAATTCTACCGTTGATGGATTTAAAAGAAATCTTGTAAAAGAAGACGATACAAGACTAACTAATGAAATTTACCTTAATTCTTTTGGAAAAAACGAAAGTCTAAATTTTAAAACCGCAGCATATCAAAATATAAGCACTTCAAAAGCTTCTGACCAATATGAATATCTGCTTCCTGAAATTATTTATTCTAAATATAACTTATTGGACAATAACAACCTAAACTTTAGTTCAAATTTTAAAAGCTTAAATACAAACACAAATCAAAGCAAAACAACTTTTATTAATAACCTAGATTACTCCACTTCAGAATTTTACAATACAAATCTTGGTGTTGGATATAAATTTCTTACAAAAATAAATAACATTAACTACTATTCTGATTACAAAACTCCAAACGAAAACTTAAATAGTCAAATTAATCCCGTAGTTGGTCTTGATGCATCATTACCGTTTGCTAAGTTATCAAAAGAATCTGAGCAATATTTAATTCCTAGAATACTTACTCGTTATTCCCCTGGAAAAATGACTAATGCAAAATCTAACGATACTACTTTAAATACGGATAATTTATTCTCAATAAACAGGATGAACTCAGATGAATTAATAGAAAAAGATTTATCTTTAAATATTGGCTTAGATTGGATGTGGAAAGAAAAAATTACAAACAAAAATAAACCTGCTGAAGCGGGTATTTCAATAGGACAAGTTATAAAATTCAACGAAGATCCTGATATGCCTACAAAATCCTCTTTACAAAGTAAAAATTCTGATCTTGTAACTAAAGCTAACTATTTAAGTCCTGGTAATTTTGATGTTACTCTAAAAAATACATTAGATAACGGTTTCAACCATATTTATTACAACGATTTAAATGTAAAAACTTTTTTAAAACAAGGTGAAATTAATTTTAATTTTTATGAAAAAAATAGTCATATTGGAAGTGAAAGATATGCAAAAGCTAATTTAACTTCTTATTTAACTGATAACACTAAATTAACAATTTCAACTGACAGAAATTTAAAAACAGATTTGACTAATTCTCATAAACTAGGAATTGAAAATGAAAATGAATGTATAAGATATGGTTTTTATTTACAAAAAAACTACTCGTCTGATAAAGATTTAAAACCTGCAACTAGTATTTTCTTTGGTGTGACGCTGCTACCATTTGGAGATAATTACACAACATCGAATATATTGCCTTCAATTGGCGGAATACAATAATTCTAAATAATAAATGAGTAAAAAAATTTTTTTACTAATATTTTTTGTTTTATTTTTAACTGAATCTAAAGCAAAACAATTAACGAATAACGTAATAGTTTCTATTGATAACTCAATAATTACAGAACTAGATATTAATAAAGAAATAAATTTTTTAAAATTTGTTAACAAAGATCAAGCCACCGGTAGTTCAGAACCATTTAAAAAAGAAATTATTAATAGTTTAATAGATAGAAAAATCAAAGATATAGAGACCAATTCTTTTAAAATCGAGGTTTCTGAAAAAGAAATAGAAAATAATTTATATAGTTATTTAGAGAGATTGAAAATTAACAATGAAATTCTTAATTCTTTCTATAACCAAAATGAAATAGAGAAAGATTATTTAAAAAACATAATTAAAATTGATATGAAGTGGTCAAAATTAATTAGGCAGATGTACGAGAGTAGACTTAATGTAAATTTAACAGAAGTAAATAGAGAGCTAGAAAAGAAAGATGCAGAAGATGATGAAAAATTAAAAAAACAACTAATTATCACTGAACAAAATAAACTATTAAATAAATTCTCAGCTACTCACTTAGAAAAAAGTAAAAAAAAATATTTAATTAAATTTTTGTGAAAAGACCTATTATAATCATTCTAGGAGAACCCAATAGTATCTCCTCTGAAATTTTTCTCAAATCATTAAATTATATAAAAAAGACAAAACTAAATTTTATAATTATTGGAAATTATTCACTATTAGAAAAGCAAGCAAATTACTTGGATTTTAAAATAAATGTAAAGTTTAAGTTATCTGAAATTAATAGCTTAGAAAATGTGAAATTCAATTTTATAAATGTAGATTATAAACAATCCAAACCATTTAATCTAAAAACTAATAACTCAGATACATTTGTTAAAAAATGTTTTGAACACGCAGTTATCTTGCTTAAAAAAAAATTAGCAATTGGACTAGTTAACCT
>VERQ01000051.1 GCA_018882565.1 Candidatus Fonsibacter sp. | reverse complement strand
AAGCAATAGCTGGTACGGAAAGACACCGTAAGATTATTATAGAAAATTTAAGAAGATTATTTAAAAAATAATATTAATTGAAAAGTTTTATTGTAAGGAATTGAAAACAGACTTGAATTTAAACTGTTATTTGTTGATTGAGTGTATTTTAATACAAACTTGGTTATTTTACTTTGAGTTTAGTTTTACTAAATATTGTGTGAGAAAAATTGAGCCTAGAATAATTTTATAGATAACAAGAAAATATAAAGTTTGAAGGATTCCATAAATCATTAAAGAATAAACAATGCATGCTGAAAGAATTCCTAAAATTACAGCTGCAACAATAATGTAAGGGTTTGCAATATTAGCACTATCCGTAATTTTTTTATAAACCGTCGGTATTAAGGATGAAATCATTGCAAGTACAATGGTTACGATCAGCTCTAGGTTCATTTAATGAAGGTTTGTAAAAAATGAAATACGTATTTATCCGCTAAATAAATAGCAAAGCCTATGCCTGCACCATATAAAATATACATGTACCAATCGTTTAGCATTGCTTTGATAATACCATAATAATTAAAGAATATAATTTAAAAAAAAATTGAATTTAAGATTTGATCAGACTTTCAAAATCTTTTCTATAACCGTTTAATTTCTGTGCTGCTTTTTTGCGTTGTTCTAATGTAGTTTTATTATGCAGTTCAGATAATTGACTGCAGCCATCTTGTAACATTTTGTCACTATAAGCTGCATAATTTGGGTTTGGTGATTTTTGATTACGGTCCCACACCGCTTTTAAAGTTGGATAAGGTTTTGCACCTGATTGGATAAGTTTTACTGCATTTATTGAATCGGCGTGTCTGCGTTTTCTTTCTGGTAAAACTTGCTCAACATTAAACACACTTTTTTCTAATCGTTTAGCCAAGGCTTCTTTTTGACTTGTAGACAATGTTCCATAAAACATCTCTGCACGTTCGATGGCTCTTTTTAATCTTTTCTCATTAATAATCTCACCCTTCTTACCTTTACCGAAATTTTCAACAAACTCTTTATTTTTTTCTTCCTGATACTTATTCCAATTATCAATTTGTGTAGGAGTTAAAGTTGTAGCTATTGGAATAAGAGCTGGGATAAATTTTTCAACTGCTTCATTGGTAAAAGTTACAATCACATCTACTTCTTTACAAAACTGACCTGGGGTTAAGTCTTGCATAATCAGCTTTTCCCATTGCTCTAATTTTACAATATATTGTGGAAGATGCTTTTCGCGGTGCCATTCTAACCAAGCATCAAGTTGAATGCGGACAAGATTTTCTTGTTCATCTGTCAAATCAACCATGGAGTCTAGTTCTAAAATTGTGAGAAATGGCAGACGGTTGTAGCCTAAAGTTACAACACTACAGCCAACAATGATGAGTGAAGTAATTATAATTAAAGCTCTTTTAAGCCAGTTATTAAAATAAATTACCATTTAGATTTAATATTAATTAAACTTTTCTACTCGTTGCAATGCTTATTGTTACGCATACATGGACGTTTTAAGCCACAGATCATCAATTTTATTTAATTGATGTGGATCAAATTTTTTAATTTCTTTCCAATACCTACCTGATGGCACCATGTAAGCTAATTTTTTCTCAGTTGTTAAAGCTTTTTTAATGGCCTTATCGTCAAGTTTAAGTTTATTTTTCTTTAGAAAATTTGAAATATTTTTTTTATTTTTAAATTGTTCAATAGTTGCCCGTTGAAATAATAATCTTGATTGAGATTGGTTGGATAGATTAACCACAGCGCAGTTATTAAATTTAGCAAATGCCATAAAGCGAGCTGACTTTGCCTCTAATGATTGTAATGTAATATCATTTCGTAATGGATCAGCTGAACCCTTACCGTAAAAATGATTAATATTTTTAATGTTTTTAGAATAAATCATATCGCAGCCAAGGTAAGCAATCACATCAGGCTTTAATGCACCTAACGCCCAATAACCTGCCGTAAATGCCATGGTACCACCTGCATAAATAAAGCCGCCAAAATTATTTTGAATAGGCACAAATTGTTTTGCAGTAATTAATTTATCTTTATTAAATGATGAATGAATGGGTTGGCGTTTGATTGGAAAATCTTCAGGGTAAATTACATAATCCCAGTCTTTCTTAAGTCGCCATGCATTATTAATTGCAACGCAACTAGTAAATGCTGAAAGATCGAAGGATTTTATTCTCAGTGCATCAGGAGCGCTACCAACGATTAAGACAATATTCATAGAGGACTTTTATAGGTCTTTGTCTTCTATAGTAAGTTTAAACTTTAAAAAAACTCTGAAGTGTTTGATTTTGCCACATTAACAAGCATAATAACTTGACCCTTATGAAAATTAGAGAACAGGCATTACAACAACTGAAAGATTTTTCAGAAAATTTTTTAAGCAATTATGCAAGGGATAGAAATTTTGATTTTGGACCTGATAAAAGAACAAACACCAGTTGTTTATCCAAATATATCACGCACAGAATTATTGATGAAGAAGAGGTTTTAAAATCTGCAAACTCAAAATATCCTTACATTAAAATTGAAAAGTTTATTCAAGAAGTATTCTGGAGAACCTATTGGAAGGGTTGGCTTGAATTAAAACCAAAAGTTTTTCAATCTTATAAATCTGATCTACTAAAATTAAATGAGCAAAAACAAAGTAAATCTTATCTAGATGCAATTGGTGGAAAAACAGAAATTGAATGTTTTAATGATTGGGCGAATGAACTTAAACACACCGGTTATTTACATAATCATGCACGCATGTGGTTTGCAAGTATTTGGATTTTTACTCTTAAACTCCCTTGGCAGCTTGGGGCTGATTTTTTTCTAAAACACTTACTCGATGGTGATGTGGCATCAAACACTTTAAGTTGGCGTTGGGTTGCAGGACTGCATACTAAGGGTAAGCATTATGTTGCAGCTAGTTGGAATATTAATAAATTTTCTGCAAAAAAATATAATCATTTAAAGTTAAATGAAAACGCAACTGCCCTTTTTGAAAATGAAAACTTCAGCTCTACCCCTATTCATTTTGATAAATTAAATAATGAGAATTCATTATTTCTAGCTCATAATTTAGATAGTAATTTTTTACTTAAGACAAAAGATAAGTTTAATCACTATGCGCTTTTCGATTTTAATAGTGTTTTGGAGAAAGAAAATTACTCAAAAAAAGTTTTAGACTTTAAAGCAGATATCAATGCTGAAATTGCAGATCTTATTAAAGTTAATTTTAATTCAACAACTATAATAAGAAATAAAGATGAACTTTTAAAAATAGTAAGTGAGAAAAATATAAAAAATATAGTGATGCCCTATCTAACTTGCGGCTATGAAAATGATTTTATAAGCAAAATAAAGAATGAAATTAAAATTACCTATTTAGCAAGGGATTATGATCAGTATTGCTTTCAATTTTCAAATAAAGGTTTTTTTGGCTTTACAGAACAAATTCCTAAAATTTTAGTCAAATTTTTATAAAGAATTGAAAGTTTATTTTTTAAAAATTTAATATACAATTAACTATATGCCTTTTGCTTTACCTAACTTAAATTATGCTAAAAACGCACTTCATCCTGCAATGAGTGTTGAAACATTAGAATTACATCACAGTAAACATCATCAAACTTATGTAACAAATTTAAATAATTTGATTAAAGGCACCCCTTTTGAAAACGACACCCTTGAAGATATTGTAAAAAAAACTGCAAATGATGCAAGTAAAGCTGCAATCTTTAATAATGCCGGACAACATTATAATCATATTTTATTTTGGCAATGTATGCGCCCAAGTGGTGGTGGCAAAATGCCAGGAAAGTTAGAGAAAAAAATTATTGAAACTTTTGGCACTGTTGAAAAATTTAAAGAAGATTTTATTCAAGCCGGCGTTACTCAATTTGGCTCCGGATGGGCTTGGCTTTCTTTAAAAGGTGATCAATTAGTTATTAGTAAAACCGCAAATGGTTCAAATCCTTTGGTTGATAATTTAAAACCTATTTTTGGCTGCGATGTGTGGGAACATGCTTATTATGTAGACTATAAAAATCGAAGACCCGATTATCTTAAAGCCTTTGTTGAAAAATTAGCAAACTGGGAATTTGTTGAGTCGCAATTAAGTTAATTTATTTCTTTAATACCGAAAGTGCCCCTTCACCATTAGAAAGGATATAAATTTTTCCATCCTCTGCAACTTTTAAATCACGAATTCGATTTAATTTACCCTTTAAAATAATAACTTCTCTGCCCACTTCATTATCATTTATAAATTCAAGTTTTCGAATAGTTTCATCCTTTAAAGAAGTCATTAGTATATGACCATTCCACTCTTTAAATTCATCTCCCTTATAAATTTGTACCGCACTCACTGCTATGGAGGGGCTCCAAGTATATAACGGTTTTGTAAAACGACGATCCCATTGCTCCGTCTCACCGCATTTTGTTCCTGAATAATTAACCCCACCCCAACACCAAATCTGCCAACCATAATTTTCACCAAATTTTACCTCACCAAAAAAATCTCCACCCTTGGCACCATGATTTGAAATATAAATTTTTCCATTAAAGGGTGATAACGTCATACCTTGTGGATTTCGAATGCCGATTTGGTAAATTTCAGGCATCCAATCCTCTTTGCCTTTAAACTTTGGATTATCTTTTGGGGCAGATCCATCAAGATTAATTCTAATCATTTTACCTACATGGGTTTTTGGATCTTGTGCAATGTTACCATTTCCCCGCTCGCCTGCACTTGCATAAATCATATTATCTTTAACGACTAATCTGCAACCAAAATGATAACCGCTATTGATTGGTGGATTTGCTTGAAAAATATTTTTAAAATTTAAATTATCTTTTGCAAAAGTTGCCTTTGCAATACTGGTGCTTGTTTTGCCACCTCCTCGATCTTCCGTATAGCAAATAAAAATATCACTATTATGTTTGATAATATCAAGGAGTCCGCCTTGGCCATCTACTTTATAATTTAAATTGTGTTTTACTTTTTTAACCTCTTTACTTTTAATATTTACTAATAAAATCTCTCCCTCTTTTTCAGTGATCAAAACTTCATCTTTATTGATCAATGTTAAACTCCAGGGATCTTTAAGATCTAAAATTTTCTCAATCTTAAAATTTTGTGCATATCCTGACTGCGATAAAATGAAAAAAAGGAAAAATATTTTTAAAAATTGTTTCATACTAAATAAATTTTACCAATTAACTTAGATAATTTATTATCTATTTTTACTAGTCGATCCTTTTATAGTTTTTACTAGATAAACAATGAGTAGCATAACGATGAAGTTAACAATCAGTACAGTAAATAATATATGATCAGTCTTATAGTCTTTAAGATCAAATATCTTAGGAGCTAAAATAGTTAAAACTAAGGATACAACTAACCACAAAGCTAAAATTTTTCTTGGGGTAATTTTTTTAAAATTTTCTTTAGCGTTAGGTTTTGTAAATTTAAATTCCACCGAAGAAATGTAGATAAGAAATAAGAACAATAAAAAAGCCTATTAATAATGACAATTTCTCAAGACCTATTGCCATTAGAAAACCGATGCTAAAAACTAAAAGGATTATTGTAAGTAATGGTGACATTTTTATTTAATAACATTCATAATAACATAGGTAAGTATTTGCAAACAATGATATTACATATTGGATTATGGTAAGTTTTTTTAGAAAATTACAGCTAGTATTTGCATCCATCATTTTAATTGCAACCTCAATTGCTTTTGTGCTTGAGATTAAGCACATGATTGAGATCCGTGATGTAAATCTGCCAGATTTATTATTACTATTTATTTATTTAGAGGTGATTGGAATGGTGACAAGTTATTGGCGAACACAAACTATTCGTCTCACTTACCCTCTATTTATTGCAATCACTGCTTTATCGCGATTAATTATATTACAAAAAAAAGATATTGATCCATCCACACTTGTTTATGAAGCGGGAGCAATCTTACTTCTTGCTATCGCAATTGTGATATTGAAATTTAGAAGATCTAAACTTCTTGGCATCAAGTTTGATAAAGACGAACTATAAAATTAAAACTTTATTAAATTTATAAATAACGGTGACAGTGCAATCAGCACCAATATAATCACCACCGTCTTGGGTCGTTTGATAATATAATCAATTATTTTAAATAAATCTTTTTTTATCATTAAAAAAATACTTTTGCATAGCCTAATGCAAAGATTGGAATTTGTATTCCAAAATTTACCATCAACGCTCTATCTTTATTCACATACCCAACAAGCGTCCAACCTAATGAGCCAGCACCATGCACG
>VERQ01000101.1 GCA_018882565.1 Candidatus Fonsibacter sp. | reverse complement strand
CTGTAATACACACCAGAAGGTCATCGTGTCAGAACCCTTAAGATTATTAATAATCTGACACAAAGCTGTTAAATTATTTCTTTCACTATAAAAATTAATTAAAATGTCCAAATAATTTTTAATGTCAAATGTACGTATCGTTAAATATAATTCAAATGGATTAACATCTTTATCCAAAAGATATAAAAACTTTTGATGAAAGTCAGTGGCATTAAAGCGAACTAATAAATTTTTATTGTTTTTAATAGCATCCAAAAGTTTTGGATCTGCTTCAACTTCAATTTGGAAATCAACAAAAGAACTGGTGTTAAAAAAGGTTTCTATGTCAGACATTAAAAAATTAAGTAAATAATTTTTTAAATAAGGTTTTTATATAATTTTTATTTTTTAGTTTTAGGTGGTACAATAAATTTTTCTTCCATTATTTCTTTTTTTCTTTTTAACATTAATTCAAGTTCTTCTTTAGTTTCATAATTTTTTGGAATAATAGATTCATCTATAGTTCCATTTATATAATATTTTTTTGTAATTTCATCATTTTTAATTTCATTAGAATTAAAATACAAGGAATAATTATTTTTTAATAAGTATTTAATTAAATTAAAATCATCTACCTGAATATATAAATTTTTCTCACAATTTAACTCATCTATATGATTATTAATAATGTGTTCATTCAAATCTATTTTATTAGTAAAATGCACATCACAAAATTTACAAGCTATTATTTCAAAATCTTTAACTTCTGGAATTATTTCTATATTTTCTGAATTCATTTGAATTTGGATATTTTTTATTATATATTTTATTTCTTGTAAATTATCTGTTTTATAAATTTCTCTTTTAATATTAAATTTTTTTAATTGATGTTTTAATAATTTATCAGCTACTTTAATATTTTTACAAGGATAATAACAATGTAATTTTGGTTCTAAAACGGCTCCACATCTATATTGTCCTAATCTTTTATATAAATCAGTTGAAATACCAATTTTATAATAGCCTTTTAAATTAAATTCTGTTTGAATAATATAAATATCTCCTCCATTATCTTCTTTATACTTATTATATCCTAATGTATTTGAGTTAAAACTATAAATATTATTAGAATTAATTGAAGGTCGACATTCGTTATTTAAATGATTTTTGAAAATATCAATTGAATTACAATTAAAATTACACTTATCACAAATTATTTTTGTTTTTTCTTGATACTTATTTATTTTATCATATTCAATTTCTTGAATCTTATTTATTTTATCATATTCAATTTCTTCAATCTTATTTATTTTATCATATTTAATTTCTTGAATCTTATTTATTTTATCTTTTAAATTTATATTTATTAATTCATTTATTTTTATTTTTAATTTTGAATTTTCATTTTCTATTTTATTAATTTTTTTTTCTACAGCCATTATTTGTTCTTTTTTTTCACAAGTTTTTTCGTGACGCCATTTACTTTGATTATGCTTATATATTTTTTTACAATATTGACAAGTTAA
>VERQ01000100.1 GCA_018882565.1 Candidatus Fonsibacter sp. | reverse complement strand
ATCTTAGGTTATCTAAAAGATCAAATATGGTTTTACCATGGCCTTGGTATTTCGAGTCCTTCGGATGGAAGTGCCCTGCTTCTTTTTATGTTAGTTGGCCCCACTTTCATCTTTTTTATAAGACCTATTATGGCCTTCTATTCAAGACAAAATGAATTTGAAGCAGATCGTTATGCAAAAATACATTCAAGTGCAAAATATCTCAAAGACTCGCTCGTTAAACTTTATCGAGATAATGCATCTACTTTAACGCCCGACCCTTTATATTCAGCATTTTATGATTCTCACCCTCCAGCTTTACAACGCATTGCGAGGCTATAGATCTTTTAATATGAAGCAATGGTAAAATGACATTTACTTAGACGACATTAAAGTTTAATAAATGGATATTACAACCCGCTTAGAATTTGATGCAGGGCATCGCATACCTAACCATAAAAGTAACTGCAAAAATTTACATGGCCACCGTTATGCAATCGAAGTTACCGTAACAGGCCCTATTCATGACGATAATAAAAGTTCAGATTTTGGTATGGTTATTGATTTTTCTGATGTAAAACAAATTATTAAAGATTTAATAGTAGATCGCTGGGATCATGCATTTATTGTTTATAAAGATGATAAAGAAATTGTTAATTTTTTAAACACACTACCCAATCATAAAACTGTAATTTTTCCAGTTGTTCCAACTGCAGAAAATATGGCATCAGAAGCTTACTTAATTTTAAGCGCTGAATTTAATAATCGTTTTGATCATCAGCTAAAAATTAAACAAATTCGAATCTATGAAACGCCTAACAGCTGGGCTGATGCATTGTAGTTTTAATTACCAAGCTAGTTTCTTTTCACCTTTCATTTTATTCAAATAAGCTTCATGACTTTTAAGTTCTTCATCATCAGCCTTTAAAATAAAAAGGTTTGTTGGGCGCTTGGCATTTTTTTCTCCAACAATATCAGATCCATTGTATTGAAAATCAATCATGAGATCCTCTTGTCCGCGAGTCATAGCCAAATAAACTTCGGCCAAAAGTTGTGCATCTAATAAAGCTCCATGAAGACTTCTTTGCGAATTGTCGATGTTATAAAAACGACATAAAGCATCTAAGCTATTTCGTTGTCCTGGCCGCATATCTTTAGCCATTTTTAAGGTATCAATAACATTTTCAACCACTTCTTCAATTGGTGGCTTTTCGATTAAACCAAGCTCCATATTAATAAAACCAATATCAAATGGTGCGTTATGAATAATAAGCGTTGCATCTTTAACAAATTTTATAAAATCAGAAGCAATTTCCGTAAATCTAGGTTTATCCTGTAAAAAATCTAAAGTGATCCCATGCACTTCTTGAGCCGCAGGATCTATTTCCCTATCTGGATTTACATAAAAATGAAAAGAATTATTTGTGAGTCGACGATTTATAATTTCAATTGCAGCAATTTCAATAATTCGATGCCCTTGATTTGCATACAAGCCTGTTGTTTCAGTGTCTAAAAATATATGTCTCACTATGACTC
>VERQ01000050.1 GCA_018882565.1 Candidatus Fonsibacter sp. | reverse complement strand
GCTAATGTCGTGTCAATTTCAACACCTCTATTCATAGGACCTGGATGCATAATCAGTGCATTTGGATGAGCTTTAGTAATTTTTTTATAATCTAGACCATAAAATTCGTAATACTCTCTCGTTGAAGGAACGTAAGATCCTTGCATACGTTCAGTTTGAAGTCTTAACATCATAACAATGTCAGATCCTTCTAGGCCTTTGTTCATATCTGTGAATGCTTTAACTCCAAGACTTTCAATATTTTTTGGCATTAGAGTAGGCGGAGCTATCACTCTAACCTCAGCTCCTAACATATTAAGTAAGTAAATATTTGATCTTGCAACTCTTGAGTGCATTATGTCGCCGCAGATTGCAATTCTTAAACCTTCAATTTTCCCTTTTTTAATTCTGATTGTAAGAGCATCAAGTAATGCTTGAGTTGGATGTTCTCTCCAACCATCACCGGCATTAATTACTGAGCAATTTACTTTTTGCGCTAAAAGATTTGCAGCACCAGAGTCTTGATGTCTTATAATCAAAACGTCAGGATGCATGGCATTTAAAGTCATGGCTGTATCAATTAAAGTCTCTCCTTTTTTGATTGCTGAGTTTGAAACATTCATGTTCATCACATCAGCTCCTAATCTTTTTCCAGCAAGTTCGAATGAGCTTAAAGTTCTAGTAGAAGATTCAAAAAATAAATTAATTTGAGTTTTACCGGTAAGAATATTTAATTTTTTTTGTTCTCTTTTGTTAAAGTCAACAAATTGCATTGACTCATCAAGAATATAATTAACTTCGGGAATAGATAGGGATTGAATGCCTAAAAGGTGTTTGTGTCTGAATTTAACAGCTTCTTTTTGTATAGCCATTAAAAGCAACTCTATACTTGCAAACTATAAAGCTTGCAAGCATTAAATCAAAATCACTTATTTTGTTTGATTTTTATAATAATCAATAAAGCCCTGCAAAATAAAGGCTGCAGAATTCTCATCTAGTTTTTTCTGCTTCTTTGTTACATTAATTGTTAATTCTGACATACCTTTATAAGCGCCTTCACTAGAGAGTCTTTCATCCCAAAGTGTTACTGGAATAGACAATTGTTCAGTTAAACTTTTAGAAAAATCTCTAGCTGATTGTGCTCTTGGACCAAGGGTGCCATCCATATTAATGGGGTTGCCAACTACAATTCCTTCAATATTGTTTTCTTTAATTATATTTCTTATTTCAGTTATAAAAAATTTTAGTTGAGTAAATTCAATTGTAGTTAAAGGAGTTGCGATACTATGATTTTCATCACAAATAGAGATACCTATATTTTTTTTTCCATGATCAATTCCAATTAATCTGGATTGTTTATTTATTATTTCTGCAAATTTATCGTTCTCTAATAGGTTGTAAGTTTTCATTAAAATGTTAATTTAGCCAGATTTACCATTAAGTCTAATGTCAATTAACAAAGATACTATTAAGAAAATATCAAAGCTAGCAAGGATATCGGTGACCAACGAAGAAACAGATAGGCTTGAGAAAGATTTGAATTCCATCATAAAATTTGTCGAGCAATTAAAAGAACTTAATACCGATAAAATTGCTCCTATAGCATCCGTGTCTGATCAGGCTCTTACTATGAATAAGGATGAGATTAAAAAAATTAATGAAAAAGAAGAAATTTTAAAAAACGCTCCTGAGAAAAATTCTAATTATTACATCGTTCCAAAGGTTATAGAATAAACATGACTGATCTTACAAAATTAACATTAGTTGAAAGCGTGAAGCATGTTAAAGAAAAAAAATGTAGTGCCGAAGAGTTAGTTGATGCTTATGTTAAAAGAATAGAAAAATCAGATAAATTAAATTGTTTTAACACTAAAGATTTAGAAAATGCTGTTAGCAAAGCTAAAAAAATAGATACTAATAAAAAATTAGACAAAGCTTTAGTTGGAGCTCCCATTGCTGTTAAGGACTTATTTTGCACAAAAGGATTAAAAACCACAGCATCAAGTAAAATTTTATCAAATTTTATTCCAACTTATGAATCAACTGTTACAGAAAAACTTTGGAATGAAGATGCTATTTTAATTGGAAAATTAAACTCTGATGAGTTTGCAATGGGTTCATCAAACGAGACTAGTAGTTTTGGAAATGTTTTAAACCCATATCGTTTAAATAATGAAAATCTTGTTCCAGGTGGATCTTCAGGAGGCTGCGCTAGCGCTGTTGCTGCTGATTTGACAAGTGCTACCGTTGGAACAGATACAGGTGGAAGTATTCGTCAACCTGCGGCATTCACAGGCATTGTCGGTTTAAAGCCTACATATGGACGCTGTTCTAGATGGGGAATAGTTGCATTTGCATCTTCTCTAGATCAAGCAGGGCCGATGACAAAAGACGTGAAAGATGCAGCCTTAATGCTGGATGTTATTTCTGGTTATGATGAAAAAGATTCAACATCAGCAAACAAACCCAAGAGTTCATTTCTAAATTCAATTAAAAGTAATATTAAAGGTTTAAAAGTTGGAGTTCCTAAAGAGTATCGCGTTGATAATATGCCAAAGGAAGTAGATGATTTATGGCAAGAAGGTATTAAAATTTTAAAAGATAACGGCGCAATTATTAAAGATATTTCATTACCTCATACAAAATACGCTCTGCCGACTTATTATATTATTGCACCAGCAGAAGCCTCATCAAATTTAGCTAGATACGATGGAGTTAGATATGGATTTAGAGCAGAAGGAAAAGATTTAACTGAGATGTACGAAAATACTAGATCCAAAGGTTTTGGCGCTGAAGTTAAAAGAAGAATTATGATTGGAACTTATGTTCTATCATCAGGTTATTATGATGCTTATTATTTAAAAGCTCAAAAAGTTAGAAATTTAATCAAAGTGGATTTTGATAATGCTTATAAAGATGTTGATGTAATTTTAACTCCAACAACACCAACTCCTGCTTTTAAATTTGGAGAAAATACAGACGATCCAATTGCTATGTATTTAAATGATATATTTACAGTAACTGCAAACTTAGCGGGTCTTCCAGCAATATCATTACCAATAAAATATAATAAAGACGGACTACCTTTAGCATTACAATTATTTGGAAAATCTTTTGATGAACAAACATTGTTGAACACTGCTTATTCTATAGAGCAGCAAGTTAATTTTAAATCACAAGTTAAAGATTGGTGGATGTAATGAGCGATAAAGAATTTAATTATTATATATCCGGTGAAACAGGAAAATGGGAAGTGGTAATTGGTCTTGAGGTTCATGCACAAGTAAGTTCGAATGCTAAATTATTTTCAACTTCCGCAACTAAATTTGGTTCAGAGCCAAATTCACAGGTAAGTTTAATTGATGCAGCAATGCCAGGGATGTTGCCTGTGATTAATAAATTTTGCGTCGAACAAGCAGTAAGAACAGGACTTGGATTAAAAGCTAAAATAAATTTACTTTCTGTTTTTGATAGAAAAAATTATTTTTATGCAGACCTACCACAAGGTTATCAAATTTCTCAATTCAAACATCCAATTGTTGGCGAAGGAGAGGTAATACTTGATATGCCATATGGGACTAAAAAAATTGGAATTGAAAGACTTCATCTAGAGCAAGATGCAGGAAAGAGTTTACATGACCAAGATCCAACAAAGACGTTTATTGATTTAAACAGATCAGGTGTTGCCTTAATGGAAATTGTAAGCAAACCAGACTTAAGATCCCCTGAGGAGGTTGCTGAATATATTAAAAAATTAAGATCTATTATGCGTTATTTGGGGACTTGTGATGGGAATATGGAGGAAGGCTCCTTAAGAGCAGATGTTAACGTTTCTGTAAGAAAAATAGGTAGTAAAGATTTTGGGACACGTTGTGAAATTAAAAACGTAAACTCAATAAAGTTTATGCAACAAGCCATTCAATTTGAAGCAAAACGACAAGTGGATCTATTAGAAGAAGGAAAAAAAATAGATCAAGAAACAAGATTGTTTGATACTAAAAAAAATGAAACTCGTCAGATGCGTAGCAAAGAAGATGCGCATGATTATAGATATTTTCCAGATCCAGATCTTCCACCATTAAAATTTGACCAGTCCTTTGTAGATGAAATTAAACAAAAATTGCCGGAACTACCTGATGATAAAAAGGAACGTTTAATAAAAGATTATAAACTTTCAAGTTATGAGGCTGGAGTTTTAATATCAGATAAAGACACTTCAGATTATTTTGAAGATATTGCAAAAAATTCCGATGTAAAACTTGCAATTAATTGGGTGATAGGCGATTTATTTGCAGCTTTAAATAAAATTGGAAAATCTATTAAAGAATCTCCAATTTCATCTAAAAATTTAGCAAAATTAATAGATTTAATAAAAAACAATACGATTTCAGGAAGAATTGCAAAAGAAGTTTTTGAATTAATGATTAACGATAATAGAGATCCAAAAGTTATTGTCGAAGAGAAGGGACTTATTCAAGAAAGTAATGTTGGTGAATTAGAAAAAATTATTGAAAAAGTATTAAAAGACAACACTGACAAGGTTGCAGAATATAAATCCGGTAAAGATAAATTGTTTGGATTTTTTGTAGGGTCTGTAATTAAAGAGTCTAAAGGCAAGGCTAATCCTGCTTTAGTTAATGATATTTTAAAGAAAAAACTTTCATAAAGTGTTTAAGTCCATCGAAAATTCAGCTGAATTACAACAGTATCTTTTTAAAACTGGTGTTAATGAACATCCTTTGCAAAAAGAACTTAGAGAATACACAGAAAATAATCTTGGTAATGCAGCGACAATGCAAATTAGTCCAGATCAAGGAGCTTTGCTTCAGTTTATTATTAAAAGTTCAAATATTCAAAATTGTTTAGAAATTGGAACGTTCACAGGTTATAGCGCCTTAACTATGGCCTTAGCTCTTCCAGAAAATGGATCTATCGTTAGTTTAGATATTGATAAAAAAAACACTGATATTGCTAAAAAATATTGGAGCAAACATAGTGTAAGTAAAAAAATTGATTTTATTTTAGCCCCAGCTCTAGAGACAATGGAGGAATTTATTAATCAGGATAAAATTTTTGATTTAGTATTTATTGATGCAGATAAAAAGAATTATAAAAATTATTTTTTAAAATCACTTGAGCTTTTAGAAAAAGATGGAATTATTATTGTTGATAATACTCTTTGGAAAGGGAAAGTTGCTAATTTGAATATTAGCGATGATCAGACAAATTCTATTAGAGAATTTAATAGATTTGTTAAAGATTTTAAGGGAACAGAGAGTATGATATTACCTATAGCAGACGGTATGACTATTTGTAGAAAATTGTAAAATGTTAAAATTAATTAGTTTTTATAAATTTGTTAAAATTAAAAATCCTATTGATAACAAATTTACTTTTAAAAAATTTCTTATTGATAATAAATTAAAAGGCAGCATTATTTTTTCTTTAGAAGGAATTAACGGTAGCGTTTCAGGCAAACAATCTAATATTGATTTATTAATAAAATTCCTGAAGGAAAAATTTTTATTTAAAGATTTTGACACTATTAATGAATGTGAAGTTGATTTTATTCCTTTTAAAAGAGCTAAGATTAAAATTAAAAATGAAGTAGTTCCATTAAATGAGTTATTTAATGAAGATAAATACAAATTTCAAAACAGAATAGAACCTGAAGATTGGAATAAAATAATATTAGCAAATGACGTGACTGTTGTTGATGTTAGAAAATCTTTTGAAAGTGAAATTGGTACCTTTGAAAAAGCAATCAATCCAAAAATTAATGATTTTAGAAAATTTCCAGAATATTTTGAGAAACTTTCTGATGATAAGGATAGAAAGATTGCTATGTTTTGCACGGGCGGAATTCGCTGCGAGAAAGCTGCAAGTTATTTATTTAAAAGAGGCTTTAAAAATGTTTATCAACTGAAAGGTGGAATTTTAAATTATTTAAATAACGTTCCTGAAAAAAAATCTTTATGGAATGGAGAATGCTTTGTGTTTGATGAAAGAATTACCGTTGTAAATAATTCTAAAAAAGGAAGTTATTTAATGTGTGCAGGCTGCAGAACTCCTATGAAAAAGAAAGACATTAATTCACCAAAATATGAAAAAGATGTAAGCTGTCCAAATTGTTTTGATAAATTGACAGACAAACAAAAATTTAGATTTAGAATGAGAGCTTCTCAAAAAATAAGTGGCAAATTAAAATCAAATTCATTACAAAGAACATCAGTATGAGTAAACAAGTTCCAAATGTTAAATTTGTAATTCGTCCTGAAAAAGAGTTTATTACAATAACTTCAGACGATATTTTTAAAAATAAAAATATAGTTTTATTTGCTCTTCCCGGAGCATTTACGCCAACCTGCAATGACTATCATCTACCAGGTTATGAATTAAATTATGATGAATTAAAAAAATTAGGTGTTGATGAAGTTTATTGTTTAAGTGCCAATGACCCATTTGTAATGAAGGCTTGGGCAAAAAATTTAGATCTTAAAAAAGTAAAAATGTTACC
>VERQ01000099.1 GCA_018882565.1 Candidatus Fonsibacter sp. | reverse complement strand
GTTGTATGTTGATCAATAATCTTAGGAAACTTTTTACTAATTAAAGGATAAAGATTTTTAAGATCATTATTTCTAAGATCTGAAAGATAAAGAACATCGTTATTGTCGACTGCAAGTATGTTTTTTAAATTGCTAGCTACAATTGTTCGATTAGAAGAAATGTATGAATTTTTAACATTACTTTTTAATATATTTCCTTTGATATAATTTTTATCTTTGTCTTTTTTTTCAATTTCCCATTTTTGTAACCAACTGCCAACATCTTTCCAATCGCTTAAAAGTTTAACAGAAAAAATATTTTTTGATTTTTCTAAAATTGCATGATCAAACGAAATAGATTTAATTTTTGAATAATACTTACTATCTAATGCTAAAATGTTATTCGTACTCTTTGCGTTTACGTAGGAATCACAAACTTGTAATGCTAATTTAGTTTGTAAAATAGAAAATTCATTTAGTAATGCCGATTTGTTTGAAAGAAACATTCCTGAATTCCAAAGATAATTATTATTTTTAATAAGTTTTTTTGCTTTTTTTAAATTAGGCTTTTCTACAAATTTTATAACTTTATTAAAATTTTTATTGATCTTTTTTGAATGTAAATAACCATACCCTGTTTCTGCATAATCAGGTTTGACGCCAAAAATAAAAATTTTATGCATATCCAAATATTTGGATAGTTTTTTTATCTGCTTCTGAAATACTATTTTTTTTTCAATGATATGATCAGATGAAATAATTATTATGGGTTGGTAAAATAATAAGTCATCATCATTTATTGCCGCTAAAATTGCTGCTGCTGTATTTTTTTTATCAGGCTCAACATAAATTTTACAATTTATATTATTTGTTTCTTCTTTAATTTTATCTAAAAAATTAGAGTTTGAGCAGATTGTAATAGTATCAAAATTTACCCCTGTGACTCTATCTATTGCATGTTTTAATAAGCTTTTTCCATTAATTTTAATAAATTGTTTTGGATGTTTCTTTCTAGACTCGGGCCATAATCTAGTACCTTCTCCTCCGCATAAAATAATAGGTTTAATTTTCATTATAATAAGAAGAATAAAATTATCGGTATAGAAACAATAGATCCAATTGTAGATACAAATACTGCTGTTCCAATTTCTTGTTCATAAGAATTATTTTGTGCGGCAATCAAGTAAGTTAAAATAGCTGCTGGCATAGAAGCTTGCAATATTATAACTTTTGCAACATTGCCATCAAGTCTTAATAAATAAACAACTAACAATCCAATAAAAGGACCTGAAATAAGTTTAAATAAACCAAGCATTAATCCTATTCTTAATTTTTTAATATTAATTTTACTAAGAGAAATACCAAGAGATAACAAAACTAGAGGTATAACAAATCCAGATAAAATATTTGTAATACTATTAAAGAAATTTGGCATTTCTATTTTATAAAATAAAACAATGAGAGAAAATATTAATGACAATAAAACAGGACTAAAAATTATTTTTTTAATTGAGTAATTTCCTGATGAGATTGCAGTATTTGCTGTAAAATGACTGACCATTACTATCG
>VERQ01000098.1 GCA_018882565.1 Candidatus Fonsibacter sp. | reverse complement strand
GCGATTGGGGAAATCCTTTTGTGATTGGACAAGATGGAGATAGAGACAAAGTTTGTGATAGTTTTGAAATATACTTTGATTTAAAATTAGGTTTAAAATCTAAAGTTTCAGAATTAAAAGGCAAAGCGTTAGGTTGTCATTGTTATCCGCAAAGATGCCACGGTGAACATTTAAAATCTTTGGCAGATGGAGAGTAAAATAGATTTTCTTTGCCTTGGTCAAACAGTGCCTGAGGAATCAAAAAAATACGGTTTAAGAGTTTGTACCGCAGGATGGGATATAAAAAATCAATGTTTAGTTAGAATATATCCATTAGGAGTAAATAAAGACCATCATTTTAAAAGATGGCATATTTATAAAAATTTACCAGTTAGAAACAATCCTAAAGACAGTAGAATTGAAAGTTGGAGATTGAATATTGATATTACTGATTTAGCATTTATTGAGTGCAAAAAATATGATAAAGATAAAAATCAAGCACTTAACATGATGTTTAACGAAGTTGGCGCAAAAGACATAATTAGTTTAAACGAGAAAAGAAGAAGTTTAGCAATAATTAAGATGATTAAGCCAATGGGTTATTTTGAAAACAAAAGCAAAATAGTTCAAAATGTGAATCAATTATCTATGTTTGAAGACTTGAACTCAAACAATATGTTAGGGAAAAATGGTTTTGATTTTCTTCCAAGAATTGAATTTAAAGACGAATTAAATAAACCACACAAATTAATGTTTAATTCATGGGATGCTTATATGCATCAAGTTAATTTAGCACCAAAGTATGGTAAAGATAATTTATGGAATCAATTAAAATTAAGTCCTAAGAATGATAAATTAGCATTGATTGGAAATATGAATCATCAAAGAAACGCTTGGTTAATAATTTCAACTTTTTAAAAATGAAAGAAAATAGAGATTTCAAAGGAGTTTGGATAAAAAAAGAAATTTGGCTCAACCAAAATTTAACCTTAATTGAAAAAGTTTTAATTGTGGAAATTGATTCTTTGGATAATTCTGAAAAAGGTTGTTTTGCATCTAATGAATACTTGGCAAAATTTGTAAATTTATCAGAGGGTAGAGTAGCAAATATTATAAGCGATTTAAAGAAAAGAGATTTTTTAATTCAACTTTTTTTTGATGGAAGAAATAGAGGATTAAGAATTAATAAACATAAATGTGAAAGCAGCTTTAACGAAAACGTGAAACCTGATTTAACGAAAACGGGAAAGCGGACTTCACGAAAACGTGAATATAATAATACAGATAATAATACAGATAATAATACAATTAATATTGTTTATAAAAATTCAAATGAATTTTTGCCCGATGAAGAAAAAAATGAATTTTCCCACTTTGAAAAAGTTACAATTGAAGAAAATAACCTTGTTACAAGTAGCAAAGTAAACCCTTTTACTATTGTCTCCATTGTTGAAAAAGAAAAAGAAAAAAGCAGGCGGAAAAAAGAAAAAGAAAAGGAGCCGAGTCGAGCCGAGCGGAAGCCGAACGAAACCTTTGAAGCCTTCACCCTTTTCTGCCAGACGTTTGAACAGTTGTCTGG
>VERQ01000097.1 GCA_018882565.1 Candidatus Fonsibacter sp. | reverse complement strand
ACTATTTACTGATTTATTAGTAACAATCGATAAATAAATTAAATAATAAATTACACCCCATACATCCGTAAAAGCTTCATAGTAACTTTTAGGACCATTTATATCGTGCGGAAGCTCATCATCAGTAAAAGCCATATTTCTAACATCTAAATCCATATAATGAACCATTTCGTGGAAAATTACCTTTTCAAATTCTTCTTCTCTCCATACCAAAATTTCATTTGAAATAAAATCTGTATAACCACTATTAATGTTTTTAGGACCTATGATAATACTATTGGCAACTTTTTTTAAAGGTGTTAAAATTAAATACATATTAAGGGGTCTTTCTTGATCCACTTGTTTTTTATCATAAATAAAATTCAAACAATTGATTAAAACACTTATTCTATCCTTAAAACTATCAAACTTTTCTTTGGTTGATTTAATATAAATAGTATTTTTTACTTTTTTATATGTCCAAGTTATTTTTTTATTACTCTTTAATGTATTTAAATTATGGAGCATATCTTTATCAACCCATTGAGTATCTGCTAATTTATTGATCTTACTCATTGGTATTTCATAATCAGTAATATCATACTTTAAATTTTTATTAAAAGAATTTTTAAATAATCTCCTTAAATTTTTTAAATCAGGGAATATAATTGGTTCTCTTTTATTATAAAAAATTTTTAAATATTTAATTGTAAAATCATCAAATTTAACCATTTATAATAAATTAGATTATATTTATTATAAATTAATTAAAAACCATTTTCAAAATTTGTTCTTTTTCTTCTGTATCTTCATAATTTAAGATTAATTTTATCGCAAATAATTGATTTCGAATATTTACATTATCAACAATAATTATGAAACCATCTCTACTTGGAACATAATTTTTATATTCTATTCTTTTATTTTCTTCCAAATCCAAATTAACATCTAAACCATAAACCATCTGGTATAAACTGATTGGATATTCGTAAACAATTAAATTTTCTTTCCAATAAAAGTTCTTTGGTAAACATAATTGAATTATTAAATTACCATATTAACCATCGTCCATATCTCCTCCATTAGCAAAAACAATATATGGTTTATCCAAATTAAATTTAAAATCGGTATAATGTTCTTCGTCTTCAAATTTTCTTTTAATTTTTATTTTCCTTTTATTTGATTGTATCAAGTCAATTAATGATAAATTTAATTGTAACCTTATATCTAATTTATTTGGTTTTTGATAATTTATAGGAAGAGAATAATAATATTCTGCTTGATCTTCATCCCAAAAATTTATATCAGAATCGGAACATAAGTTATTTTTATTTTCTTTTTTATTTGGTACTATTCCTCTAGTTGCTAACTCAAATAATTCGCTAAAATTAATAGAATTAAAAATTTGTTTAAAATTAGCATCTAAATAGTCCCAATCTTTTTTTGAAAATGATATTCCCAGTGATTTAAATTCATTTATTTTTAATTTATCAGAAAATAATTTTTCCAATATTAATTGAAAATTACTTTTTTGTTCTTCATCTAATTGTAAATATTTTCTTCTTATTTTTTCATCCATTAAAATTTGAT
>VERQ01000049.1 GCA_018882565.1 Candidatus Fonsibacter sp. | reverse complement strand
CCTTTAAGCTTTACGAACCCTCGCGCAGGACGATCTCTTAATATCATTTTTGCTGTGCTTATTTTTATAATCTATAACAATCTTTTAGCTATTATGAATACATTAATTACTTTAAAAAAAGTAAGTATTGTTATTGGCTTCTGGCCAATTCACTTAATCTTTCTATTAGCGGCTATTTATTTAACTTATAAGCGATCAATGAATCAGCCATTATTCAGTTTCAAGAAAGCATCTTAAGTACAACGTGAAAATTTTAAATCGCTACCTCAATTTAGAATTAGCCATTCCTATTTTTTGGGTCATGATCGGCCTAATAGGCATATTAAGTTTTTTCGACTTCATTCAAGAAATTAATGATTTAGGAAAAGGCACATATAATATGCTTACTATTTTTAGTTATGTTGCCCTTAGCATTCCTGGTCACGTTTATGAAATTGTTCCTATTGCGGTGCTTATTGGATCAATGTATGCCATGGGGCAGCTTTCTGAAAATTCTGAATTGACCGTCATTCGATCAAGTGGATTTTCAATCAAACGCATTGCATATACCCTATCTTTTACAGGATTATTTTTTACTTTATTTACGTTTGCTGTAGGGGATCTAGTAACTCCAGTAACAGAGAAAAAAGCACAACAAATAAAAATTACTGCTAAAGATGCAATTGTCACGCAAGAATTTAAATCCGGCTTATGGATAAAAGATAATAATAGTTTTATTAATGTAGAACATGTTTTACCTGATTCAAGCCTATCTGAAATTCATATATATGAATTTGATAACACCTTTCGTTTAAGAACAATTACAAATGCCAAAAAAGGGAGTTTTAAAAACTCTGAATGGAAGCTTGATGATATTAATCAAACAATCTTTGATAAAGATAAAGTTTCTACGAATTCACTTAAAAGCGCAAATTGGAAATCACTTATTAAACCGGAAATGATGAATGTACTCCTTGTTTCGCCAGAGAAAATGTCATCAATGAACCTTATTAACTTTATTAAATATTTAAAAAATAATAAGCAAAAAGTTACAAGGTATGAAGTAGCTTTATGGGAAAAATTAGTTTATCCCCTAGCTTCTATTGCAATGGTTTTATTTGCCATTCCATTTGGATTTTTTCAAGAGCGTTCAGGTGGTAAGAATTTAAAAATTTTCTTGGGTATTTTAATAGGTATCTTTTATCAAATTATGAATTCATCTTTCAGATATATTGGGCTTCTTAATGATTGGCAACCGCTAGCTTGCGCTCTTATACCTACACTTATTTTCTTCTCGGTTGGGGTGATGATGATTTACAAAACCGAACATCAATAAAATAACATTTCAAAATTTGATCATGAAGATAATAATGCTTTTTATTGGTAAGCGCCCATAAAAAACTCACACCTCCCATGAGTGTTCCTAAAGTTGCATAAATATAACGTCTCCAAGCTAATTTTCTTGTCATACGTCCTTGAGGGGATGTAAGTTTTAATTTCCACACCATCATTGCCAGAGTCTGGCCTGATTTTGTCCAACAGTAAGTTAAATAAAATCCAGAAATAAACCACAAGTAAATTTGAAATATTAATTGTTGATATGATCCGAAAAATGTATCAAAGAAAAATACAAAAATAAATCCTGCTATCATCCATATAGGCACAAGAGCAAATAATTCATAAACCAAAGAACCATAAACTCTAATGAGCGGAGGATTTTTTATATTCACAAATTAAAAACTAAATCAATGAAGTGCAAAATAAAGATATAAAGAATAAAAAATTCCGTTTACGCCAAGATGCCATACTTTTATATTTGATTTTTGAATAAGAGCTCTAATCCATAAAGAAGAAATAAGTGTTATAAGAATACATAAATACACTTCTTTTCTAGGCTCCCATGGGGTTAAGAGAATGCCTATTGCTGGAAGGAGTGTTCCTTGAAATACCATGGCGCCGGTTATATTTCCAAAAGCGAGGGTATCTTTACCTTTGCGTATCCAAAAAATACTATTCACTTTTTCTGGAAGCTCGGTTGCTATCGGAATAATTAACATAGATAAAATAAGAGCAGAAATTCCTAAAATAGATGAAGCTTCTTCAATTCCATAAATAAAACCTTTCGCTCCGAATATCAACAAAGCCAAGCCAACAAATAACTGTATAGCAATAACTAGAAAGTTATTTGGGCATCCAATTCTTTCCATAAACATTGGACTTGATGCTTCAGTAGCATGGCCTTCGTTAACAAGTTTTTTTGACGCTCTAATTGTCATTAAGATATAAATGAAATATGAAAAAACCATTAAAAAAGCTATCAGGCCTCTTGTAAGCTCAGATGTATGAGGAATAAATAAAGCTATTCCAGCAAAGATGAATGAGATTATAAAAAAATTTAAATCTCTAATTAATCCAGTTTTTTCAGGCTTTAAATGTCCTCCAAATCCTCGATGCCCAATTACAGATGCAGCCATAATAAACATTGTTAGGGTAGAGAGCATGAGCGGAGCGCCTAAAATTGCGCCTACTCCAACTTGATGATTAGTTTCGATATCTCCATGTGACGACAAAAGCGCTAATAGTGGGACCAATGTCTCAGGAAGCGCAGTTCCTATCGCTGCAAAAACTGAACCTGTCACACCCTCAGAAATTTTTAATTTCTCACCCAAATGCTCAAGCGCATTGGTAAATATCTCAGCTGAGACTAGAATAACTAATAACATGAAAGATAACTTTAAGAAGATCATTTCAATCCTTTAATTTTAATACTGCAATAGATTAACGATGCTTACACCCATACTAATAAATGATGCTGGATTTGCAAATAAAGCAAAGATCATATTATCGCCCAATTTTGATAGTCGGCCGAATAAGTTCAATGTGAATTTAATTGTAATTCATAATATTAGTCTTCCGCCTGGAATTTACGGCGGGAATAATATTATTGATTTATTTACAAATAAACTTAACCCTGATGATCATGAATACTTTAGATCTATAGCGAGCCTAAAAGTATCCTCTCACTTCTTGATTAGACGCGATGGCTCGCTTTTTCAGTTTGTATCTTGTCTAGACCGAGCTTGGCATGCTGGCGAATCTAGTTGGAATCAAATTAATAATTGTAATGATTTTTCAATTGGTATTGAGCTAGAAGGAAGTGATTATGATGCATTTGAAGCCGAACAATATGCTTGTCTTAACGAATTAATTCAATCCTTAATCAAAGAATATCCTATTAAAGACATTACAGGACATTCAGACATTGCCCCATCTAGGAAAACGGATCCAGGCCCTTATTTTGAATGGAGCAAAATAAAAAATCACTTTAATCAATTGCCAAATAAAAATTAATTTTTACCTATTAATTTTTGTACGATCAAACTTACAACAATATCTCCCTCTACATTTACTGCGGTTCGAAATGTATCAAGTAAACGATCAATAGGCAATAAAATAGCAAGCGCTTCTAAAGGCAATCCAACGGATTGTAATACCATAGCCATAGTGACCATACCAGCACTTGGTATACCAGGAGCACCAATCGCACCAATCATTGCCGTAAAAAAGATGATGATTTGCTGTCCTATACTTAAATCGATACCGGAGAGGTTTGCAATAAATAAGGCGGCAGAAGCTTCATAAAGTGCGGTGCCATCCATGTTCATGGTTGCCCCTAGGGGTATAACAAATCCAGCAATATCAGATTTAACTTTTAAATTTTTTTCAACAGCTCTCAAGGTAATTGGAATTGTCGCGCTACTAGAACTGGTTGCAAAAGCGGTCAAAATTGCCTCTCGAGCACCCTGCCATAAAACAAATAAATTTATTTTTGTAAAAAAATAAAGTAGCAAAGGCAAAATGACTATTCCATGAAAAAGCGTCATGCCAATAATTACTATTATGAATTTTGATAACGTAATAAATAAATCAGGCGATTGTTGAGAAACTAATTTAATAATAAGAGCGGAAACACCGTAAGGAGAAAATTTTACAATCCAGGATACTATCTTCATGGCAACACCTAGTAAACCATTAAATATCTTTTTTACCTCCAAAAATTCTTTTCCGCCTTTTGCAATTGCAAATCCTACTAATATCGAAAATGTAATAACGCCTAAAATATTTCCTTCGGTCATTGCTTTAAATGGATTAACAAAAATTCCATTAAGAAATTGTTTGATGAATCCAGAAAGGGGAATTGAAGATAAGTGAAAATTATTTAATTGCTCACTGAATATAGATAAGGACATGCCTCGTCCTGGCTCAAATAAATTCATTGATCCAAGTCCTAATATAATTGCTAGCGCCATGGAAATGAAAAAGAATAAAAATGTTAAAAACCAAATTCTTGATGACTGTTTATGTCCACTTAGATTAGCTATACCAACAGATATAGAAAAGAATATTACTTGAATTAGCACCATCTTTAGAGAAGAAACGAATATATCAGCAACAAGATCAGCTAAATAAATAATTGAATCACTCCCAATACCATAAGGATTGAGTTTGATATAAAAGCCAATCAATAAACCTACGAATCCGCCAACTAAAATCTGATGATTTGTCGTATGTTTCATTTGCTTAATCTATGCGCTCAAGCACTGCGGCAAAAAAACCATCTGTTTTTTGATGATAAGGGGTTAATTTTAAAAAATGACCTGTAGAAAGAGGTATTTGATTTTTTATTAATATTTCATCAACAGAAATAGATCTAAAATTTTTATTATTTTTTAAAAAAATCTCTACGATAGACTCATTTTCTCTTTTCAGAAGACTGCATGTGGAATAAATTAATCGGCCCTCTTTTTTTACAAGCTTTTTAGCTTCTTCAAGAATAGCCAATTGTTTGACATTGAGCTCATCAAGATCTTGCATAGAATTTTTCCATTTTAAATCTGGATTTCTTCTAAAAGTACCGGTTCCACTACATGGAACATCAGCAAGAACTCGATCAAACTTGCTATTTAATTTTTTTAATTTGGCATCCTTCTCATTTTTTATTTTTTGTGCGAATAAATTAGATAATCCAGATTTTTTTAATCGCTTACCTAAATTAATAATCCTTTTTTCAGAAATATCATAAGCATATATCCGTCCAGTATTTTTCATAATTGCTCCTACTGCTAAGCTCTTACCACCTGCACCTGCACAAAAATCTGCAACCATCATTCCTCTTTTTGCATCTATTACAAAACTTAATATTTGACTACTTTCATCTTGAACCTCAATTTTTCCTTCAACGAACAATGGATTTCGGCTTAATGATGTTCCTCTGGGAATTCGGACTCCTGTGGGTGAATAAGTCATAACTTCAACGTCAGTTACTTCTTTGGTAAGCAATTTAATTAGCTCATCTCTGCTAATTTTTATAGTATTAACTCTTATGTCTAATTTAGCTGGCTCAAGAAAACTTCTACCCAAAAGTACTGCTTCATCAATACCATATTGGTCAACTAATAAATCCCAAAGCCAATCGGGTAAACTCAATTTTTCTGGCCATGTATATTTTTCTGTATCTCTTGATTTTAATGATTTGGCCCATTCGATTTCTTCTTTACTTAACCCGTGCTCTAAATCGCGAATACTTCTGCCTTCAATTTTTATTAGCCACGCAATTACAAGCTTTTTGTAGTTAAGATCATCTTCATTTATTTTTTTTAAAAATCTTAATCGCCGAATAATGCCATAGATACATTCAGCAATATCTCCTCTGTCTTTCTGTCCAAGCTCGCCATGCTCTCTATAATAGTTACTTAATTTCATATCTGCAGGCCCATGAAAATCTAATATTTCTCCCAAAATATTTGCACAATGTTGTATTAAATTTAGGTTAAGCATGTTTAAGGCGCTAAACTTTCTGTTTCAATTTTTTTTGCAGACTGATCTAAAATACTTCCATCTTTTTCTGTCTTCCTTATTTTGATAGGAAGGTATCTATAGTCTTTTGCAAGCCATAAATCAATTCTTTCTTCATTGTTATAATTAAATTTTGCTATGTGCATAGTTAGAATCTTATCCACTTCGGTTTCAATGATTTCTTCTCCAATATATGAATAATCGTATGGTTTATAATTTTTACCATTTGTAATGTAAATTTTCATTTTTGTTAGAGGAGGTTCAAACATAAATTGATACATGAAACTTAACATATCTTGTGAGCCTTCCAACATTTCAAATTCACTTATTTTTCCATTTGTTGTGGTAATTATTTTTTTAGACTCCCAATCAAAAACTGCGAAATTATCAATTTTGCTGCCAAATTGATAATGGTAATTTTTAGGCTTCAGGCCTTCTAAAGTTACTATTCCGTCGCTTGTTTGCACTAACTTATTCCAATAAAAAAGAGACACAAAACCTTTTGCTTCAACTTCATTTTTGATGCTGTATTGATTATTTTCCCCTAAGAAATACATAGTTCTTGCAGCACCTACAGGAGATCCATCCAAGCTTCTTCTTACATCATAATCAATAACTACTTCTTTATATTGAATTTCTTTTTTTTCACTAGATTGAGAAATTTCATTTAATTCATTATTTTGAATCTCTTGATGCAAATCTTTTGTTGAACTGTCTTTTTTCTCGTTTGAATTATTATCTACCTGCCTATTTTTTTTAGGTATAGATGATTTTTGCTTCGTTACTATCTCTTCTTTTTTTAAAGGTGGTTCAAGATAGCTTTCAATAATAATATTAAGATTATCGGGGTTTTTTAAAAAAAATGGGTTGTATAAATCAATACCTCCCAATAAAAAAAGATGGATTAAAAC
>VERQ01000096.1 GCA_018882565.1 Candidatus Fonsibacter sp. | reverse complement strand
AGTATAGAGTTTAAAAATATTAGCTTCACTTATCCTGACGGAACTCATGCTTTGAGAAATCTTTCTACAAAAATAGAGGGCGGGACGAAAGTTGGTCTTGTGGGTGTTAGTGGTTCTGGAAAAACTACATTTTTAAATTTAATTCCAAGATTTTTTCATTTAAAAAATGGTTCAATACTAATTGATAATCAAAATATTAATGACATTAACTTAAACTCTTTAAGAAAAGAAATATCTCTAGTAAGTCAAGATGTAATACTTTTTGACGACACTATTAAAGCTAACATTTTATATGGAAATGTATTTGCCTCAAATGAAGAAATAATAAAAGCATGTAAATTTGCTGCCGCACAAGATTTTGTGGAAAAACTTCCAAATAAATATGAGACTGTAATTGGAGAAAATGGCATTAAATTATCAGGTGGTCAAAAACAAAGATTGTCTATTGCAAGAGCTATATTAAAAAATTCTTCCATAATATTATTAGATGAGGCGACTTCATCTTTAGATTCTGAATCCGAGTCTGTCATACAACATGCTATAGAAAATTTAACTAAAAACAAAACAACTATTATAATTGCTCATCGATTATCCACTGTAATGAATTGTGATAAAATTCTAGTTTTCGAAAATGGTCAAATAATTGAGGAGGGAAAACACGAATTTTTAGTAAATAATTCTTCGACATATAAAAAGTTATATGAAAAACAAATTATAAATTAATGAGAATTATTTATTATTTGGTAACGTCATTGTTGCATTATTTATTACTTCCATATCTATACTTTAGAATTATTAGAAAAAAAGAATCTCCAATACGTTTTAGAGAAAAATTAGGAATAACAAATGCGCAAAGGCATGATGGCTATCTAATATGGTTTCATTGTGCCAGTATTGGAGAATTAAAAAGTATAATTCCAATCATTGATCACTATATAAAAAGTAATAGAATTTTATTAACTACTTCCACTTTAAGCTCTAGTGAAATTTTTTATAAAAAATATTCAGATAATAAAAATATTATTCATCAATTCGCGCCTATTGATAGTCCACAAATTGTAAAAAGATTTTTTTTAAAATGGAAACCTAATATTATTTTTTTTACAGATTCAGAATTATGGCCAAATCAGATTTTTTATGCAAAAAATAATAATATACCTTTAATTTTGCTTAATGGGAGGATATCCAAAAAATCATTCTCTAAATGGAGATTATTTAAAACAACTATGCATGAAATATTAAAATCCTTTAAATTAATCTTGTGCAGTAGCAATCAAAGTGAGAATTATTTTAATTATTTTAAGACTAAAAATATTGAAAATATAGGAAATCTTAAATTTATTGTTTCTGAAAACTTAAATTATAAAGACGAAGAGAATATTAGCTTACAAAAAAGAATAATATTTTTAGCTTTGAGTACTCACAATACTGAAGAGGAATTTTGTATAAAAGCACATATATCTTTAAAGATCAAATATCCAAATTTACTAACTCTAATCATTCCAAGACATATAAATAGAATTGAAATAATTGAAGAGATTATAAAAAAATTCAAATTAAATTCTTTAATCCAAGATTCTTTATCTGGCATCAAAGATAATAC
>VERQ01000095.1 GCA_018882565.1 Candidatus Fonsibacter sp. | reverse complement strand
GTTATGTATTCAATCCAATTTCTGTTTATTTGTGTAAAGACCAAAAAAATAAAATTAAATATATTTGTTATGAAGTAAAAAATACACATCATGAGCAACATTGCTATTTTATAAAAATTAAAAAAAAATCAAAAAAAATATATTCAGAATTAAAAAAGAAATTTTATGTTTCTCCTTTTTTGCAATTAAATTTAAAATATAAATTTTATTTATTAAATAATAAAAATAATTTTTTGCTGAATATAAATGTATACAAAAAGAATCAAATAATTCTTAAAACCGGAATATCTTCAAAGCCTGCGGCACTTAATAGTATTTCTTTGCTGAGCAATTCAATTAAAAATCTGTTTTTTGCACAAAAAATTATGTTTTTTATACATTATCAAGCAATTAAAATTTTTATTAAACAAAAAACTTTTTTTTCTAAACCGCAAAAAAATAATGATACAGTCTCTTTTCATGGATAATCTATTTAAAAAATATTTAGAATTCAAACTTCAAGATATTAAATGGGGAGAGATAAAAGTTAATTTTAAAAATTCTTATGAAAAAATTTTTAAAGCTAAAGAGGGTGATTTAAGTTCTAATATTTTTATTAAAGATAATTCTTTATTTACTGACTTACTTTTTAGAGGAGAGTTAGGGTTCGCAGAGTCCTATATAAATAATAAATGGGAAACTTCTAATTTAACAAATTTACTAAAAATATTATTAAAGAACCAACAAATTAAAAAGAAAAACTGGGCTGATAATTATTTTTCAAAATTTATAGAAAAAATAAAATTTATTTTAAAATCAAATTCTTTAAATCAAGCAAAAAAGAATATTCATTATCATTACGATCTTGGAAATAAATTTTATTCATTATGGCTAGACTCTTCTATGACTTACTCATCTGGAATTTTTCTTAATGATAATGATAATTTATTAACTTCTCAAAATAACAAATATGACAACATTATAAAAAAATTAGACATCCAATCTTCTGATGTCATCCTTGAAGTTGGTTCTGGTTGGGGTGGTTTCATTAAAAGAAATTATGAAATAACTGGATCCCAAATTGAGGGTTTGACAATAAGTGAGCAACAATTTTCTTACGTTAATGAGCTAATAAAAAAAAATAAATTAAGCAACAATTCAAAAATTATATTTAAGGATTATAGAAATTTAGATTCTATTAATTATTATGACAAAATTGTTTCTATTGAAATGTTTGAGGCTGTTGGAAAAAAATATTGGGATATTTATTTTAAAACTTTGAATCAAGTTCTTAAAAAAAATGGAAAAGCTTGTTTTCAAGTAATAACAATTAACGATGACGAATATTCAAATTACATTAATCAAGTTGATTTTATTCAAAAATATATTTTTCCTGGTGGAGTACTTCCCTCAAAAAAAATTTTATATCAATTATTTAAAGATAATAATTTTGAATTATATGAAGAAAAATCTTTTGGAAAAGACTATGCTAAAACATTAAGAATTTGGAAAAAAAATTTTAATAAATCTTGGAATGATATTTCGAAAAATGGCTTTGATGATAAATTCAAGAATTTATGGAACTATTATTTAAGTTATTGTGAAACTGGATTTGACACTGAACATACTGATGT
>VERQ01000048.1 GCA_018882565.1 Candidatus Fonsibacter sp. | reverse complement strand
GCTATGGATATGGTCACAGATAGATCGGCTGCCGGCATGGGTCAACGTTCAAAAAGATATTCAATCTATGTTAAAAATAAAACAATTGAAAAAATGTTTGTTGATGCAGATGGTAAATTTGATGTTAGCGATTCAAATACTATGATTAGTTTTTTAAAGTCACAAAAATAAATGAAAAAGGGTCTACGACCTATTACACGAACTGCAAATCCAGAACCTCAGGATAAAAATTCTATTTCTTGGATTATTTGGGCAGCTTGGGCTGATCGAATTACTTTTGAAGATATTAAAGAGCAAACAGGAAAATCTGAGTCTGAGGTTATAAAAATAATGAGAAAGAACTTAAGTGAAAGTTCATTTAAATTATGGAGAAAAAGAACTCATAATCAAAGTATTAAACATCGAAAAAAATTTGAGAACTCTAGAAAACAACTAAATCAAAGAATTTACTTTTCAGATGATGATTAAAATAACCATATTTTAGTTGAATAAATACAATTCTAGTTTAGATAGACACTCTTCATGGCAACAGATATTAAAAAAATCCGTAACATTGCAATTATTGCACACGTCGACCACGGCAAAACTACACTTTTAGATAAATTATTAAGAGATTCTGGAACATTAAAAGCATCAGAGATGGCTGAAGAGCGAATAATGGATTCTAATGAAATTGAAAAAGAAAGAGGTATTACAATTCTTGCAAAAAATACTTCTCTTACTTGGAATGGTTATCAAATAAATATTATTGATACACCTGGTCACGCTGACTTTGGTGGTGAGGTAGAGCGAGGTCTTTCTATGGTAGACTCTGTTCTTCTTCTTGTTGATGCAGTGGATGGACCAATGCCACAAACAAGATTTGTAACTTCAAAAGCTCTAAAACTTGGACTTCGTCCAATTGTTGTAATCAATAAAGTTGATAGAGACGGCGCAAGACCAGATTGGGCATTAGATCAAACTTTTGATTTGTTTGATAAATTAGGAGCAACTTCTGAGCAGCTAGATTTTCCAATTGTTTACACATCAGCTATTCAAGGCTGGGCAGCTAAAGAGCCTAAAAAAGGCGAACACAATATGAGTGTATTATTTCAATGTATCGTTGATAACGTACCACATCCAAAAGTCGATCTAGAAGGACCTTTTAGATTACAAGTGAGTTCTCTTGATTATTCAAGTTATGTTGGTGTTATTGGAATTGGTAGAATTCAAAGAGGAACTATTAAAGTAAATGATAACGTTTCAATTATTAATAAAGAAGGAAAAATTAAAAATGGAAAAATTTTACAAATTTTAGGATTTTTAGGTTTAGCAAGAGTTGAAAAACAAGAAGCCTCAGCTGGAGAAATTATAATGTTTTCTGGAATTGATGGTGTTAAAATTTCAGATACAGTTTGCGATCCAAAGCAAGTAGAAGCACTTCCGCCACTCGTTGTTGATGAACCAACAATTAGTATGACATTTCAAGTCAACACATCACCATTTGCCGGTAAAGAAGGTAAATATGTTACAACAAGAAATATTAAGGACAGATTAGATAAAGAGCTTATTCATAACGTTGCACTTCGAGTTACTGAAACTGAAAGCCCAGATAAATATAGAGTTTCAGGAAGAGGAGAGTTGCATTTATCAATTTTAATCGAGAACATGAGAAGAGAAGGCTATGAACTTGCAATTTCTAGACCTGAAGTAATTATTAAAAAAGTAGACGGTCAAGACCAAGAACCTTTTGAAGCTTTAACCATTGATATTGAAGAACAACATCAAGGAAAAATTATGGAAAAACTTGGTGAAAGAAAAGGGGATTTAAAAAATATTATCTCTGACAGCAGAGGTAGAGTTCGATTAGATTATGTTATTCCAACACGAGGTTTAATTGGTTTTCGTTCAGATTTTTTATCAACCACTTCAGGAACAGGTTTGATGTATCATTCCTTCGACCATTATGGCCCTAAAATTAACCAATCGTTGGGTGAAAGAAATAATGGTGTTTTAATTGCAAAAGACCAAGGAAAAGCAGTTACTTATGGAATATTTCATCTTCAAGAGCGTGGTCGTTTCTTCATATCACACGGAGATGAGATTTATGCAGGACAAGTTATTGGGATACATAATAGAGACAACGATTTAATTGTTAATCCACTAATTGGAAAAAAAGTATCCAACGTAAGATCGGTTACTGCTGATGAAGCTTTAGTTATTGTTCCTCCAATTAAAACAACTTTAGAATATTCACTTCAATTCATTAACGATGACGAACTTGTTGAAGTTACACCGAAATCTATTCGTATAAGAAAAAAATTCTTACTTGAACACGAACGTAAAAGAGCTCAAAAGTCATAATAAATAATGGTTTCGGTTATTAAGTATAAAGATCTAGGCGGAGCTGACCATGGCTGGTTAAAAGCAAAACATCATTTTAGTTTTGCATCTTATTATAATCCTAAAAGAATGGGTTTCGGCACAATTCGAGTTATTAATGATGACATAATAAAAGCTAAAAAAGGTTTTGATCCACATCAGCATAATGACATGGAGATAATTACTTATGTTAGATCTGGTGCAATTACCCATACAGACAATCAGAATAATAAAGGCAGAACCGAAGCTGGAGATATTCAGGTTATGAGTGCAGGTTCAGGAGTTATTCATTCTGAATATAATTTAGAAGATAAAGAAACAAATATTTACCAGATTTGGATTATTCCAAATAAAATTGGTGTGAAACCAAGATGGGAGGCAAGGCAATTTCCAAAACAACCAGTTAAAGATAAGCTTAATCTTTTAGTTTCTGGATTTGGAAAAAATTATAAAGAAGGAACATTAGGAATTTATCAAGATGCTTATATATATGGTGGAAAAATAAATAAAGGTGATCAAGTTATTTATAACATTAAACATCAGGCTTATTTATTATGCTCTTATGGAAGCGTTATTTTAGATGGTAAGTTATTAGAAAAAGGGGATGCAGCAGAAATTTTAGATATTAAAGAATTTAAAATAAAAGCTAACGATGATTGTGAAATTTTAATAATAGATGCTCCAAAATAGAATTCATGAATAATTTCTACGTTATAGAAGGCGAGCATGTCGATCCGAATGATAAAAAATCATTAATTGAATCTTCAAAAAAGATTCACGGACCTTATAATGAGGAGGAAGCTAACAAATATGCTCGAAGTTTAATTGCTAAAAATATTGATAATTATTATCACAGAGCATGGGTTTTTAAAAAAGACTAAGAAACTTTAAGAAATATTACTCCTAGTATTATGAACGATACTCCAATCCATCTTAAAAGAATTGATGGATCATTAAAGAATAAAACCCCAATAATAAAAGTTCCAGCAGCGCCAATACCAGTCCATACAGCGTAAGCTGTTCCAAGTGGTACTGATTTTATTGCTTCTTGTAAAAATCCAAAGCTTAAAATAATACAAATGTAAAAGGCAATTGACCAAGGAATGTTTTTATGACCATCCATCAACTTCATAGATGTTGTAAAGCCAATTTCAAGAAAGCCTGCAATAAAAAGATAAATCCAACCAATTGAATTCATTTAAATTTTAATCTTTTTTAAGCGGCTTTTTTTTAAGCTGATTTTTTTTAAGCTGCTTTTTTCTTTGATGCAGTTTTAGCTTTTTGTGTTTTTCCACCAGCTGCAATACATTCGTCCATAGTTTTGTATGGAGTAAAATCTTTTAATTTTTTATAAGATTTTGAGTCTGCGCTGTAACAAATTCCAGATTTAGCTGATTTCTTAATTTCGGCATTTTGAGCAAATGTTAAGTTTTGGCTAAACAACATTACTGCAAGCATGATTATTAATTTTTTCATAATTCTGTTAATTAGTGATATTCAAATGATTATTCAACATTTTTCCTCATAGTTAAACTTGTAATATAAAATTAATGGCTTAAATATTTGCCTTTAAGAGAGGAGAGGTGGCCGAGAGGCTGAAGGCGGCGGTTTGCTAAACCGTTATACGATTGAAAAGTCGTATCGGGGGTTCGAATCCCCCTCTCTCCGCCAAAAAGATGAATGACAATCTTAGTGTAAGCGAAATAGTTTCCAAATCTTTTTCTTATATTTTTAAAGATATTAAAAAAATATTTAGAGAAAGTTTTTTTACAGTTTTACTACTTACAATAATTTTTAATGGATTATATTTTTTAGTTTTAAAAAGTATCGCAACTAAATTTACATTTTTTATTATTTTTGCTCTTATGGGGTTAATTATTAGTACGATTGCTTACAAAGTTCATAGAGATATTTTGTTAAATCAAACAGTATTTAATCCATTACTTAAAATGTTCGATTTTACAAATATTAGGTACTTATTTTATAGTACTTTAATTTCTTCTTTGGCATTAAGTCCTGTATTTTTAAAATATTATTTAGATAGAAATGAAATTAATACTCTGTTTGGGGCTGATAGTAGATACGTGGTATTATTATTAATACCAACTATTTATATAGCTTTTAAATTAATTTTAATTTTACCAAAAGTATCTTTAAACAAATCAATTAGTATTTTTACAGGGAAAGAATTTAATAACTTTTCTAGTAAATTATTTTTAATATTTCTAATTATTACTCTAGCTTTTATTTTACCAACTTATTTAATTTTTGCTCTACAGGTGTATTTTTTAGAGCACTTACAAGGAGCTTATAAATTTTTAAAGCCTTTCTTTGATTTTATGTCTTTTTTTGTTTCTTACTTAAATTATGCAGCAGTTTTTGCAGCATTATCTTATTCTTATAAAGCAATCAAAAAGTAATTATCGATATAAAATTTTTTCAATTTTATTTGTGGCGTTCCCAGGGTCACTTAAATATTCATATACGTTAATATTTTCGCTAACTCTTTGGACATAATTTCTAGTTTCATGGAATGGTATAAGCTCAATAAAATCGATTGCATCAATTTGTTTTCTTCTAGGATCACCGTATGTTTTAATCCATTTCTCAACACGATGAGGACCAGCATTATATGCTGCAAATGCTAGATAATGAGAGCCAAAATTGTCATCAAGATCTGAAATATAATATGAGCCAAGTGCTAAGTTATAATCCTTATCCTTTGTCAATTTTTCTCTAGAAAAATCAACACTAGTTACTTTGCTTAACAATTTTGCTGTTGCTGGCATAATTTGCATTAAGCCTTTTGCTCCAACTTTTGAGTTTGCAGATGTATCAAATTCACTTTCTTGTCTTATTAATGCTAAAATTACAGAACTATCTAATATCTTTTGGCCTTTAACTTGTTTTGGAACTTCTATTTTAGGGTAGCTTATTTCTAAAAAGTTTAAATTTTTATAAGAAGCGTTTTTTGCAATTTGTATTGCAAAATCTAATCTTTCAATTTCTTGCGCTAACACACCTGCCATTGAAATTTCTTCAAAGGTTCTATTTTGTTCAGGATCACCAAGATGTCTCAATATATCTTTTGTATATCTGGTTCTATTTAACTCCTTCAATACAACAACTGATTTCGCTTGAGGATTATTTTTTTTGAATTCTTCATATTTATCCTCATTAAATTTAAAATTATTATTTATTGAAAATCTTTTTTCATTTAATTCAATATGTGAAAGTTGACCGTAAAATGTTGTTCCGTATTGAGAACCTGTTCTAAACCAGGAGTTTGCCTGACTTGCTTGGCCTAATTTTTTATAGGTTCTTCCAATCCAATAAGCCGCTCTTGCCTTAGATATTGGATAGGTAACCGCTGCATTCATTTTTAAAAAATGACTAAGAGCTGCATCTGTTTGATTGGTAAAGCTTAAAGCAATCCAACCAAGGTGCCATTCAATTTCAGCATAATCTGCACCTTCATTTAATCTGTGATCTTTTAAAATATCGTAAGCTACTTTGTATTCTTTGTCTGAAATTTTATCTCTTCCAACTGACAACCTTTCTTTAGCTAAATATTGATTTCTCATTAATGAGTCTGATGCACTTTGATTCATTAATGTTAGTGCGTCGTCAAATCTCGCTTTTTTTCTTCGCCATTTAATTCTATCGTAAATTAAGCCAGGATCTTCTTTTAGTGATTGAGGTATTTGAGATATTAAATTATCAGCTGATCTTTTGGTAAATAAGGCGGCTCTAGCATTGTATAATTTTTGATAATCAGGATTTAAATATTCTATTGTATCTTTTAAATCTTTATATTTTGCTTCATAGGCAAAGTAATCCGCTCTTAAAACATAGTCCTGATGAGTTAAAAACTTTTTAAATATTTTAGAGAAATATTTTAGATCATTTTTACTTAACTCAGCATCTTTGAAGCCATCTTTTACTAAGTTTTTAGCTTTTTCGGTTTGATTATTTTCTAAAAATGCCTCTGCTAATCTTAATCTTCCAAAACCACTCAGTGGAGGATTGTTGCTAAAATATTCTATAATTGATGAGGGTGAATTATTATCAAAGTTAATTTTATGTTCTGCTAAATATTTTATACGATTTATTCTTGGCCAATCTTTATGATTTTTTATAAATGTTTGATATTCATTAAAGCTTGCTCCACTTTGAGGTTCGATTAAATACATCCAATTTACAAGTGTATAAATTGTTTTGTCCTGCACTTTTTGTGCATCTGATAACGCTAATCTCCATTGCTTTCTATCAACATAATCAAAAACTACTTTTGTTATTTCAAAATCTTTATCACTGAGAGTTTTTGTCAATAAAGGCCCTTTTTGTTCGGGTGTAAAATTTTTAAAGTCACTAGGCTTTATCTTAGGAACGATTTCTTTAGTTACTTCAGTTTTTTCAATGTCCTTTTTTTTAACTTCTTTTGTTTCTTTAGGCTTAGTAGTTTCTTGTGGTTTAATTGTTTCTTGTTTTTTTTCAGGAATTTTATTTTCTTTAACTTCTTTCTTTGGCTCTTCCTTTTTTTGCGTCTTTTCTTCCTGAATTATAA
>VERQ01000094.1 GCA_018882565.1 Candidatus Fonsibacter sp. | reverse complement strand
GGCAAAAGGAATGATTACTGCTGATTATCAAAATTATTTAGAAAAAGAATGGTTATCTTATCTTAAAAATAAATATTCAGTTAAAGTTAACGAAGATGTTTTAAACACCGTTAAGTAATAAAAAAACACTAATAACAAAAGGCTGTAGCTAAATGATACAGCCTTTTTGTTTTATAATTACAGGTTGTATTCTCCTAAAAATATCCTCATCATACTGTTATTAGTGCAAATTGCTCTAATGGAATCATCTTGCAATAAATCATCTACGAAAAAAGATAATGCGAGCAAAGCAATTGCAAAAGTTAATTCAGATTATTTATATATCGATGATTTAAAAAATTTAGTTCCAAAAGGGTTATCAAAGCCTGATAGCTCAGCCTTTATTCAAACATATATTAATAAGTGGGCAAATAATGAAATATTTTACCAACAAGCGGTTAATTATCTATCAGAAGAAGAATCTGATATTAGTGAAGAGCTGGAGCGCTATAAAAAAGAATTAATATCTTATAAATTTCAAGAAAAATTGATAGCAGAGAAATTAGATACTAACGTCACATCATCTCAAATTGAAGACTATTATAATGCAAATTCACAAAATTTTGTACTAAAAAACAATATCGTAAAAGTATTGTATGTAAAAACACCGATAAATATTCCGAACCTAGATAAGCTAAAAAAATTATGTTATTCAAATAATCCCAAAGATGCTGAGCAATTAAAAAGCATGTGTATTCAGTATGCCAATAATTATTTTATGAACGATAATACTTGGCTAATGTTTGAGGATTTAAAAAAAGAAATAAACCAACTTAAAGAGGTTCCTGAGTATAATATTCAAGATGGAAAAACATTTGAATTTACCGACGAAAGAAGTTTCTATTTTTTAAAAATCATCGAAGTCAAGTCAAAAAACACACTTTCTCCTCTGAACTTCGAGAAAAATAATATCAAGAACATGTTGATTAATCAACGTAAACAAAGATTAATATCAACTATCAAAAAAGACTTCTTTGATAAAGCTAAAACAAATAAGGAATTAGAAATATATAATTAACTTAGTAAAATGAACTTAAAACTTGTTATTGCCTTTTTATTACTAGCAATTTTATCAAATGCTCAACCTCAGATATTAGATAAGGTTACTGCTATTGTTGGAAAAAACCCACTTCTTCTTTCGGAAGTGGAGACCAATTTATTGCAACAAAAAGAGCAAAGAGGAAATAAAGAAATTACTCAAGAAGATAGATGTAAAATTTTTGAAGATTTACTATTCCAAAAATTACTTCTATCTCAAGCAGATAGAGATAGTATTGTAGTGGCAGATGCTGAGGTTGACGGAGAATTAAACAGACGTATTCAATACTATGTAGGTATGTTGGGAAGTGAAGAGAAGTTTGAAGCATTTTACGGAAAAAGAATTAGTGTATTTAAAGATGAGTTAAGAGACGATGTGAAAAATCAATTAATGGCTCAAAAAATGCAACAAAAAGTAACAGGCGAAACCAAACTTACTCCAGGTGAAGTGAGAATGTTTTTTAACACCTTACCAATAGATAGCTTACCTTTAATAAATTCTGAATTAGAAATAGGACATATTGTTAGAAAACCACCTATTTCGGATGAATCTAAAAA
>VERQ01000093.1 GCA_018882565.1 Candidatus Fonsibacter sp. | reverse complement strand
TTAAAGAAGTAATCGAAAATGTCATCTTATTAAATTCTAAAAAGATTAGTGAGAAAAAAATTAATGTTAATTTAAATATAAAAGAAAAAGAAAGATTTGTTATTGGGGACAAAGAGAAATTATCAGCAGTATTTTTAAATTTACTAGATAATGCAATTAAGTATAGCAATAACTCAAAATCTATTAAGATTAAAAGCTCTGAAAATAAAAGTAATTTAAAAAATTACACTTCAATCTCCGTTATCGATGAAGGATTTGGAATAGCGCCGGAAGACATACATAGAATTACAGAGAGATTTTTTAGAGCAGATAATATTAAAAAATTAAAAATAGAAGGAACAGGATTAGGGCTCGCAATTACAAAACATATATTAAATCAGCACAAAGGTGAGCTTAAAATTTCTAGTAAAGAAGGAAATGGCAGCGAATTTACAGTATTATTACCTCTAGTTTCTTAATAATTCTGCAACTAAAAAGTTACTTTTTGTCACAAATCTTTAACAAATCTGAAACATAATTGGTCAATTAATAGAATATAAGTCCGCCAGTTTTAATAATTTAAAAAAGGACAAACATGAAAAAAAAAAACTTTTTAGTAACTTTTATTGCAACATTGTTATTTTCAACATTTGTTTATGCAAAAGAAATTACTATTACTGGGGCGGGAGCAACTTTCGTAGCTCCACTAATTAGTAAATGGTCAGAAGAATATAAAAAAATTTCTGGTAATAGTATCAATTATGCATCAATTGGTTCAAGTGGTGGCGTTAAACAAATTAGAGAAAAAACAGTTGATTTTGGTGCAACAGATGCTCCTTTAAAAGGTGAAGATCTTGAAAAAGATGGAATGGTTCAGTTCCCAGAAATTATTGGCGCAGTTGTTCCAGTTATAAATCTTGAAGGTTTCAAACCAGGAGAACTTAGAATAGACGGACCTACATTAGCTTCTATTTTTTTAGGAGATATTACTAAGTGGAGTGATAAAAGAATTGTGGATTTGAATACAGGGAAAAAATTACCTGACTCAGAAATCACAGTTGTAACTCGTTCAGATGGATCTGGAACTACAAATGTATTTACAGACTATTTATCTAAAGTAAGTCCAGCGTGGAAAGAAAAAGTTGGAACGGCAAACACAGTGAACTGGCCAGCAAAATCTACAATTGGTGGAAAAGGAAATGAAGGTGTTGCTGCAAATGTAACTCGAGTTAAAGGTTCAATTGGTTATGTGGAATTTGCTTATGCAAAACTTAACAATATTCCACATATTAATATGAAAAATTTTGATGGAAAATTTGTTGCTCCAAGCCTTGAGTCTTTCAAGGCAGCAGCAGCAGGAGCTGATTGGACAAGTGTTCCTGGGATGGGGATTTCTTTGAATAATCAAAAAGGAGAGAAATCTTGGCCAATAACATCAGCATCTTTTATACTGATGTACAAAAATCCTGTAGACAAAACAAAGTCTAATGAGACCTTAAAATTTTTTGAATGGGCATTTAAGAACGGAGGAAAAGCTGCTGAAAGCTTAGAGTATGTTCCTTTGCCTGCAAATGTTACCGACTATATCGCTAAAAACGTTTGGTCTAAAATTCAAAAATAATTAATAAATTAAAAACACCCCGATAATATCGGGGTGTTTATTAAAAGGACGGTTAATATTATGG
>VERQ01000092.1 GCA_018882565.1 Candidatus Fonsibacter sp. | reverse complement strand
CTGTTTAAAGGATCAAAAATTGGAGGAAAAAATATTAAACGATAGAATTGATGGTCAAAAAAAATATTCTATTAACTCTACTCCTACTATTATTATTAATGAAAAAAAATTTGAGGGAAATCTTACTTTTGAAAATTTATCAAAAGAAATATCTAAAAAATTAAAATGAAATTTAAAAAACTAGAAATAGTTGGTTTCAAATCATTTGCCGATAGAACTCATTTACTAATTGAGGATGGCCTTACAGGAATTGTTGGGCCAAATGGTTGTGGAAAATCAAATATTGTCGAAGCTTTAAGATGGTGTATGGGAGAAACTTCCGCAAAAAGCCTGAGAGGTAGCGGCATGGAGGATGTAATATTTTCTGGAACATCAAACCGCCCTTCTAAAAATATTGCTGAGGTTAATATTCTTCTAGAAAATAACGAAAATATTCCTCAATTTAGAGATACTCCAGAAATAGAAGTGAAAAGAAGAATAGAAAAAGACAAAGGCTCAAGTTACTACATTAATGGAAAAGAAGTTCGGGCAAGAGACGTACAAATATTATTTGCAGACCTTTCTACCGGAGCTCACTCTCCGTCAATGGTAAGTCAGGGAAAAGTTGGTTCTTTAATTACTGCAAAGCCTACAGATAGAAGAGCAATATTAGAAGAGGCTGCTGGTATTGGAGGACTTCACGCTAGAAGACATGAAGCTGAGCTAAGATTAAATGCCGCTGAAAATAATCTTAAAAAAGCAGACGACATAATGAAGCAAATTGAACTTCAGTTAAAAAATTTATTAAAACAAGCGGAAGAGGCCTCAAGATATAAAACAATATCAAATGATATTAAAAAAAGTGAAGCATTGCTCTCTTATTTAAAAATTCAAGAAATTAATAAAGAACTCAAAGAAAGTCAGGAAGGATTAAACGAAATTGATGATGATATTAGCGCGGTAACAATTGAAAAAAATTATAGCAGTGAATTATTGGAAAGTGAAAACAAAAGAATTAAGCCTCTAAGAAATGATTTTGCAGAAATCACAAGTAAATTACAAAGGTTAAACTTGGAATATGAAGATTTATTTAAACAAGAACAAAGAACTAAAGAAGAATCAGAAAAACTTAGAATTGATCTAAAAAATGCTAACGAAGACTTACAGAGCGAAAATATTAACATTAACAATGCCAATTCTAATATTAAGCGATTAACTGACGAGAAAAGTGAAATACTAGAGTTTGAAAAAACCTATTATGAAATTGAAAATAAAACTAATGACGACTTTAAAAAAATCTCAGAAGAATTAAATCTTGAACAAAAAGCACTTGAGAATCTATCAGAAAAAATATTCGCAAATATTGGAAATTCCGAAAATAAAAATGCTATTAATAATTATTTAAATTATTTTAAAAATTTTAGTAATGAGCAGTCTAGAATATTAAATGACACTATAAATAATTTTGAAAACGTTGGACCTCAAAAAGTTAAAGAAAATTTAAGAAATGTTCTAATTAGTTTTGAAGAAACATCTAAAAATATCGAAAATTTATATAGTCTAATCAATAAAGATCATGAAAGTTTATCCTCTTTTAATAAAGAGGATATAAAAAAGGAATTTACTCAAAAGACTTTTTTACTTAAAGAACTACAAGAAAAATATGCGATATTTCTAAGTAAATATG
>VERQ01000047.1 GCA_018882565.1 Candidatus Fonsibacter sp. | reverse complement strand
CTACTATAAGACTTAATAAAGTTACTAGGGCAAATACTAAGGTCACTAAACCAACAAACCAAAAAAAAGAATCTTGTCGTTTTAGGCGATTCACTTGTTGGTTCATCGTTTTGACTCCATTTGGCTGCGGATTCGTTGGCCAATAAGATTGAAGACAAGTGTAAAAATCAACAAAACAGATCCTGCAACATAAATTGTTTTGAATCCGACAGAACCGTGAGGAAGATCGCCTTGACTAACTTGAACTATAAATGCAGTTAAAGTTTGAACAGAGTCAAAAGGATTAATTGTTATCTTAGGTTGAAGTCCTGCCGCTATAGCAACTACCATAGTCTCACCAAGAGCTCTTGAAATACCTAACACATAAGCTGAAGCAATTCCTGAAAATGCCGAAGGTAAAATAACATGAAATGAAGTTTGAAAATTAGATGCCCCAAGAGCCAGACTTCCCTCTCTTAAATTTACAGGAACTGCACGCATAGCATCCTCTGAAAGACTGCTGACATACGGAATAATCATAACTCCCATTACCATCCCAGCTGCTAACGCGCTTTCTGAAGATACATTTAAACCAACTCCTTCTCCAATAGTTCTAAAAAAAGGACCAACTGTTAATGCTGCAAAAAAACCGTAAACAACTGTTGGAATTCCGGCTAACACTTCGATCAACGGTTTTGCAATTTTTCTAATTTTACTAGAAGCGTACTCGGCCATATATATTCCAGAAAAAAGTCCAATTGGAACTGCAACGCACATTGCGATCATTGCTATAAAAAAAGTTCCCCAAAACAAAGGTACCGCTCCAAATACATTTTCAACATCTGTGGTTTGAACTGAAGCGTCTCTTACAAATGCTCGACCTGGAGCCCAATTTGTACCTGTGATAAAATCAAAAATAGATACTGCTGTAAAAAATTTTATACTTTCAAAAAGTAAAGAAAGTACAATGCCAAGTGTTGTAAAAACTGCAATAGCGGCACATAAAAACATCACAACTCTTATTACTTTTTCTACACTTTCTCTTGCTTTGATATTTTTTAAGATTTGACTGTAAGCAAAAGATAAAGAAAATATTATTGCGCTAAAAATAACAGCGAACTTAGATAATTCTAAAATTTTATTAAGACTTAAAAATTTCTCAGCATAAGGTATTAGGTTCTGAGGAATATTTCCTGAAAATTTGTTTTCAGCAATTGCCTTAATTTGTGAAAATATTAAATTTAATTTATTGTTATCAATTGTAGGGTCTGTTCTAAAATCAGATAAAATTAAAATTTTTACGATGTACAACTCAGATAAAGACCAAAAAAATAATATTATTAATGCTGGTAAACCACACCAAGCTGCTAAATAGTAACCATAATATTCTGGTAAAGAATGAAACTTTTTTTTACTTATTTTTATTTGTTTTAAAATCTTAGATTTTCCAAAAAAATAACAAGATAAACTAAAAATGACAATTAAAGATAGGATGACAATATTCATAGATATGATTTACATTTTATATATCGTCGACCTTTTTTTTAGAGCCGAAAATAATTTCGGCTCTAAATTAAATTAACCTAACTAAACTTTAGTTCTTCATCGCTACTAATTTAGTAGCAACTTCTCTTACCTTATCTTCTGTTTCTTTAGAGTTTGGAACTAAACCAACTTTAAAAAGATAACCAGTAGCTCCAACTGCTGTCTTTCCAGTATATTCTGCTAAAAATTCTTTAAATCCTGGAATTACATTAGCATGAGCTTTTTTTGCATATAAAAATAATGGTCTCGCAACAGGGTAAGTATATTTTTGTATACCTTCAACTGATGGAGCAATTCCGTTAATTTTTGCAGCTTTAATCTTATCTTTGTTTGCAACTAAATAACTGTATCCAAAATAACCGAATGCATTTGGAGTGGAAGTTAATTTCTGAACTATTAAAGTATCGTTTTCTCCAGCTTCAATTACAGCACCATCTTCTCTATATTTGGTACAGTTCTTTTTATCTGTAAGCTTCATAAACTCAGGGTCACAACCTTTGCTCATTACTAATTCATCCCAAGCATCACGTGTACCGGATGTTGGTGGGGCAACTAAGATTTCAATTTTCGCAGCTGGTAAAGACTTGTCTATTTCATTCCACTTTTTGTATGGATTTTTTACTAATTTTCCATCAACCACAACATCATGTGCTATAGCTTTCCAAAGTTGAGCTGTAGTGAAATTAGAATCTTTTCCCTTAACTGGATGAGCAAATGTTAAACCGTCATTTCCAATTGGTAATTCAATAATTTCTGTTACGCCATTTTTAATACAAAGCTCTGCTTCATCTTTTTTTATTGCTCTTGATGCTCCTGTCATATCAGGATGTTGTACTCCAACTCCACTACAAAAAGATTTAAAACCGCCGCCTGTTCCTGTGCTTTCAACAACTGGAGTTTTGAATTTCCCTTGTTTGCCAAATCTTTCAGCAACTACAGTTGAGTATGGATAAACAGTTGAAGATCCAACTATTTTTATTTGATCACGTGCAACAGCATAAGATGTAATCATAATGCCAACTACAGTGATTAATATTATTTTTAATTTATTCATATTTTTCCTTAATTGTTAAATTACTTGGCACTATTATTCTTATTAATTGATTAAATTATTACACTTAGATGACACTTTTGTTACAAAGTTAACCTTTTAGTTGAATAATCTTTCTTAAATTAGAAAATAACTTCAAATAAACTAATGTTTGGGCAAGCTTACAATAAATTCGCTACCTTTTCCGAACTTGCTTGTGATTTTTAACTCTCCACGATGTTGATTTATTATATGTTTTGTAATGGCCAGACCTAATCCAGTGCCTTCAATTTTTAATTTTTTAGCGTTCTCAGTTCTAAAAAATCTTTCTGTAATTCTGTGTATGTCCTCTGGTGCTATTCCAAATCCTTCGTCAATAACTGAGATTGAAGTATAATTTTTTAAACCGCTTGTATTTTCGAAGCTTTCAATCTTAACAGACTTTGAATTTCCACTATATTTAATTGCATTGTCTAAAAGGTTCAAAAATACTGCTGATAATTTTTCTTTATCTCCAATAACAAACCTTTCTTTTTCTTTTATATTTAAATTAACATTAAGTTTTTTCTCACTAATCTTTTTAGAATTTAACAAGATGACATTTTCGATTACTTCATTAATATCGACTTTATCTTTTAATCTTATGTGTTCTTGCAGTTCAATTCTGCTTAGCAACATTAAATCTTCAATTAAAACTTCCATTTTATTAGCTTCTGATTTCATAATTTCTAAAAATTTTTTTTGCGATTTTGGATCATCTTTTGCTGAATCGGTAATAGTTTCTAAAAATCCTTTTAAAGATACAAGCGGGGTTCTAAGTTCGTGACTTGCATTTGCAATAAAATCAGATCTCATATTTTGACTTTTCCTCATTTCAGTAAAATCTCTAATAATAACTAAAGTGTGATCAGACTTGATAGAAGCAATACTAATTTTATAAAATTTAAAAACTGGAATTTTTAATTCAATATCAATTTTTTTTAATTCTTTATCAATTTTATTATTATCAATAGCATCTAATAATTCTGGTATTCTTATCTCGCTACCGATATGTTTTCCTTCAATATTAGATCCGAAATTTTCTACCGCAGCTTTATTACTATAAGTAATAATATTAAATTTATTTAAAATAATGATTATGTCCTCTAATTGATTGATAAACAGTTCCTGAAGATCATTTTTGGTGAGTCTATCACCTGAAATCTCTGTATTATTTTTTTGAAAAGATCTTGTTGTAGATATTGGTTTATAAAAAAATGTTATTATGAAAAAGATGTTGATAACAAAGAGAATTTCAACGGTGATATCAGAATTTAAGAATAATACTAAAGTAACTAAAAAACCAATAGTGGATATAATTTTTAACATATTTTTTTTATATCTTATCGAATAATAATTATTTAGAAAGATTTATATGAAAAAAATCTGCATCATCTGCAATGCAAAAATTAGTTTCTTAAAAAAATATAAATTAAATAAAATTTATAAAATTTTATCTAAAGAGAACAATGTTGAAATTTTTAAAACTGAAAAAGCAGGTCACGCGACTGTTCTTTGTAAAGTAAATATCAATAAATTTGATATTATTGTTGCGGCTGGAGGAGATGGTACCATTAATGAAGTTGTTAATGGAATGAATGATAAAAAACCACTTGCGATAATCCCATTTGGTACTGCTAATATTTTAGCTTTAGAAGCTGGAATTCATGGAAGTGCAGAAGAAATATCTCGAATTATTTTATCTAATAAAACCAAAAAAGTTTATGTGCCTAATGTAAATAACAAAAATTTTATTTTGATGGCAAGCGCTGGTTATGATGCTGAAATTGTAGAAGCTGTTCAATCATCTTTAACATTAAAAAATATATTTAAAAAATTATTATTTTTTATTGTTTCCAGTTTAAAGTTAATCGTTTTTAAGAAAAATGAATTAAAAATACTTGCTAATAACAAAATATATAAAGCAAACTGGATCATTGTAACAAATGCAATGCATTATGGCGGTGCATTTAAATTATCAAAAATAAAAAATATTTTTGATAAAAAAATAATTGCTTATCTATTTTTCAACTTAACAAGATTAAATTTTTTATGCTATTTCTTTTCTCTTCTTTTAAATAAGGAATTAAAAAAAAGTAATAAACTTATTAAAATAAAAAGTGATGATATTTTTATAAGTTCTAAAACTAAAACTCCCGTGCAGTATGATGGTGAATTTCTAGGTTATTTACCAGCACAAATTAAAAGTACAAAAAAAATGATTAATCTTTTAGTGAAAGAAGAATTAAACGTACAAGCTGATCAATAATATCACAGCAGCAATAAGAACTAAAAATACAATGACTGCTTTGTTTAAGGGAAGATTATTTAAATATCTAAACACAGATTAAAACTCTTTTGGTAAAGAACTATCTATTGAGGCTCTGCCTCCGCCTTTAAAAAATATTGCAAACATTATTACTAACCAGAACAATGGATATTCATACCCACCTTTAACCCAAAGAAAACCATTTTTTAAATGAATGTAAAAAGTTGCAACTGCTAAAAGGCCTATTAGTTGAACTGCAACAAATCTTGTTAAAAAACCTAATGCTAAAAATATTCCACCGAAAAATTCTAAAATACCAATGTAGATTGCTAAAGGATAAGCAGGTTCTAATTGAACACTTTTAAAAAAATCAACTGTACCATCTAAATTAACAAATAATTTACTATAGCCATGAGGTATCATCATCGCCCCAGCCACAAATCGAATTAATGAATAAGAATAATATGAAGTTGAATTGTAAAATCTTTCTAAGTAAGGAATAATTAATCTTGAATTTCTAGAAACTCTCATTTGCAAATTGTATATCTCTCTTGATAATCAAGATCAACGAACAAATATGTATAAAATTTAAACTTAAACCTTAAACACATTAAAATATATGGTGCGCCCGGAAAGAGTCGAACTTCCAACCTCCAGATTCGTAGTCTGGCATTCTATCCAATTGAACTACGGGCGCTTAAATAATAGAAAAACTAAAATCTAATATCTTATTTTATTTTTTTTAATTAAATAATCATAGGAATTTATTCATGCAAACAAACAATTGGAATTGGCTAAAACTTATTGCCATAGGCAGAATATTATCTGCTTTAACGTTTTTTATGTACGTTGGTTCTATTCAACAGTTAATTACTGTGTGGGAATTATCTGCGACAGAGGCTGGTTTAATACAAACTTCTTTAGTTATAGGGTTTGCTATTGCTCTATTTATAAGTTCATATTGTTCAGATTTTTATAATCCAAATAGAATTCTTTCTATTTATTTAATTATAAATTTTTTATCCAGTTTTGTTTTTTATTTAATTGCTAAAGATTTTTGGACGGCAAGTTTTATTAATTTTTTTATTGGTTTTGCTCAAGGGGGAATCTATGGACCCTCTATACTCTTAGTGTCTGAAAAATTTAAATCAAAAAACAAAGGTGCTGCCATGGGTGTAATGCTTGGCAGTCAATCCTTTGGTTATGCAATATCTTTGTCTTTGAGCTATGTTATTACAACTAACTATGGTTATAAAATAAGTTTTTTAACTGCATCTTTAATTAGTCTTGTTGGAGCAGTTTTTCTTTTAACTGCCGTATATGAAGATTTTTTAAAAAAATATAAATTTTCAGAATTAAATAAAAAATTTTCTTTAAATCAAAATACCAAAACAAAATTTTTAATAACAGGATATACCGCTCATGCTATCGAACTATTTGGTCTGTGGTCTTGGCTGCCAGTTTTTTTAAGTGTTATAATTGTAAACAAAGTATCTATCACTACTGTAGGCGTTGGTATTATTATTGGGTTTGCAATTCATTTATCTGGTGTTTTCTCATCTGTAATTGCAGGATATCTTTCTGATAATTTAGGAAGAAAAAAAATTTTAGTTTCTTTTTCATTATTTAGCGCAATTTTATCTTTTTTAATTGGCTGGACAGCAGAATTAGATTTGTTTTTAATTGTTATAATTTCTATTTTTTACAGTTTTTTTGCAATTGGAGATTCTGGTGTTTTGACTGCCGCTTTAACAGAGAGTACGCCTAAATATTGTGTGGGTAGAACTGTTGCTTATCGTTCTATTTTAGGAATTGGATTTGGATCTATAACGCCTGCTGTCTTTGGATTTATTATTGATATTACAAATAATCACCAGCCTATCAATTCAGAAACAAATTGGATTTTTGCATTTTCGTTCTTAGGTGTAGCTGGGTTAATTGCAACTTTTTGCGCGTCTAAATTTAAATCTTAACAAAAACAAGTTTATTAAATAGACCCTGAAATTTTTTGTATAAAAAGAGTATTAGAAAAACAATTAATAAAGAAAAAATTACTCTAAAAAATAACACTCCAGAAATGTGACCTCCAATTATAATCATCAAGATGCTATCTTCAATAACAGCATGTACTAAATTTAATAAAGATAAAGAAAGTAGAATGCTTTGTTTGTTAATTGATCCTGATTTTGCTTCTTTAATTAACAATCCCCCTCCAAATTGAAGCCCAATGGTTAAACCAACAATAATGATATTGATTGCACTAGAACTGATCCCCATTAACTTTAATGGATTTGCAAGAAGTCTTTTGATTAAATTTTCAACACCAATTTTTTTTAAAAGATTTAAAGAAAAAACTAAAATACAAATAATACAAAATATATAAATTAGATTTTCAACCTGTCCTAACATCCAAGAATAATAATCAGTTGGAACAACGCGTTGTTCTAAAACTAAGGTAAATTTTTCCTGTAAAAATCCAAAATAGAAATAAATTCTATGCAAAATAAACCCAGCCAAAAAGGCAATTCCTATCCGCAATAC
>VERQ01000091.1 GCA_018882565.1 Candidatus Fonsibacter sp. | reverse complement strand
GTATACTTAGTTGGTAGATTTACCAGTTTGTTATAAAAACGACTACTGGGATCATCGCACCATCCCATATTCTTTTTTATTTTAATTTTTTTAATTAAAGTTTTGATTTTTTTAATTTTATCCGGCCGGTAATATATTTTAATTATTTTAAATATTCCTTTAGGAGTTATATTATCGCCTTCCATTGTCTTTTTCTTCACCCCTCCTTTTCCTAAAGCACAACGGAATTTAAGATTTTTATATTTTAAATATCCAGATTTTTTTACAATAATCATATTAAATGTATTATACATTTATTTATGAATAATATTCATCTTCATATCATTGGTTCTAAATCTTTTTCTGATTTATTAAATGAATTAGATTTTAATTACAGTATTACTTCCGATAAAAATTTAAAATATAATAACAAGGATTTTTTAGTTAGAATTATTTTTGTTGAAAAATTACAATTAGCAGAGATTAAAAAATTTTTTTTAGAAAATATACCAACTATTTTTTTTTTAAATAATAAAGATTTTTTAATAAAGAATAAACTAACTTTATTAGATTTTCACGTTTCTCTACTCACACCAATAGAAATTTTATCTTTTAGAGAAATATTAAATATCTTATTAACAAAGTATAATTTTTTTAAAAAATCTAAGATTATCATTAATGATTATGAAATAGATTCAAATCAAAGAGTTATTACAAAAAATAAAATTAAAGCGAAACTTACAGAGAAAGAATTGGAATTAATATTGGTCTTAAATAAAAATAATGGTTTAGAAAAATCTTTTTTATTAAAAAATATATGGAATCGTAGCTCAGATTTAGAGAGCCATGCTTTTGAAACTCATTTGCATCGTTTGAGAAAAAAAATAAATAAGTTTTTTAAGGATAGTAAATTTATTATAGAGAAGAATTCTCTATATTATTTGTCTAAATAAATTGTCTATTCTAATCTTGCTCCAATTTTTTGAATTACTTTAGAAGCAAGTATTGATCCAGTTTCTAGACATTTTTTTATATCAGAGTTATCCAAATATTCTTTTAAAAATCCTGCGGCAAATAAATCTCCAGCGCCTGTTAGATCTAATACTTTATTAACCTTTGTGCTATTGCAATTTATAATTTCGTTATTTTTAATAGCCATGCTTCCGTTCTCACTTCTTGTAATTACTATTAATTTATTTAATTCTTTTAATTGATTTATAGAATCCAATAAATTTTTTTTATTAGCTAATTCATTTATTTCATTTTCGTTTCCTATTAATATATCTAGGTCATTGTTAAGTAGGTTATAAAAGTCTTGTTTATGTCTGGTTACGCAAAAAATATCAGATAAACTCATTGCAATTTTGATCTTATTCTTCTTTGCTATGCTTATTGCATGTTTAAACATATTTTCGCTTATTCCTTTGTCCCAAAGGTATCCTTCTAAAAAAATTAATTCATGATTTACAATATTATTCTCATTTATGTCATTGGCTGAAAGATGCGAAGATATTCCAAGATAGGTACACATAGTTCTTTCAGAATCTGGGGTAATTAATATGATAGAAGCTCCCGTAGATAAGTCTTCATTTTTCTCAAGATAAGAAAAATTTACATTTATATCTTGAAGACTTTTTCTGTACATTTCTCCAAAGTTATCAGAGTTAATTTTTCCAATAAAAGAAGAATTTCCTTTAATATGAGCAATCCCGGCCATAGTATTTGCAACAGAACCTCCTGCTACAATTTTTTCAATTTTAATATTTTTTTTTAGATCTTCAAATTCAGATTTATTA
>VERQ01000046.1 GCA_018882565.1 Candidatus Fonsibacter sp. | reverse complement strand
ATACAAAAGATCTCCAGCAACCCATAATATTGCAGCTAAACCTAACCAACCAATCCATTTATATTTTTTTACGTAAAGCGAGATAAAATTGGCCATAGTCGCCATTAAAATTATAGACAATACCAGACCAAAAACTAGCATTGCATAATGATTTCCCGCAGCACCTGCAACAGCTATTACATTATCTAGACTTAGAGAAATGTCAGCAACAAGTATTGTTATTACTGCTGCGCTAAATGTATTTTTCTTTTTTTCATCTAGCTGAACTCTTCCCTCATTATCCTCTTCATTAGGTTTTATAATATCGACATATAATTTATATACGACCCAAAGAAGCAGCAGAGCTCCAAAGGTTTTTATTCCGTGTATTTTTAATAAAAAAGCTGTGGCTCCAGCAAAAACAATTCTACATATTACAGCGGCAATGGTTCCGTAAATTAATACTTTTTTTCTAATTTGATCGTTAAATTGTGACGCTGTCATACCTATGACGATGGCGTTGTCAGCAGAAAGTACGAGATCAATTAAAATAATTTTTATTAAAATTATAATTTCTTGGTTCATAAAATTTTATTTATCTGTCTATTCATTTATCAGAATGAAATAAATTAAATATTTAAAATTATTACAATCGAAGGTTGTTTTTTTTATAAGATTCATATGAATTTGCACATTTTTTTTTTAAAGACTGCACAGGTTATTTTTGGTTTAATCATCTTCAGTTAATTAACTAAATAAGGGAAAATAAATGACAAAACTAAAAAACGAAGTTACGTCATTGGAGTCTAAAAAAACTTCAAGACGTAAGTTTTTCAAAGCTGCCGCAGCTACAGGTGCTGTTGCCGCTGCTTCTCTTGCAATGCCAAATATTTCGGTTGCGCAAGGAACTGTCACTCTTAAAATGCAAACAGCTTGGGGCCCTGCAGATGCAGACCCATTTTTTGAGATGGCAAAAGATTACGGCACGAGAGTAAATGAACTTTCTGGCGGATCTTTAAAATTAGAAGTTTTAGCAGTTAACTCAGTTTTAAAAACAGCAGAGATTGCTGACGGAGTTAGCACTGGTGTTGTTGACGCAGGTCACTCAGTATCAGCTTACTGGTATGGAAAAAATCCATCATCTTCATTATTCGGAACAGGACCTTCTTATGGTTTCTCTTCTCAAGAATTAATGGGATGGATTCAGTATGGTGGTGGACAAGCGTTGTATGAAAAAACTTTAGCAGCAACTAAATTAGATGTTGTTGGTTTCTTTGCAATGCCAATGCCTGCTCAACCATTTGGTTGGTTTAAAAAAGAAATTAAGTCTTTAGCAGATATTAAAGGTCTTAAATACCGAACAGTAGGACTAGCTACAAACGTTCTACAAGGAATTGGTATGACTGTTCTTCAATTACCAGGTGGAGAAATCCAACCGGGAATGAAAACTGGTCTTATCGATGCTGCGGAATTTAACAACCCATCATCTGATAAAAACTTTGGTATGCAAGATGTTGCTAAGTTTTATCACTTAGGAAGTTTCCATCAATCTCAAGAGATGTTCGAGATAACTTTTAATAAGAAAAAATTTAATAGTTTATCAAAAAATCATCAAAATATTTTGAGAATTGCTGCTGAAGCTGCTAACTCAGATAACTATTGGAAAATGACAAAAAGATACGCTGATGATTTGATTAAACTTCAAAAAGACTCAGGTGTTAAAGTTGTTGTGACTCCAAAAGATATTTTGGCTGCACAAATGAAATCTTGGGATAAAGTTGTTGCTGAATTCAGCGCAAAAGATCCTTTATTTAAAGAGATCATTGAGTCTCAAAAGAAATATGCAAAAGTAGTTATGTCATATCTTCTAATGAACCAGCCTGATTACAACATTGGCTTTACAAATGCCTTTGGTGATCCAACTAAATTAAAGTGGTAATTTAGAGTATCTTTTTATAGGGGGTGTAAAAACCCCCTATAATTAAAGTTTGACTATATTCTTTAATATAATTAGTTTGTCTTAAGTTTTAAAAAATTAAGGGGGATTTTTTGAAAGCCTATATTAACTTTGCCGATCAATTTGTTGTTTGGATAGGAAGAGCTTTTGCTTGGGGTGTTTTTATTCTTACGGCAGCAGTGATGTACGAAGTTATCATGAGATATTTTTTTAATGCCCCAACACTTTGGGCTTTTGATTTTACAATTCAAATGTACGGCGCTGTATTTATGATGGGCGGAGCCTCAGCAATGAGCACCAAGACCCACGTTAAAGCAGATATGTATTACAATAAATTGTCAGAAAAAGGACAGGCAATTTTAGATTTAATTTTATTTATTTGTTTTTATGCACCAGGAGTTTTTGCATTAACTTATGCAGGATATTTTTATGCTCAAAAAGCTTGGATTGTTCATGAAACAAGTTGGAATAGCCCAGCGCAAATTCAAGTTTACTTTAGCAAAAGCTTAATACCAATTGCTGGGTTGCTTTTATTAATTATAGGTATTTCGGAAATTTTTAGATGTATCATTTGTATTAAAACAGGAAAATGGCCTGAAAGAATAGATGACGTTGAAGAAACAGAAAAAATGATTTTAAGAAAAATTCAAAAAGGTGAGAACGTGAAAGGATTAGTATCGTAATGGAGTGGGCATCAAATTTAACAACGGCTAACTGGATTGGGTTATTACAAGTAAGTCTTTTCGTTTTTATTATTTTGCTTGGATTTCCGATGGCGTTTACGCTTCTTGCGATGTCGGTTATTTTTGGTTACTACGCTTTCTTTGATGCAAAATTATTTGCAGAGTCAGGAGTTTTTGCAAATAGAATTTTTGATTTAATTGTAAAAAATGCCTTTTCGACCATGGAAAACCATGTGTTGATTGCCATACCTCTGTTTTTATTTATGGGTTATGTGGTTGAAAAAGCTGGAATTGTTGCAAGGTTATTTAACGCAATAAGAGTTGCAACTTATAAACTACCAGGGAGTTTAGCAGTTGCTTCATTAATTACTTGTGCAATTTTTTCAACAGCAACAGGTATTGTTGGTGCAGTTGTTACTTTAATGGGCCTACTTGCTTGGCCTGCAATGGTTAATAATGGTTATAATAAGACATTTGCATCAGGTGTTGTGACGGCGGGAGGATGTCTTGGTATTTTAATTCCACCAAGCATTATGTTTATTGTGTACGCAGTTGTTGCAGCATTATCTCCTTTAAGATTATTTGCCGCTGCAATGCTGCCTGGTTTAATGTTAGCAGGACTTTATATTGTTTATGTAATTGTTGCGGCAACATTAGATCCTAAAATTGCTCCAAAACCTAAATTAAGCGAAATTCCACCGCGTGCCAAAATTTATAAAGATCTTGCAGTTTCTTTTTTACCATTATTTTTAATTATAGTTTTAGTTCTAGGAACTATTCTTGGTGGACTTGCAACAGCATCAGAAGCTGCAGCAGTTGGAGCTGTTGGTGCAATTGGCCTTGCTTTTTTCTACAAAACTATGAACTGGAACATGTTCAAAGATTCAATTTATTTAACAGCTAGAACTTCAACGATGATCATTTGGTTATTTGTTGGATCATCATCTTTTGCTTCTGTTTTTGCTTATCTTGGCGGACAAGACATTTTTGAAGCATTTTTTAAATCTTTAAATCTAGAGGCTTGGCAATTTTTAGTTATTACGCAGATTTTAATTTTTGTATTAGGATGGCCATTAGAATGGACTGAAATCATAATTATATTTGTTCCTATATTTTTACCTTTGGTTAAATTCTATGGAATAGATCCTTATTTCTTTGGAATTCTTATTGGTCTGAATTTGCAAACTTCTTTCTTGTCTCCACCTATGGCCATGGCAGCCTTTTATTTAAAAGGAGTTCAGGGCGACAAAGTAAGTTTGAAGGAAATTTTTAAAGGGGGCTATCCTTTTATATATATCGTAATTTTCTCAATGATTTTGTTGTATAATTTCCAAGGACTATCAACTTGGTTGCCAAACTATCTTTTTGGTCAGGGCGGCTAATTAAAAAAATTAAAAAAGCAGTAGATGAAATCATATCTTTTATCTGCGAAACAACTCATAGACAAAGTTAAAAAAAGTGAACTTTCTTCAGTTGAAGTAGCAAATAGTTTTATAGAAAGAATAGAAGAGTTTGAAAAAAAAGTTCATGCTTGGGCATTTTTTGACAAAAAATCTTTTTTAGAAAAAGCTAAGGAAGCGGACGATTGGAGGTTGTCAGGAAAACCTTTGGGACCATTGCACGGACTTCCTGTTGCCATAAAAGATATTTTTAAAACCGATGACATGCCAACTGGCTATGGAACTCCTATAAAGGAAGGTCAGCGTTCTAATTACGAATCTGAAGTTGTTAAGTTATTAAAAAACGCAGGTGCAATTATTATGGGCAAAACCGTAACAACGGAACTTGCATACTTTGACCCTGGAAAAACTACAAATCCTCATGATTATTCAAGGACTCCAGGCGGTTCTTCAAGCGGATCAGCAGCAGCTGTTGCGGCGTTTATGGCGCCAGTTGCCATTGGCTCTCAAACAAATGGATCAGTGATTAGACCGGCATCTTATTGTGGAGTTATTGGCTACAAACCTTCCTATGGTTTGATTTCAAGAAGCGGTGTTTTAAGATTGTCTTTTTTATTAGACCAAGTTGGTATTTTTGGAAGAACCATTGAGGATATGGGTTTAATTTCTAAAATCATAATGAGCAAAGATCCTAAAGATAAATCTACAAGAACTTACCCTACAGAAAACATGGAATCCTCAGTTTTACAGGATCATCCCTTCGATCCAAAATTTGTTTTTGTACAAACTCCTAAGTGGAAAAATTTAGATAGCGATTCAAAAAAAGCTTTTGATAAATTAAGAAAAAAATTAGAAAAAAATGTTGTTGATTTTCAAGATCCCTCTTCATTTGAGAAAATTTTTGAATATCAGCAAGTTATTATGGAAACAGATATGGCTCATAATTTATCTTATTTTTATGAAGCTCATAAAAACAAAATCGGAAAAAAATTACGAGAAGCAATTGAAAGAGGACAATCTTATAAATCAAAAGATTATGCAGAAGCAGTTGATAATATAGAAACTATTTACGATAACATGAGTGAGCTCTTTCATCATTTTCATGCAATTATTACTCCTGCAACTACGGGTGAGGCACCAAAAGGTTTAGCTCATACAGGAAGCCCAGAGTTTTGTACGATTTGGACTTATTTAGGAATGCCATCTATTTCATTGCCAATACTTGAGGGATCTAATAAAATGCCACTAGGGGTTCAGGTAGTTGGAGAGAAGTTTGACGATGTTAGATTTTTGCGTTCAGCTAATTGGCTCTTTAATAAATTAAATAAATAAAAATATGATTGGAAAATTTTCAGCAATAATTGGAGCAATCGGTTTTATTGTATACTTAGGTTCAATTCTTCATTCGGTTTTAAAATCATCTATTATTTCCTTCTCAGCATCTGTTCCCGTATTAATAGTTGTTAGCGTGGGTGTTGCTATGATGGTTTATGATTTTGTGAGAATGTTATCTTTATCTGGTAACAGCAAATCTAAGAGCAGAAGATAATACTTAAACAACCATTGTAAAAATCTTGAAAGATCAAAAGGTTAGTTTTTTACCTTTATTATTTTTATTTACTCAGCCTATATTTATGACAGGAAATATTGCTGTTGCGCGCGGTGCAGCAGGATTAGTTCCGCCTGTATCACTTGCTTTTTGGCGATGGGTTCTTGCCGCATTAATACTTTTACCATTCATATATCCTTCTCTTAAAAAGCAGTGGAATGATGTATTAATTGAATTTCCAAAACTATTAGTTCTAGGTCTTACTGGTTTTGCATTTTGTGGAGCTTTTCCATACATCAGTGGACTTACAACTAGCGTTGTAAATATGGGAATTATTTATTCTGCTTCTCCTATATTTATTATTTTACTTTCGGTTTTTATTTATAAAGAAAAGTTAAGCAAACTTCAGATATTTGGAACCATTTTATGTTTATCTGGAATTATGGTTGTGGTTTGTAAAGGTCAGCTTGAAACATTAATGAGACTACAATTTACCAAAGGAGATATTTGGATCTCAGGAGCAATGATTAGTTGGGCAGTTTATTCAGTGTTTTTAATGAACTGGAAAAGTAAATTTGATCTTCTAACCCGTTTTGGCCTTATGGCAATTGCTGGAGTTATTTGCTTGTTACCAATGTATTATGTTGAAGAAGTTTTTTTTTATACAACTTCCTTTAATAAAGATTTTATTTTTTGGACTGTTGTTGCCGCAATTTTTCCAGGCATTATTGCTTTTTTAATGTATTCAAAATTACAAAAATTTGTTGGGGCTTCCATAACTGGACTGGTTGTTTATTTGATGCCTATTTATAGCGCGCTATATGGTTATTTTTTATTTAATGAAAAATTACAAAGCTTTCATTGGTTTGGTGGTTTATTTGTATTAACAGGTATAATTTTAGCTAATAAAAATTTATTTAAAATTAAATGAGCAGTTCAATCAAAACAGTAGGATTTATTGGCACAGGTTTAATGGGTTTACCTATGGCAAAAAACATTTTATCTAAAAAATTTAAATTAAATGTATGGAACAGAACTCCAGGAAAAACTTTAGAGCTTGAAAAAAAAGGTGCGAAAGTTTTTAAAGATATAAAAGATTTAGTTCAAAACTCCAAAGTAATCGTTTCGATGCTTGCAAACGATGATGTTTGCAAAGCAATTCTTATAAAAAAAATTCAGTCATATTTAAAAAAAGATCAGATTGTAATTGATATGAGTTCAACAACTCAAAATACAGCTTTAGAAATAGGCAAAGCTTTAAAAAAGAAAAAAGTATTTTTTTTAGATGCGCCTGTTTCTGGAGGAACCATAGGAGCAGAAAAGGGAACGCTAGCAATTATGGTGGGTGGTGACAAAAAAATATTTAACACCGTTATGCCATTATTTAAAAGCATGGGAACAGCAATTTATGTTGGAAAAACGGGATGCGGACAAGTTGCAAAATTAGCAAATCAAACAATAGTTGGAATTAGTATTGGTGCTGTATCTGAGGCTTTAATTTTAGCAGAAGCAGCAGGAGCAGACCCTAAGGCTGTAAGAGAAATTATGCTGCATGGATTTGCGGGAGGTCCAATTCTTAAAAACCATGGATTAAGAATATTAACTAAGAATTTTAAACCTGGCGGCAAAGCATCTACTCAACTTAAAGACATGAATAATATAATTGCAACTGCGAAAAAATATAAACTTAATTTACCAATTGCAAAAAAAGTACAAGAGCTTTACGCAAAGACAGTAAAATCTGGAAGAGCTAATCTAGATCACAGTGCTTTATATTTGTTTATTAAAGCACTCAGCAGATAATGAAATTAAGACGAATTTTTTTATACGTCTTTTTTTTATTAGCTATTCTTTATGCTTCGGTTTGTACTTATATGTACATTTTTCAGAGAAATTTTTTATACCATCCTTACAAAAATAATTATCTACGTGGTGAAAAATTAAACGTAGATTTTAAAGAAATATCCGTGCCCTCTACAGAAGGCATTAATTTAAAAGCGTGGTTTTACAAAAATCCTCAGAATAAATACACCGTTTTATTCTTTCATGGAAATGCTGGGGAATTAGGAAATAGAATTTATAAATTAAATGAATTAAAAAATCTGAATTTAAATTACTTAATTATTTCTTGGCGAGGATTTAGTGGCAATAATGGAAGTCCAACTGAACAAGGCCTATATAGCGATGCCAGAAGCGCTTTAGAATGGTTAGAAAAGAATAATATTTCAAAGAATAAAATTATTTTATATGGAGAATCTTTAGGCACAGGCGTTGCAATTGAAGTTGCTCAAAACCAAAAGTTTGCAGGAATTATTTTAGAGTCTCCTTACACTTCCATTGTTGATGCCGCAAAAATTTATTACCCATATTTACCTGTAGATTTAATATTAAAAGATAAATATTTAAGTTTAAAAAAAATTAAAAATATTAATTCACCAATTCTTATAATGCATGGTTGTGC
>VERQ01000090.1 GCA_018882565.1 Candidatus Fonsibacter sp. | reverse complement strand
TGTCAAGTTTAATCATCACACCTGGCAACGTTTCTTTGTTGTCATAATCTTTGATTATTCCCTTGATTGTGTTTTGTGAGAAAATTACTATCGATAATAAATTAAAAATCGAAAGAATAATTACTTTTTTCATACCTGTTTTTTATCTGGTACAAAGTTTATTATTCTAAGATTTTTGTGAGCGACTTCTATATTAAACCTATGTTAATTTAAATTAACAAGTCTTAACTTGATGGTAATTTTATGTTTAATTAATGTTAAGATTCATTTTTTTTATTTCATCTAAAAAATCAAGATTTTCCTCTATAAAATTTCCAACTATAATTATGTTTGAACCTAATTTTTTAAGATTAATTATTTCTTTAGTTGATTTAATTCCTCCACCTACAATTATTGGTAAATTAGTTTTTTCTTTTATTTCTTTTAAATCAATATTTTGTATTGAATTTTTAGACCCGCTTCCATTATCAATAATCAATACTTTTTTACCCATAAATTTTGCTGTAAACGATAAATTTAGTAATTTTTTTTTAGAGGTTTTATTCGTTGTATTTTGTGTGATTTTAGATGTTGAAGATTTACCTGTTTCATCCAAAAGAATGTAGCCAGTAGGGATAACCTCTAAATTACTTTCGATAATCTTTGGAGTACTTTTGATTTGTTCATCGATTAAAAATTGTGGATTTTTTGTTGTTAATAAACTCAAATAAAATATTCCATCTGCATAGGGCGAAACTTGTGTATGGTTCCCTGGAAAAATTATAACAGGTACTTTACTCATGTTTTTTATTTGTTTTATGATAGGATCTAAATTTAATTTCTTAAGAGTGCTACCTCCTACGAAAATGAATGAAATATTACTTACATTAATTTTATTTATTAATTTTTCTATATATTCCTTTTTAAACGTTTTCTCAGGATCTATTAAAACGGCAACTTCTCCCTTGCTTTTTTTTATTTTTTTTAAGATATCCATTTTAATTTTCTTTTTGTGCGTGACATATTATGTAATTGTCTTTCGTTTTCATGAAATTCAATTTGTAATTTTTTTTGTTCACAATACTAATTCCTTCCTTTGAGTTTATTATTTTGACATAAATATCTGTTAAAAAAATATCATTTTGATTTTCTAAACATTTATATGTAGCTTCTTTTGCACTCCATAACATTGTCAGATATTCTGTTTTTTCAAAATTTATAATCTGATTTAGTTCTATTTCTAAACAAAACTTTGACTTTATCTTCATAATCTTCGCATCTATTTTTTCAATGTCAATTCCAATTTCTTCAGTTACATTAAAACAAATTATTAATTCCTGGTTTTTATGACTGATTGATATAAATGAATTAGACGAAAGTTTTGGTTTTCTATTTAAATAGAATAAGTACACTTGTTTTTTAAAATATTCATTGATTAAAATTCTTGTTGTTAAAAATTCTTGTTTCCTTCTTTGATTTTTAATTTGTTTAAATAGATCATAATCTATTTTGTTTAATATATTTTCATTTTTATTGAAAAAAAAATCTGTTACAAGTTTTGAGTGAAGAATTACGGAATTATTTATATTATATATTTTGTAATCGATCATTTTATTATTGATTTTTTTAAAAACAAACTTACTGTCTTTGTTTGTAATATGAAGTTTGAAATTATACTTTCTTCTATTTTTTGAAAAATGCTTTACCATTTAGTTAAAATTACATAATTTTGCAATCTTGATTGAGTTTATATTTTCAATCTTTGAATTATAATTAAATGCCATGCTTAAAAAACTTAATTTAATTGTTTTTTGTTTCCTAGTCTCTGTTTCTTCAGCTTTTGCTCAGGATGGTTCGGGTACTATTAAAGGAACTATAAGAG